>PLXG01000059.1 GCA_003153195.1 Myxococcales bacterium
GCGGTTTCTGCACGCCCGGTTTCGTCGTCGCCATGACCGGGCTCGTTGAAAAGAAACTCGAATCGAAATCCTTCCAATCGATCGAATCGCAAGAGGCTAAAAACTGCATGACGGGGAATCTCTGTCGCTGCACGGGCTACCAGCCGATCATCGACGCGATGGTTTCGGTCGATGTCGCGAAATGCGAATCCGTAAGAGCGCGTTACTATTCGACGGCACAAGACAAAGAGCTGAAGAAAGCCATGAAGATGGCGATCTCCATGGAGACGGATCGGTTTTCATTCTTCGCACCCACTTCGCTGAAGGACGCCTCCAAATTTCTTCTGCGCAACAAAGACGCGCGAATCGTCACCGGGGCGACTGACCTCGGCGTCGTACACAACAAAGGCAAGATCCGCCTGCAAAAGATCCTGAGCCTTCATCTCATCGCCGAGCTCTACAAACTGAAGAAGACCGGGCCTAAAATCTCGGTCGGCTCTCGCGTCATGCTCTCGGAGCTTCGCTCCTTCATCAAGGACACGGCGCCTGAGTTCGCCCGGTTCCTCGATCTCTTCGCTTCGCCGCAGATCAAGAACGTCGCCACTCTCGCCGGAAACGTCGGCAACGCCTCGCCGATCGCGGACACCCCTCCCTTTCTCCTCGTCGCCGGCGCTGAAGTCGTGATTTCAGGTACGCGTGGTCTCAGAAAAGTACCGATGGAAAAATTCTTTCTCGCCTACCGCAAGACCGCCCTCAAATCCGGCGAATTCATTGCCGCCATCACTTTTGAAGAAGAAAAGAAGATGGAAAGCTGGGTGCTCTATAAAGTTTCCCAGCGCAAGGATCTCGATATCTCGGGCGTCAATGCCGCGTTCCGCGCCGTTTGGGCGGACCCAGCCAAAACGAAACTCAAAGAAATCAGAATCGCGATGGGCGGCGTCGGCCCCACCACGCTTCGCCTCACGAAAACTGAAACCGCGCTCAAAGGCTCCGATATCTCCGAAGCCTCTCTCGCGCGCGCCGTAAAAACCCTGCATGCGGAGATGAATCCGATCGGCGATCTTCGTGGAACGGGCGCGTTCCGCCGCGTGATCGTCGAAAATCTCTTTTATCGGTTCTTCAGAGAAAACGCGGGTGCCAGCATCTCCTCTCCGCTTCAGCGGATTTCGGCCGAGGGAGCGCGTCCGTGNNCCCGAGGGAGTGCATCCGTGAGCTTGCCGCACGATTCTGCGCATACGCACGTCACCGGCCAGAGCGAATACGTCGATGACCGGCCGAAGGTCCACGGCGAAGTCTTCGTCGAAGTCGTCTATAGCCCCCACGCCCGAGCCAAGATCAAGAGCATCCAGACCGCCAAGGCACTCAAGCACCCCGGAGTGCTCGGCGTATACACCGCAAAGGATTTTCATCACAATATCTGGGGCACGATTTTCAAGGATCAACCGCTTCTAGCCGAGCAGGAGGTTTTCTTTGCCGGAGAATCGGTGGCGGTCGTCGCCTGCGACACACTCGATGGAGCGCGCTTCGCGCGTTCACTCGTTCAAGTCGATTACGAAGTGCTGCCGGCGATTCTCAGTGTCGACGAGGCCAAGCGGCAGAAATCCTTCATCGGCCCGCTCCGCAAAATCGAGCGTGGGGATGTCGAAGCAACGCTTCGCTCGGCACCCCTCAAACTTGAAGGCCAAGTCGTCATCCGCGGCCAAGATCATTTCTATCTCGAGAGCCAGGTTTCGGTCGCTTATCCACGCGAAGACGGCCAAATCGTGGAGCACACCTCGTCTCAGCACCCTACCGAAGTGCAGCACGTGGTCGCTCACGCACTCGGGCTCGCTTATAAAGACGTCGTCTGCACGGTCAAACGCATGGGCGGAGCATTCGGCGGCAAGGAATCGCAAGGCGCGCCCTACTCTGCTTATGCGGCGTTGGTCGCACAAAAGCTCAAGCGGCCCGCTCGAATCGTCCTCACCAAAGACGACGATATGGTGATGACCGGAAAACGGAATCCCTTCCAAAACGATTATAAAGTGGCCTTTGATCGCGACGGCCGGATACTCGCGCTCGATGCCGAGCTCTATTCCGACGGCGGGGCATACGCCGATCTCTCGACCTCCATCATGGAGCGCGCCATGCTCCACAGCGACAACGCCTACTTCATTCCGAATCTGCGCGTGACGGGCCAGGTCTGCCGCACACATTATCATCCGCACACCGCGTTCCGCGGTTTCGGCGGCCCGAAGGGTGTAGCGATGATCGAGAAGATCATCGAAGAAGTGGCGCACGCGGTGAAGAAAGACCCGCTCGAGATCCGCAAGCTCAACTGCTATACGGCCGAAGGCGGGCGCGACATCACTCACTACGGCCAGAAGGTCGAAAACAACTGCTTGCCCGAGCTTTTCACGAAGCTCGAGCGCGAATCCGATTACCAGGCCCGCCGCACGGAAATCGAAGACCACAACCGCGCCGTCCTTCAAGGCAAGCCGCCGTTTCTTATGCGCGGACTCTCGCTTACTCCCGTGAAATTCGGAATCTCCTTCACCACTCGCTACCTGAATCAGGCCAATGCATTCGTGATCATCCACCGCGACGGCTCTCTTCAGGTTTCGACGGGTGCGACCGAAATGGGCCAGGGTGTGAATGCGCGAATCGCGGAACTCCTAGCGGCGGAACTCGGTCTGCCGCGCGATCAGATTCGCGTGATGGCGACTTCGACCGACAAGAACGCGAATACTTCTCCGACGGCCGCTTCGAGCGGCACGGATATCAATGGTGCCGCGGCGGTTCTCGCCGTGAGAAAACTCAAGTCTCGCCTCAGCGAACTCGCCACCCGACTCTTTGATATTCCTGAAAGCCGCTGGGCCGAAAAAACCGCGGGTCTCGGCACTGAGCCTGAGGTCGAATTGACCGGAAAACCCGCGCCTCATCCGACGGATCCCAACGCGGACTCCGACTGGAAATCCGGCGTCGCCACCTATCACGGCATTGCATTCAAGGACGGCCGCGTGTTTCGTAAGGACAGTCTGGCGCAGACGATCGGTTTCTCCGCGCTCATTCACGAAGCCTACCATCAGCGCATTTCGCTCTCGGAATACGGGCACTATAAGATCCCGAATCTCTCGTTCAATAAGCTCAGCGGCAAAGGTGATGCGTTCCTGTATTTCACCCAAGGTGCCGCGTGCTCCGAAGTCTCGATCGATGCCGATACCGGCGAAGTCAAAGTCCTCGACGTCAGGATCCTCATGGATCTCGGACGCACAATCAATGAAGGACTCGATCTCGGTCAGGTCACCGGCGGTTTTGTCCAGGGAATGGGTTGGGTCACGACCGAGAAGCTGCATTACTCCGACAAGGGCTATCTCCTCTCGCATTCACCCAGCACTTACAAAATTCCGAGCGTGCAGGATACGCCACGCCGCTTTGAAGCGAAGCTTCTGCCAAACGATACGAACTACGCGGCCCTCAAGGGAATGAAAGCCGTCGGTGAACCTCCGCTTCTTCTTGCCATCGGAGTCTGGACCGCGATTCACGACGCGCTGAAATCCTTGCCCCATCACCGCGAGAAATATCCGTGGATGGAGCTGCCCGCAACCCAGGAACAAGTGCTTCGCGCGCTCATGCCCTCGCGTTTTTATGCCTGGGAGAGCCGGAAATGAGCGATTTTTTCTCACACGCGCTCGAGCTCGAGCAGAACGGCAAGCCTTTCGTCGTCGTCACAATGGCGGCAATGAGAGGCCACGCCCCCCAGGACGTTGGTGCGAAAGTTATCATCACTTCAGACGGGCTCTTTTGGGGAACCGTCGGCGGCGGCAAAGTCGAAGCGCGCGTCATCGCCGATTCGATGAAGCTCCTCGAAGACGCCGCGAAAACCCCCGAAGCCGGCGCCCCCCGCCTCGTCACCTGGAATCTCCAGAGCGAAATCGGAATGACCTGTGGCGGCGAGGTCACCTTTCTCTTCGAAGCTCACCTCGTCTCGAAATGGCAAATCGTGATCTTCGGCGCCGGCCACGTCGCGCAGTCGCTGTGCCGGTTCCTGGTCGAGCTCGACTGCCACGTGGTGTGCGTGGATACGCGCGCCGAATGGCTGGAGCGACTGCCGCGCAACGACAAGCTGGAAGCCTGTCACGTCAGCAATTATTGCGATGGCGTCGACCGGATTGTCCCGGGCGCAGATGTGATCCTGATGACCATGGGCCATGGTTCCGACCTGCCCATCCTCAAGGCGATCGAGAAGAGAAAAATAGCAACTTCCCACTTGGGTGTCATCGGCAGTGACGCCAAGTCTGGAATCGTCAGGAGGCAGCTCGCCGAAGACGGGCTGCCGCGCGAATTCATCGACGGGATCGTCTGCCCGCTCGGCGACAAGGTTGGCAATAATACCCCAGCCGAAATCGCTATCGGCATCGTCAGCCAGCTACTGAGGCTGCGCAATGCCCGGTAATCGCCCCCCCGGCCGCGGCGCAGCCGGGAAGACCATGAAGAGCGCCACGAAATCGAAGGTGGGACGCGAACTAGCCGATGTAGATTTCGGCAGACTCCCCAGCTATATCGGCTATCAGTTGCGGCAGGCGCAATCGGCCATGTTCCGCGATATTTCGCGCACGCTCAGGGAAACGGGTGTCACACCGGGCGAGTTCAGCTTGCTGACCATGCTCAGGGCGAATCCGGGCATCAACTCTATCACGCTTACGCGCATCTACCAGCTCGACAAGGCGACGCTCTCCCTGTCGATCAAAGGACTGGCGAAGCGGGGACTCATATCGAGCACGCGCCACGCGAATGATCGTCGCTACTATGCGCTGGAGCTAACAGGCGACGGGCGTGTGCTGCTGCGGGGAGTGACCCGGCGTATTGAGCAGCAGGAACGCGCGATGGACGCCGTACTCAAGCCGGGCGAACGCGCGCGGCTATTGGACCTTCTGCAGCGGATCTCGCGCGCCTTCGATCGCTGAGCGCCGCAGGCGGGCGGTCCGCCGCCGCCGGGGGCGTTGACACGCGCGGTACCTCGGCCTATAGTCCTATCGCAAATATGGTTTTATGTACAAACTATAAGCGAGCCGCGTAAATTCCTGCGCGGGGCGGTGCGCCAGCGGAATTCGCCGCGCGTCCCGCCAGGACGGAGAACCGAGCATGATCCTTTTCGATTTCGATTACGAACGGGCTGACACGCTGGAAGGCGCGGTGGCGCTGCTGGCCCGCCTGCAGGGCGACGCGCGCGCGCTTGCCGGGGGCACCGACCTGCTGCCCAGCATGCGCATGGAAAACATAAAGCCCGGCACGCTGGTGAGCCTGGGGGCGATCGAGCCGCGCGAACCGGAACTGCTTGCGGACGGCTCCATTCGCATCGATGCGCTGTCGCGCCTCGCCAATCTGGAGGGCTCCGGCCTGCTGCGGAGCAAGGTTCCGATGCTCGCCGAGAGCGTCCACGTCGTGGGCGGTAACCAGATTCGGCAGATGGGCACGCTGGGCGGCAACCTGTGCCAGGAAACACGCTGCATGCAACTGGACCAGAAGCACGACTACCAGTTCGTCGCGCCGTGCTTCAAGCGCGGCGGCAGCTGCTGTTATCCGTTTCCGCGCAACCGGCAGGATGTCTGCTGGTCGGTCTATATGTCCGATATCGCGCCCGCCCTCATCGCGCTGGATGCGCACGTCGAGATCCTGGGCGAAACGGGAAGCCGCCGTATCCGCGTCGAAGAACTGTTTACCGGCGACGGATTGAAGCCGCTCAAGCTTGGCCGAGCGGAACTCCTGCGCGCGGTGTTCATTCCGCCGGCGCCGCGCGGATTCGCCTGGGGTTTCCACAAATCGACGGTGCGCGGCGGGCTGGAATTCGGCA
>PLXG01000409.1 GCA_003153195.1 Myxococcales bacterium
CGCCACGAACTGCGCCTCGGTGGTCGCCGATTGGAGGCGAGAAATTTCGCTACCCCAAAGCATTTGAATTTGCGCTGCCGCCGCTGCCGCGACTGGATCGGGCGCTCCCGATGGCTTGGCCGCGACCGGCGCTTTGGCCGAACAGGTTGGATCGGGTTGCACCATGGTTCGATACGCATGAAGCCCGACACCATTCGCACTCGGCTGAGCGATGTAGGAAAAAGAGCCATCGTCGCCCGCGACCACGGTGGCGACCGTGGTGTAGCTTTTCAGATCGGTCGTGACCTGGATCTGATAGGTCAACGTGGGGGTTCCGCTAAACAGGATTCGTAGGGTGCCGTCCGGAAGTGGAGTGATCGACATGGTGCTACCCGGTAGCGGATGACACGGGTCGATCACCGTGACCACGAAATCGGCGCGAGCGATGCTGCACTGCAATGCGAACGCCAGAAAACACCGCGACCTGATGCCCATTTGTTCCCCCAGACTTGAGCGGTCCTAGAGCAACGACCGTACCGCGCGGTTTGGTCGTCCAGCTCTAATGGATTCGATTGGTTACGCGGTCATTCGGCGTGGGTTGTGTGGGGAACTTCGGGATGTTCTTGCTACCTTAGGGCACAGTTCTCGGAGAGATCGCTAGCACGTCTCAGACCGAAATGATGGCGTCGGCTTCGATCTCGACCAGCATCTCAGGCGAGATGAGCGCGACCACCTGCACCATCGAGGTGGCCGGACGAATGTTGGCGAAGAATTGGCGATGGGCACGACCGATTTCGCTCGACCGTTCGGCGATGGGGCCGACTACGAAGATGCGAGTGCGCACCACGTCAGACATTTTGGCGCCGATACGGCCGAGCGCGGTCTCGATGTTCTTGAGCGTTTGCACGCTTTGCGCGAACGGGTCGCCGACTCCGACGATCTTTCCGTCTTCATCGGTGGCGGTGGTGCCAGAGACTGCGATGTGCGCGCCCACGCGAACCGCGCGCGAGTAGCCTACCAGCGGCTCCCATGGCGTGCCCGACGATAGATTTTCGCGTTTCAAACGAAATCAGCAGTGCGACTTGCACTCGTGCTCATGAATCTCGCAAGACTTGAGGCAGCGGTGCCGCGCGTCGTTCAGGTGCGGCAGCTCGAGCTTGCATTGATCTTTGCACGCGCGCGCTTTTTCTTTGCAGCGCAATCGGCAGTCGCCCGCCTGGGCCGGGAACGAGAGCGCGAGCAGCATCAGGAGAAGCCACTTCTTCATGGATTCTTTCCTTTCAAGATGTCGAGGTACATGCGGCAGCTGCGATTGGCCGGCTCTTTTTGCAGCACGATCTCCCATTCGGCACGCGCCTCTTCGGTGCGGCCCATCGAGTAGAGCGTGACGCCTAAATTCACACGCCCGGGAAGGTAGTCGGGCGCCTCCTGTTTCACTTTTTCGTACTGTGCCAGCGCGCCCTCTTTGTCACCGAGGTCGCGCAAGGTCGCCGCCAGCTTGGCGCGAATGTCGATGAAGGTCGGACAGAGCTCGAGTGCGCGCAGGTATTCACGCTTGGCGTCGTCGGGCATGCCGAGCCCGGCGTAGGCGTCAGCCGTCTGCGCGTGCATGTTGGCCAACTTGCCCTTGGCGAATGGGTCGAGCCTTTGCGGATGCGCCCGCGACGACGCGATGGCGCGCTCGTAGATCTGTCGGGCCTGCTCGTACTTGCCGAGATCGTTGTAGGTGACAGCCAAGTTGAGCGCGGCGTCGGTGTAGTTGGGGTTGATCCGTAGCGCCTCCGATAGCATCTCCTGCGCCTGCGTGAAGCTTCCCTGCGCGTGATAGATGACGCCCAGCATGTTGAACATGTCGGCGAACGTCTTGTGATCGCGCACGATCTGCCGAAGCAGCGGCTCGGCCTTGTCGTACTCGTGGTTGTCGTAGTGCTCGATGGCGAGCTGCATCAAATGGCGGACGCGTTCATCGATGGGCGGCTGCACGATCAGCTCTTCGGCTTGGCGTTGATGAAGTCGATGTAGAGTTGTGCTTTGCCGGCGCGGAAGTCCTCCGGATGCTCGTTCCGCAGCTTCTCGAAGGCGGTCTTGGCCAAATCGAGCTTGTTCATCTTCATGTAGGTCTTGCCGAGGAGAAGCAGCGTCTCCGGCTCGCGCTTGGAGCTCGGATATTCGCGCACCAGATGTTCGAGACGACCGATGGCCGCGTAGGGATGATTGCGATCGAGATAGAACTTGGCCACGTACAGCTCGTGATCGGCGATGCGCTGAATCGCTTGAGCCAGATATTTCTCTGCTTGCGCTCGATGGGGACTGTCGTGGTAGTCGGTCATGAAGGTCTCCAGCTCGCGCATCGCGTCCACCACCGGACCCTGATCTTTTTCATACGCCGGCGGCGCCAGCAGCCAGTCGCTGGGAATCTCCTTCATGTAGCACTGACAGATCTTGAACGGCGCGTAGCCGTCGGTGACGCGCTCGTTCGACGGATGCGCTTTGATGAACTGCTTGTAGCCTTCGATGGCCTCGGTGTATTTCTCTCGTCCCAAATTTGCATCGGCGAGACCGAGCTCGGCCAGCGTTGCGTACTTCGAGAAGCCGAAGTTTTTCTTCACGTGCTCGAAGAACTGAATCGCCACCAGCCAGTTTGAGCCCTTGAGCTCGGTGAGGCCGTATTCGTAGTTCTGCTGCGCCGTGGGATAAAAATTCGGCGTGGTCTTGAACATGTTCCAGCCGCCATCGCCACAGCCGGCGGACGTAAACATGAGCAAAAGAAGGCCAACCAGAATCGAGGCGCGCATGGAGGGCCCTATCCTTGTCGTCTTGAGACCGTTCTGTCAACGCTGTACGATGCCTCTATGCACCGAATCGTCCTCTTGATCGCGCTCGCCGGATGCGCCGGCCCCGCCGCCAATTCGGCCGGTTCTGGCCCCAACTCGGCCGCCCTCGCCAAAGGTGCCCTGGTCGTCGCCAGTCCGCGCTGTAAGGAGGGCGCCTGTCAATGCCGCGCGCTCGATCAGAACGGCGCTCCCGTCGGGCCTGAGGATGAGTCGCCCATTGCAGCCGGACAAAAGCGCTTCGAGCTGCGCACCGGTCGTGGGCTCTTCAAAGAAGAGCTGACCGTCGAGGGTCGCGGCACGCTCTCGAAGTCGACCGCCGGCGCGGAGAGCTCGTGCGGCTACGTCGATCTTTCGCCCGGCCGCCATCGGGTGCATTTTCATGCCGAGGCCTCCGCGGAGGAGGGGATGACGCCCGCCTTCTTCATCTATGAGCATGGCGAGGCGGCGCGCGATTGGTACGACACCTTGCAATTTCGCTGCGGCGCACCCAACTGCATGATGTCCGACATGCGCGAATTCCTCGAGCACACACAAAAAGTCCGCCGCGGCATTCACGACCCCTGCGGCTCGGTGCGTGTCGAGGGCGTTCGCTTCGAAGCCGACCAAAAAGATCAGCAGGTGACTAAGCTCGATGTCTACTTGACCTTGAACGTATACGACTTCGCCACTCGCTTTCCGCACGGGGCCAAATTCTGTAAGGGCCTCGAGGAGAGATGAAGCTCCGCGCGCTGGCCATTTTTGCGCTCTTGCTTTCGATCGCGTCTTTTGCGCGAGCCGACAAGAGCGCCAAGAATTGGCTGCGCGATCATTTGGACGCCGAGCTCAACGGTACGCTGGGCTGGCGATCGGGTCTGGGACTCGACGAACGGGCACCTGGTTTCGAGACGCTGATTGGCGGCGGCGAGCTGATGATCGGACTCGAGATCGTGGGACCGGTGGGCGTTTTTGCCGACGGCAGATTCGTCGCCGGCGGTGAAGGTACCAACCTCTATCTCGAAGGCCTTGGGGGCATCGGGCTTCAATTGCGGGTGGCGCGTCTGCTACATATCCAGCTCGGTCCGACCGTGGGCCAGGCCTTCTACAAACATGACGACGCGCTGCTGGTGGGCGGAATGTTGGCGGCCGGAATTCGTCTGTTCAGCCTCGGTCGCGGGCGAATCTCCACCGCGGTCAACTTACGTTTCGATGTGGATGGAAATCTGGGTGCCCGCGCGGCGCTTCCCGATCAGTCGATGTCGCTGGCCCTCGGCATCGGGATTCAATATTGATGAGGCTAGCGCGCAGCTTCGGCGGCGTGATTGCGCTCAGCAGCTTGCTCGCGTTCGGCAGTTTGCTCGCCGCGTGTGATTTTCGCGGTGTCCGCTCCACGTTTGAAATCTCGGGGTCGGTTCCATCGCTCGATGAAAATGCGCCCGCATTCGAGGCAGCGCTGTTTCAGAGCGCCAGCGCGCGCCTACTACCCGGTCATCGGTGGTCGCTCGAGCCGAATGGCCGTGTGTTCGATTCAATCATCTCCGACATTGCCGCCGCCACGGTCAGCATCAACTTCGTCGAGTACATTTGGGATCCTGGCGAGGTCAGCGATCGGCTGCTCACTGCGATCGGCACGCGCCAAAATGGCGTGAAGTGTCGCGTGCTGGCCGATCCGCTGGGCAGCCCCGATTTTCAAAAAGTGGTGGCGCCAAAACTGCGTGGGATGGGCTGCGAAGCAAAGCTGTTCCGGCCGGTGGCGATGAAGAATCTGTTCGAGCGTAATCACCGCAAGATGGTGATCTTCGACGGCAAGACCGCCTATCTGGGCGGCTTCGGCGTGAGGCAGGAGTGGGGATCGAAACATCGTCGCCATTTTCGCCTGACTCGACGCCGTTTCGCCGATGAGTGGCGCGACGACAACATTCGTATGACCGGCCCAGTGGTGAACGACGTGCAGCGTGCGTTTGCGCAGAATTGGCAAGAGGCCGGCGGCGCACTCTTGCCCGAGGACGAGCTTCCGGCGATCGCTCCCGACGGTCCTGCGCGGGTGGGCTTCGTGTCGTCGACCGCGGGCTATCTCACCGAGAGCGAGCGGCTGGTGCATCTTCTGATCAAATCGGCGCGCCGTCGAGTTCATATCGCCAACGCCTACTTCCTGCCTGACGAGTCGCTAATGGCACTCTTGGCTGAAAAGGTGCGCGAGGGCGTGGATGTACGCGTGCTTCTGCCGGGTTCGAAAAATGATCTACCGCTGGCCAAGATCGGACAGCGCCGACTTTACAACGAGCTTCTCGACGGTGGCGTCAAGCTCTATGAGTACCAACCGACGATGATGCACGCCAAGACCATGGTCATCGATGATCGGCTGGCCATGATCGGCTCGCTCAACTTGAATCTGCTGTCGCTCACGCGCCTGGAAGAAGCGGTGTTCGTGATCGACGATCCCGAGCTGGTCAAAGAGCTCGACGAGAGTTGGCGTTACGATCTGCGTGAATCGCGAGAGATCAAACCCAAGAACTGAGCGATCATTTTCCCAGCCAAGTGGCCAGTCCGTTGTGCATCGCGTGAGCGAGAATTCCGGGGAGCAGTCCACCCGACCAGAAATAGAGCGCGCCCGCGATCAGACCGAGCGCGAATTGTGGCAGGTAGAGCGACCCGACGTGGATCCCGGCGAAGACCAGCGCTCCGTAAAGAATCGCGCGCCTCCGTTTTTGCGGCGAAAGCTGATTGGCGATGGCGGTCTGCAGCCATCCGCGAAAAAAGAATTCCTCGGCGATCGGTGCGACGATTATCACTGCGACCGCCACCATCCACACGCCTTGCGTTGGTGCGGCTTCGGACGCTTTGGGAAGCCAACCTTCGGGAAGTAGATCGTGATCGGTAATGAGCCGAAACAGTCTCACCGAGCCGAATGCGGTCAGCGCACCGCCGCCGAGGCCGAGCAATAACGCGAGCGGTTTCTTGGGCCACAAGACCAACAGAGGAAGTCGCGCTCGTTCCCGGTAGGTGAGCAGCGCCAGCACGATGGCCGAAATTCCGTAAGTGACAGCCAAGGTTCGCCCGTCGGAGATCGACAGTCCGATGAACTTGAGCATCTGCGCGACCAACCCTTGAGTCGCGAAAAAGGCGGAGAGCACCAACAGCGCGCGCCAGATCTCACTCTCGCGTTCGACGTCGCCGGAGTCATCCAGCCAGCGCACGCATTTCTCAGCCGAACGCTTTGCTTCGCGACTGATGGCCCACAACATCGCGAGGGAGATCAGCGCCGAGAAGGGATTGGTCGAGAGGTTCGCCATGATGAAAGGAAACATGAGCAGGGTGGTGGCAAAGCTCGCGCCTCCGCTGGCGCCCATCGCCGCCGCCGCGCCCAGCCCTCGCGACAAAAACGAGATCGACACGCCCGCGTCGCAAAGGAGCCACAGCGAAACGTAAAAAATGCAACCGCGCCACAGCACGCCCGACAGGCCGAGTCGCGGCACCATCATGCCGAGGACGATCAGCGCCAACATCGCCAGGGGCACGAGACGGCGACGGAGCGCGGAAACTTTTCCCGCCAGCGTTTGATAAGGCTCGATCGGCAAGGTGGAGAGCAGCGCGCGCGCATCGACGTCGCGCTTCACCATGGTGCTGGCGAATTGCAAGGTGAGCATGCTGCTCAGGTAGACAATGTTGGTCGCCATCAACACTGGAATATCGATGGCGGCTGAGGATTTCATGGCGTGTTGACCAAAGATCAGTGCTGCGCCGAGGAGGATGAATAAAATAAAGGCGAAGCGTTTTCCCGTTTCGCGATCGCCCAGAAGTCGTTCGACGCGCGCCATATCGAGCGCGCCCTTCACGCGATCGTTTGG
Source organism: Myxococcales bacterium (assembly GCA_003153195.1). Classification (GTDB taxonomy): domain Bacteria; phylum Myxococcota_A; class Polyangia; order Palsa-1104; family Palsa-1104; genus PALSA-1153. The sequence continues at coordinate 6,638 of PLXG01000409.1, forward strand.
ACGCACCGGTGGTGCGGAGTCGATGCGATCGTAACCGCGCAGCTCACAGGCTGTAGTGATTCCAAGCGCCGCCGTTGCCACGAGACCGATGGCCGCCAAGCTGCCGATCGAATGGTACGGGCCGGTGAGAAACTCTGCCAGCCACTCAAACACTCCGCTCCATGGATCGAACGTCAGCCAAGAAAGGCTTGCGGCCAGCTTCGAAAAGCTGAGCAGTAGAAAGCCGAACAACATGCCGGCGACCGACAGAAAGGTTAGTTTGCTTCGGACATGCGCAGGCAAAAGTGCGCGAATGAGCGAAACCAGCGCCATGCCGAGCGCGCAGGCGGAAAGCGACAGCAGCAACAAGAACGCCGTCAGGTAAGAAATTCCCAGCGGCGAATGGTTGAGCTCGGGCGACAGGCCAAGCAAAAACGCGCCCGAGATAATGATGTAGGGCGCGCTCTGTAACCAGGTTGCGATCATGATCGGGAAGGGCGAAACCGGTAGCTCGTCGAGAAGCGAGTGACGGAGCGGCAGGCGAAGTTTGCCCATCTCTGGCGAGATGAGTGTGAGCGCGCTCGACGCGTTGAGCAGGATGATGCCGTAGAGGCCGAGTCGCGTGCCGGTCGATCGGAATTCGCCGAGCTGGCTGATGGCCAACCCATTTTTCCAAAGTACCGGCGCGAAGTAGAGAAGAAAGATCAGGTTGAGGACGAACGTGACAGGAAATCCACGCTTGGGTGAGTCGCCGAGTCGTCGAGCGCGCCTGGTCCAATTGCGAAAAAGAACGACGACCAGCGCGCGGGTCTGACGAAAGATCACGTCGGGCTCGACACGATCTTGAGGAACGCATCTTCCAGCGACGCTTCCGGCGCGACGCCGGCACGTGCACGCACATCGGCGACACTGCCTCGCGCGACGATGGTTCCGCGATGTAGGATCATTACGCGCGTGCACATGCGGTCGGCCATTTCGAGGAGGTGGGTGGAGAGCAAAATTCCTGCGCCCTGCGCCGCCTTCTCGATCAAGAGCTCCTTCACTGCGTGCGCGGTCGGCGGATCGAGTCCGTTGGTCGGCTCGTCGAGCAAGAGCACTTTCGGACGATGTGCCAGCGCCAGCAGCAGTGCCAACTTCTTCTTCATGCCGTGCGAATAGTTGCTGGTGAGCACTTCGAGCTGCTCGGAAAAATCGAGCGCTCGGATCATCGGTTCGATCTCGGCCCAGGCGTCGGCGCGCGCGACCCCGCGCATTTCAGAGGCGAAGTCGATGGTCTCGCGACCAGTGAGGAAATTGTAGAACGCCGGTTCGTCGGGACTGTAGCCGATGCGACGCTTCACCTCGAGCGACGCTTCGGTACAATCGAATCCGAGCACCGACGCGCTCCCGCTGGTCGGGCGCAGCATGCCGAGGAGTAACTTGAGCGTGGTGGTCTTGCCGGCGCCGTTCGGACCGAGAAGACCGAGCAGCTCACCTGAGCCGAGCTCGAAATCCACGCCGGCGAGTGCGTCGTGAGCGCCGAATCTTTTGCCCAAGCCCTTTGCGTTGAGGAGCGACTCCATAATCCGGACGTTTAGCACGAAGCATCGCGCAGAAATGAGCTAAATCATTGACCTCGCAGTCATAAACGCTTGACACTGGCGCGCTCACCGACGAATCTCGCCGCTTCATGCAGGTGCATCCGACCAAGTACGACGTGATCGTCGTGGGCGCGGGCCATGCCGGCTGCGAAGCCGCGCTGGCGTCGGCGCGGCTGGGACGACGCACGCTGCTCGTGACTGGAAACTTGGACATGATCGGGCAGATGTCCTGCAACCCGGCGGTGGGCGGCGTCGGCAAAGGACATCTGGTCAAAGAGATCGAAGCGCTCGGCGGCGCGATGGCGCGAGTCACCGACGCCTGCGGAATTCAGTTTCGCCGACTGAACATGTCGAAGGGGCCTGCGGTGCGCGCGCTGCGCGTGCAATGCGACAAGGCCGAGTATCGACGCGTGATGCGGCAGACCATAGAGGCGTCGCCGAACCTGCACATCAAGCAGCTCGAAGCGGCCGAGCTGCTGATCGAGGAAGATGCCGGTGGCAAAAAAATTCGCGGCATCGGCACGACCATCGGGCTAGCGGTGCGCTCAGATGCGGTGGTGCTCACCACCGGAACGTTTTTGCGCGGGCGAATTCACATCGGTCAGGCGCAGTCCGACGGTGGCCGCGCTGGCGAAGCGCCGAGTCGCAGTCTCTCCGGATCTCTGGAGGCGATTGGATTTCCGCTGGCGCGTCTCAAGACCGGCACGCCCTGTCGGCTCGACGGTAGGACCATCGACTATCGCGGGCTCGATGCGCAGCCGGGCGACACGCCGCTGCCGCGATTTGCCGACGACGGACCGGCGCCGCCGCTGCGTCAGGTTTCCTGTCACATCACCTACACCACCGAGAAGACGCACCAGATCATTCGCCAGAACCTGCATCGTTCGCCGCTGTATGGCGAGCGTCGCGAGCTGACCGGCGTCGGGCCGCGGTATTGCCCGTCGATCGAAGACAAAGTGGTGCGCTTTGCCGACAAATCGCGCCATCAGATTTTTCTCGAACCCGAAGGCTTGTCGACTGCGGAAGTTTATCCCAACGGAATTTCCACCAGCTTGCCCATCGATGTGCAGCTCGAGCTGGTGCAATCGATACCCGGCTTGGAAAACGTCGAGATGCTGCGGCCTGGGTACGCGGTCGAATATGATTTTTGCGATCCGCGCGAGCTGTGGCCCACGCTGGAGACGCGTCGCGTCCGCGGGCTCTATCACGCCGGTCAATTGAACGGCACCTCGGGATACGAAGAGGCGGGCATTCAAGGTCTGCTCGCCGGCGCCAACGCCGGTTTGGCCCAACTCGGGCTCGAGCCGCTGATTTTGAAACGCGATGAAGCCTATGCCGGCGTGCTGGTCGACGACCTCACCACCAACGGTACCGACGAGCCCTATCGCATGATGACCTCGCGCGCCGAGCATCGATTGCTTTTGCGCGAAGACAACGCTGACGAACGTCTGACCGAACGCGGACGCAAGCTCGGGCTTGTCGACGACGAACGATGGAGCGCGTTCTGTGCGCGACGCGATGCGATTTTAGCCGAGATGACGCGACTTCAGCAGACGATCTTGTCGCCGAATGCGGGCGTGAACGATCGCGTGATCGCGCTGGGAAGCGCGCCGCTGCGTAAGTCTACGAGCTTGCTCGAGCTGCTTCGAAGGCCGGAAGTGACCTACGCCGCGCTGCGCGACGTGTTCGGTGGATCGAGTGATGCGCTGGTGGCCGATCGCGTCGAGATTCGTGTCAAATACGAAGGCTACATCGACCGACAAACTGACGACGCGATTCGCATGCGCACGCTGGAAGATTTGGCGGTGCCGCTCGATCTCGACTACCAAAACCTCGCCGGACTTTCGCGCGAGATGAAAGAAAAGCTCGGGCGCGTAAAGCCGCGCTCGCTCGGACAGGCCAGCCGGATCTCGGGCGTCACGCCGGCGGCGGTTTCGATTTTGATGATTCATTTGCGTGGCCAACGAAAGGCGAGCGGAACGAAAGCGTCCGCGGAGACTGCATGAAAAAAATTCTTCCTTGGGTGATCTGCTGCTATTCGGCAGCGGCGTGGGCGGGCGGATTCGAATATCCGGACAACGGCACGGAGGCACTCGGACGCGGCGCGACGTTTACCGCCAAAGCCGACAGTCCGCTGGCGCTCGAGTACAACATCGCCGGATTGGCGCGGCAGCGCGGCACCAACTTGCTGGTCGATCTGAATGTTCCGTTCAATACGTATGACTTTACGCGCGATGGCGTCTACCCGTCAGGGCCGAGCAGTTCGCCGCAGCCGGCTTATGTCGGACAGCGCTATCCGACCGTGCACAACGGCGGAAGTTTGTATGCCGCGCCGTTCATTGGACTTACGACCGATTTCAACAAGTTCGATCGTTGGACATTTGCATTTGGATTGTATGGCCCGTCGGCGATTGCGACGCGCGATTATCCGGTTTCAGTGACGACGGCGAATGGCGCGAGTGCTCCGGGACCGTCACGATACGACCTGCTGCAAGCCGATCTATTGGTGCTGTACCCGACGCTGGCCGCCGCGGTGCGGGTGAACAAGTGGTTCGATGTCGGATTGGCGGTTCACCTTGTCGTCGGTACGTTCAAGCTCTCTAACGCCACCTTCACCGCCATCGGTGCCGGACTTTGTCCGCCAGATTTCGGCAACTGTGACCCAGTGGCTAAGCTCGATCTCACCGGTTACACCGCCACAGTTTCGTTAGGCGCGATGTTTCGTCCCATGCGATCGCTGCAGTTCGGGCTCAACCTTCGTGCGCCGTTCACCATCAGTGCCGATGGCACTGTTACCGCGACTCCGCCCACGTCTCAGACGAAGCTGCAGATCGATCCCGCCGCCGCCAGCTTCACCACACACTTTCCGTTGGTTCTCCGCGTCGGTGCTCGCTACATTTTCTACAAGAACGATTTCGAATTGGCGGACATCGAGTTCAACGGCATTTACGAAGGGTGGGGACAGTTCACCGAAGAGGGCGGAGATCAGATCAGCATTCCTCAGCTCGGACCATACACAATGGGAGTGAGCCCGTTCATCGCGCATCACTACAAGGACACCTTCGGCGCGCGACTAGGCGGCGCGTATAATTTGAAGTTGCCGAAAGGCGTGCTCACCTTCCGTCTGGGAATTTTTTACGACTCGGCAGCGACGCTCAAGCGCGACACGCGGCTCGACGCCGACACCATGGACAAGATCGGCACCACTGCCGGACTCGGCTACAAAATTCGCGGCATCACCATCAATGCCGCCTACGCCTACATCTGGTCGCCCGATCGCACCGTCACCAATGGCGAAATCCGCTCTGCCGACGCTAACAACGGTGGACAGAATGTCGACATCAACGGTGTCCCGCTCCCAGTGGTCAACAACGGCAAGTACCACGCCGAAACGCAAATCCTGTCGGTTGGCCTAACCATCGCCTGGAACGAGCTCCTAAAAAAACAGCGCGTCATCCACTACCAATAAGAGGTCCCTCTCCTAGGTCGCAAGTACTCAGGAATGAGGGATTTTTCGACCTAAGCGCGCAAATTGCGGCAACCGATGTTGGGCAACGACTCAGTTGTCGAGAGCTGGAGAATCGAATCGCGCGGTTGGTTCAAATAAGCGCGAGAAACCAGCGGGTTACTACCCAGGAGCGTGACCCCTAAGCTGCTAGGCTGGTGAGTGGCCCCCAAGAATTGGGAGCCAGACGGTGAAGGTGGTGCCTTTGCCTTCTACGCTCTCGACGCGGATTTCGCCGCCGTGGGCTTGCACGATTCGCCTGGCAATCGAAAGGCCCAACCCGCCGCCTTGCCTGGTGGAGTAGGTCTCGTCGAAAATTTGCGGCAGCACCTCGGCGGGAATTCCGCAGCCGGTGTCTGCCACTTTGAGCGCTACGCCGTTTTCCTCGCGCAGCGCGATCAGTCGAATGGTGTCGTTCTCGGCGGTGGCCTTGATCGCGTTCAGCACCAAGTTCAGCACCACCTGCTTGAGCCGTGCACCGTCGGCGCGAACCGCTGGAATGGTGTGGTCGCAATCGATGCCGATGCGCGCGCGCGCCGGCGAGTCGAGCAGGTTCACCTCCACCACTTCCGAAAGCAGCGCATAGACGTCGACCGCGTTGGCGGCGGTGGGCGCCTCGCGCCGCTCCACATATTCTTGCATGAGCCCGGCGATGCGATTGGCCTCGCCTTCGATCGCGCGCGCCAATCGAGTGCGCTGCTCGTCGGGAATGTTGGACCGTGCGATCATTTGTCCGGCAGCGCTGATGGCGGACAGCGGATTTCGCACCTCATGCACGAAGCTGCGCGCCGACGAAGCCAGCTGTTCGCGCCACACCCGCTCGGCCCGCTCCCGCTGCGCCGCCTCCACGTCGGAGAGCTCGCGAAAAACCGCCACCGCGCCCTGCGTGCCGTTCACTTCTACGGTGGAGTTGGTGAACCCCAGCACGCGCTCGCCGTGCGGCGTCTTGATGGTTACGCGCTGCTGATAGCGCTCTCCGGCGACCAGAAACATCGGCTCCGCGCCCGGCAACGCATCGGCTACCCGCCGACCGACCAGCTCGTCCGCGCGCCGCGACACTGAGGAGCAGCCGGCGGCGTTGATGCGCACGATCACGCCCGCGCCATCGACGACGATGAGGCCTGACGAAAGCTGCTCGACCACCTCTTCCAAAAACGCCTGCCGCTGCTTGACCGCTTCGGCGAGGCCACGCATGCGCAGAAACACGCGCAACTTGGCGTCGAGCATGTCGACGTTGAACGGCTTTGGAATGAAATCGACCGCGCCCAGTTGATAGATGCGCTTGATCGTCTGCGCGTCGGTCATCGCCGAGATCACCACCACCGGCACATCTTCGAGACCGCGCATCTGCCGCATCTTTTCCAACAGCGCAAAGCCGTCCAGGTTGGGCAGCACCAAGTCGAGCGTCATCAGCGCCGGCCGACGCGTCGAAAGGAAGGCGAGCGCGGCGGCGCCATCCTCGGCGGCCACCAGCTCCACGCCGAGCGGCTCGGTGAGCGTGCGAATCAGCTCGACGATCCGCGTTTCGTCCTCACACGCCAGTACCAGGGGCCTGTTCATGACGGTCCCTTCGTTTGCGGATCAGTCGTGGTCGACCGTCTGGGTGATCGATGCGAAATACTCGTTCAATACCAAAAGTTGATCGACGTTGAGCGCCTGAAACTTCACGCCCATGCCGTGCTGGTCGGCGGGTTCGCCACGTTTGCCGTCGACGATCCAGCGGACTTCGCCTTTGATCGGAATCGGCGCTTTCGAGGTCGGGACGATCACTTGCAGCTCCACTAGCGTGCCGGTCTTCGGTGGCGACAGCATGAGCACGAACGCGCCGCCCACGCCGATGTTCTTGGTGAAGGCCTTGCGCTCTTCCTCACCGGGGAGCTGATAGAGAATCTCTACCGCCTCCGCGGGACGGGGCTTACCCCTGAAGTGACTCTTCTTCGACTCGACCATCGGGTTATCGTGCGGCGCCGGAGGCCCTTCTGTCAAGCTGCACGCGCGCGCTGCACGGCTGCCGGACAGCTCGGTCGCGCGCTCGAATTCACCAAAAGTTTTCGACCCATCGATTGACAGTGGCCGACGTCGCTGATACCAATTCGGGCCGGAATGAAGGTCCACCTCATCGGTATCTGCGGCACCGGCATGGGCTCGCTCGCCGGCCTGCTCAAAGCCGCGGGTCACGACGTGCGCGGCTCAGACACCGCCGTCTATCCGCCGATGTCGACGCAGCTGAATGATCTCGGCATCGCGGTGATGGAAGGCTATCGCAAAGAGAACCTCGACTGGAAGCCGGACGCCGTAGTGGTCGGCAACGTTCACGGCAAAGATCAGGTCGAAGTGGCCGCTGCGCGAGAACGCGGGCTTCGTCTGACGTCGTTTCCCGCGCTGCTCGAAGAGCTCTTCCTCACCAACGGGCATCCGCTGGTGGTGACCGGGACCCATGGCAAGACCACCACCTCGTCGCTGCTCGCGTTCGTGCTGTTCGATGCCGGGCGCGATCCTTCGTTCTTGATCGGCGGCGTCCCACAAAACTTTTCCAAGAGCTGGCGGCTCGGCGCGCCGAACGGGCTGTTCGTCGTAGAGGGTGACGAGTACGACACCGCCTTTTTCGACAAAGAGTCGAAGTTTCTTCACTACCGGCCTAAGACCGCGATCATCACCAGCATCGAGCTCGACCACGTCGATATTTTCGCCTCGCTCGACGCCATCAAGAGCGCGTTTCTAAAATTCGTCGCGCTGCTTCCGCCCGACGGGCTGTTGGTGGTGGCCGCCGATTCCCCGGCCGCGCTGGAAGTGGCCAAAACCGCGCGCTGCCGCGTCGAGACCTACGCGGTGCAGACCAAAACGGATGAGCCGCTCACCGCCGATTGGACCGCCAGGCCGATGGCCACGCGTGCGGGGGGACGCACGCTCTTCGAAGTATTTCACGCGCAAAGACCGTTCGGCGTGTTCGACACCGGTTTGGCCGGCAGCTACAACCTGGCCAACGCGCTGGCAGTGATCGCAGCCAGCGTCGGCGCTGGACTTTCGTCTGACGAAATCGGACGCGCCATTCGTCGTTTCGGTGGCGTGCGTCGTCGCCAAGAAGTTCGCGGCGTGGCGCAAGGCGTGACCATCATCGACGACTTTGCGCATCATCCGACCGCAGTGCGCCAGACGCTTTCCGCGCTGCGCCATCGTTATGGTCGCGGACGCCTCATCGCTATTTTCGAGCCGCGCTCGGCCACCAGTCGTCGCGCGATTTTCCAAAAAGAATATGCCGAGGCTTTTTCAGTCGCCGACGAGATCATCATCGGTGCGGTGCATCTTCCCGAGAAGGCGCCGGCCGGCGATCGCTTCGACCCCGAAAGATTGGCGGCCGATTTGCGCGGCAAAGGCGTCGCCGCGCGTCATCTCACCGACGTCGACAAGATCGTCGAGCAGGTGGTGAGCGGCGCGGGTGCCGGCGACACGGTGGTGGTGATGTCGTCGGGCGGCTTCGATGGAATTCACGACAAGCTCTTGGCTCGTCTCGGCGACGCAGTGGTTCCCGCCAAGAATGAGGACAGCGCCGGCATGCGGGCGCTGCTTGGGCAAACCAAACTCGACTATCCCGATTTCGAAAAGCACATCGACGAGATGCTGATCTTGCGCGACGCCGAGCGGCGCGTGGTCGGCACCGTGGCGATGGAGCTTTACGATCAGGCCGGCGTGCTGCGCGCGCTCGCCACCTCGCCCGATCGCCGCGGCGAAGGTCTCGGCTGGATGCTGGCCGACGCCGCGCTCAATCGCGCTCGCTCACGAGGATGTCGTCGGGTCTACCTGCTCACCGAAAGTGCCAGCGACTTTTTCGCCGAGAAGTTTGGCTTTCGCGCGGTCTCCTTCGATCTGATCGACGCGCTGGTGATGGAGTCGAGCCAATTCAAAGCCTCGGTCGGCTCGAACGCCACCGCCATGGTTCTCGATCTTCAGTAGCAACCGTGCGACGTGAGTGAGCTCGAGTTCATTCGTCAGATCGCGCGCGAAGCTGGTGCGATTCTGCTCGGTCGCGACGAGGGGCGGAACGTCGCCGCGCTAGGCAAATCGAACGCGAAAGATCTAGTTACCGAGTTCGATCGCCGCGCCGAGAATTTTCTAGTCGGAAAAATTCGTGCGCGCTTTCCCGACGACGCCATCTTGGGCGAAGAGGGCGGGGCACACCCAGGCAGCTCCGGCCGTCGTTGGCTCATCGATCCGCTCGACGGCACCATCAACTTCGTGCACCGCGTTCCGTTTTATTGCGTGTCGATCGCGCTCGAGGTGAATTCCGTACTCGAGGCCGGCGTCATCGAAGCGCCAGCACTCGGTTGGTCGTTTCATGCCGAGCGCGGCGCCGGCGCATTTCGTCAGACGGTGAAGCATCCCGCCGGCGAAAGACTTTCAGTGAGCGATACAGCGACCCTCGATACATCGCTCTTGGCCACCGGATTTCCTTATGACTCGGCCACGCATCCGCAAAACAACTTCGCTGAATTTGCCGCTCTGACCAAAATGACACACGGAGTGAGACGTTTTGGCTCAGCCGCGCTCGATCTGGCCATGGTCGCGTGCGGAATCTTCGACGGATACTGGGAACGAAAGCTCAAACCGTGGGACGTCGCGGCCGGCGCGCTCCTCGTCGCAGAGGCGGGCGGCAAGGTCACCAGCGTCACCGGTGGACGCTTCTTTTGTGACGAAGGCGAGGCGGTCGCTTCGAATGGTATCATCCACTCCGCACTTTTGGCCGCAGTAGTGGACGTGCGTCCACAGGTGTAGCCCCAGGCTTGCGCCCATCGACACAGCGAGCGGCGGTACTCAAACTGATCGACGGAAGGGCCGGATTCCAAGTGGCCCGCGCGTTGCTTGATGAGCGAGCATGCAACGAATGCTCTCACTGTGTCTCCTTTGCGCAGCTTGTGGTGGAAACACCTTCATTTCACCCGGCGGCGCCACTATTGGCGGCGGAGATCCGTCGTCGTCGGTGGCGAAAGTCACCGTTCCTTCCGACGGTGGTGCGGCTGATTTGGCCCAGGCCGGCTCGGCAACTTCGACCGATACGACACAGACTGCCGCACCGGTCGCAGCAGACACCGCCCAAGCTGCGGCGCATCCGCACACCCGCTGCGGCTGGATCGACGATGAAGTGGGCGAAGCCAGCTTCGTCGCGCACGCGTCCGAATTTCATTGGGTCCATCCGCGCTGGTACACCATCTCTTCCGATGGCGTGAGCATTCTGACCGCCAACCACCCCGACTTGGCCAGCATCCTCGACGCGGCCAAGGCCAACGATGTGCGCATCGCGCCGCTCATCGATTCGCTCGACGTGGCGTACGTTCGAACCATGATCAGCGACGATGCGAAGCGCGCGGCGCACGTACAGGCGCTGGTCGACCTAGTGAAGACGCACGGCTACGCCGGCATCGACATCGACTACGAGCATCTGTGGAGCTCAGTCGATCGGCCTGGCTTTCTCGCCTTCATGACCGCGCTCTCGACCGGACTGCACGCCGTCGGCGCCGAGCTCTCGATGGCCGCGCCCGGTCTGGTCGACGATCCCAAAGAGAACGCCTACGACTACGTGACGCTTGCATCGGGATGCGACACGCTGCACGTGATGGGCTACGACTTTCACTATTACGGTGGCGATCACGAAGGACCGCTGGCGCCGGCGGGATGGATCGATGCGGTCTTTGCGCACGCACAATCCACCGGTCACGCCGATAAGTTCATGCTCGGCGTCGCCAACTACGGCATCTCCGAAACCTGGTGGGGCAGCGCGCGTACGGCCGCGGCGCTCTGTACGACCGCGTCGGCCACGACCACCGATCACATGGCGGACTGTCCCTACGGCGATTACGCGTCCGGCCGCGCCCTGAATTGCTCCAGCGCCGACTACGGACAGATCTGGTACGAAGACGTCGGCTCGATGGAAGAAAAGATCCTGATCGCACAAAAATACGGTGCCCGTGGGGTGACCTATTGGACCATTGGCGACGAGCTCGACGGATATTTCGCCATGGTTCGCAGCCACTTTCCATAGTCCCTCGACCCCGATCCTAGCCCTTGCCAATAGCCCACAGGATCAGTATGGTCCGACGATGTTTGCCCGCCGAATGGTCGCCACTGCCACCTGCCTCGGTCTACTTTGGCCGGCGCTTTCTCATGCGGACGAGGACACGCGTCCTAGCAAAGCGCTCATCGGTGCGATCGGCGGAGTCGCCGCCGGTTCACTGATCGCAGGCGGCGTGCTGGGCGGCCTGTCGCTGGGAAAATCTTCCGATCAAGAGGGCAATCCCAATTCGCCGCCGCTCTACACTCGCTCGCTCAAGGACGACGGCGATCAGGGCAAAGCGATGGCCATCGGCGCCTATGTGACGCTGGGCGTGGGCGCGGCGCTGACGTTGGTCGAAGCGGTTTTGCTCTACGAACGATTTCACAAACGATCGCCCAAGACGCAAGCGGCGCTCGATTTCGCTCGAGGCCGATTTTGAGCGCGCTCAAGCTCGGCCTGATGGGGCTCGCGATCGCCGGCGCGGCGTTGCTGGTGATTCCGTCCTGCTACGATCCGCAACCGCAGAACGGAAGCTTTCGCTGCAGCCAAGATCAGGGATATCTTTGTCCCGAGGGTCTGCGCTGCGACACCGTCGCTGGATTGTGCGTGACCACGGTCATTCCGCCCGACATGCAAGGCACCGCCATTGTTTCGGGTGACATGCCGCCGCTGTCCGATCGAAGCTGCGACGCGCGATTGAAAAATGGCGAAGTCTCCGGCCTGGTGAACCTCGGCGCGGCCAACAGCGCCGGCTCCGAGGGAAATCTCAGTTTGAGCTTCGACGCCAGCGCCCTCTACTATACGGTCGGTGGAGCGCTCTTCACCATCAGGCTGAGCGGGGGCAATCCGCTCGCCGTTACCGGAAGCCCGCAAGCGGTCACCATCGCCGGCGGTCCGACCACCATCGCCGGCGGCTCGTTCACCAACACCGGCAAGTTTTGGTTCGCCGGTACTTCGGGCGGCACCACTCAGCTCTACGTCGCCGCAGTTGCCAGCGCCACCTCGTTCACCGGCGCCGCTGCGCATTTGCCGAGCTTGGCTTGTCCGTTCTCGCTGCCGATGTTCTTGAACAACGACTCGTCGTCCGAGCTCTATCTCACCGCGCCGCTCGCCGGCTGCGGAACTTCTTCGTACGTGGTGCAGGGCGCGGCCGACCGCAATCTAGGCGCGTTCGCCGGCGCCATTGGCGCAGCCGGCTATCAGAACGCGACCCTCCTTCCCTCGGGATTGACGTTGATCTTTTCGTCGACTGGGACCACTCCGCAACTACAGTTTGCTTCGCGTGGCTCGACCGACGGCCAATGGGCCGGACCGGTGCCACTGCCGCTCGACGCGCTCGGAATGACCAGCGGTGACGTCGAAGGACTGGTGAACCCCGACTGCAGCGCGCTCTATCTGGTCGCCAATCGATCGGGTGGGAAGGGCGGGACCGACCTATGGGCCGCCGCCATCGCCGCGCCGTAGCTCGTACCTCCGCACCCCGTCGACCAGGTCGGTTGTCCTCATTTCAGGACGAATTACGCGGCGCATCACCGCTCAGTTCTCATATATTCGCCCGCGCGGTGGCATGGTGGTTGCTCCCCCCTTCCTCCTTTCGCGATCGCAAGGTGATCAAGAACTACTTCGAGAGCGCGATCGAGAAGACTGGCAAAGAGATTCCCTGGCACGTGATCGACATGAGCAAGCGATCGGACGGGCGCGAGGAGATGCTGAACGTGCTCGAGCGCGAGCTCGAGCTCGTCGATTGACGCGAATCAATCTTTGAAGACGGCTAGGACGGGGGCGTGGTCGGAGGGCTTTTCTTTTTTTCCCTCTTCGCGTCGCTCGTCCTGATCGATGGATGTGGACGTGCAGCGCAACGCCATCGATTCGGTGGCGAAGATATGATCGATGCGCAGTCCTTCGTTGCGTTGAAACCCCTGCATTCGATAGTCCCACCAGCTGTAGGCGCCCGATTCGCTGTGATGGAGCCGAAAGGTGTCGGTCAAACCAAATGCGCGCACCTGCTCGAGCGCCACGCGCGAGTCGACGTGAAACAGCGTCTGCCGCTCCCAATAACGCGGCTCGTAGACATCGCGCTCTTCGGGCGCCACGTTGAAGTCACCACATAAAATGAGTGGCTGCGACGGCGACGCGTGCGTGTCGAGATAGCGACGCAAGCGCGCCAGCCACGCCAGCTTGTAGACATATTTATCACTGGCCAGATCTTGTCCGTTGGGAATGTAGGCAGACAAGATGCGCACGCCGTTCACGGTGCCGGCCACCAGGCGCGCCTGCGAATCCTCTACGCCATCATCGAGCCCATACTTCACGTCGGTGATCGGTGTGCGCGAAGCAATCGCCACGCCGTTGTAGGTGCGCTGACAGGCGTGCGCGATCTCATATCCGACGCCGCGAAAGGCGAGAGCAGGGAAGTCCTGCTCTTCCACCTTGAGCTCTTGCATGCACAAGACGTCGGGCTTTTCGCGATCGAGCCAGGCGAGCACGCGTTCGAGCCGCGCGCGAATCGAGTTGACGTTCCAGCTGACCAGCTTCATCGCGGCGGAGGGTAGCACGATCGCAAATTTGGAAAAGGGGAAGGGCGCGTCCAGTGCGCTGCTAAGCCGGGTTCTGTTCCGCCCTCTTTCGAAGGCGGCGGTGATCATTCATCTAGTCTGCGCGTTGCCACGCAGCTCCAGCGATCCATACCCGGAGGCGGCGAGACGGGCGGCCTCGGCCCTGGCGAACCAGAGCGCCTCCTGTTTGATCTTGCTCCGAGTGGGGTTTGCCCTGC
>PLXG01000168.1 GCA_003153195.1 Myxococcales bacterium
AAGCGCTTCGAAGCGTACGGCTGGCGCATTCGCCACATCGACGGACATGACCATGCGCAGATCGAATCGGCGCTAACCGAAGCGCGCGCTTCGAAGGACAAGCCGTCGCTGATCTTATGTCGCACGCACATCGGTAACGGCGCGGTGCACAAGCACGACACCCATAAAGTGCACGGTGAACCGCTCGGCAAAGAAGAGACCGAAGAGACCAAGAAGGCGAACGGCTGGCCGATCGACAAGCCGTTCTACATTCCCGATGAGGTTCGCGCGCTGTGGAAGAGGCGCGGCGACGAGCTGCGCAAAGTGCACGCCGACTGGAAGGCGCACGAGCAGACCTGGCTCAAGGACGAAGCCGGTCTGGCGGAGCTTCACCAAAAAATGTCGACCCACTCGCTCCCGAAAGATCTTTTGGCCCAACTGACCGCCGCCGCGCCGACCAAGACCGACGCCACGCGATCACTGGCGGGAACGATTTTGCAAAAAGCGGCCGAGCTGGTGCCGTCTCTTGTCGGTGGGGACGCCGATCTAGGTGGTTCCACCAAGACCCCGATCAAAGACTCACCCAAGGTTCAGCGCGGGAAATTCGAATNNACCTTCCTGACCTTCTCCGACTACATGAAGCCGGCAATTCGCTTGGCGGCGCTCACGCACACGCAAGTGGTGCATGTGTTCACGCACGATTCGATCTTCCTCGGCGAAGACGGTCCGACCCACCAGGCGGTCGAGCAGGTGGCGGCGCTGCGCCTCATTCCCAATTGCGACGTTTGGCGTCCGGCCGATGCCATCGAATGCGCGGCGGCGTGGGCGGCGGCGCTCGAGCGCAGAAATGGTCCGACTGAGCTGATCTTGTCGCGGCAAAAAGTAAACGACCCGCCACCCAACACGCGCGCGGAAGACGCGGCGCGCGGCGGCTACGTGATCTTGCGCGAGCAAGGCGGCGCCCCCGACGTGGTCTTCCTGGCCACCGGCAGCGAAGTCGGTGTGGCCGTAGAGACCGCTGGGATCCTCGCCAAAGACGGAAAGAAGGTTCGCGTGGTTTCGCTGCCCTGTTTGGAAGTGTTCGGCCGGCAAGATGCCAAGTACCGCGATGAAGTGTTGCCCGCCGTCGGATTGCGCGTGAGCGTCGAGGCCGGTCGCACGACGGAGTGGTTGAGCTGGGTCGGCGCGAACGGAATCACCGTCGGCGTCGACACCTTTGGCGCTTCGGCGCCGGCACAAATCCTCGCGGAAAAATACGGTTTCACCGCGCCACAGATCGCCGCCCGAGTGCGCGATCGTCTCAAGTAAAGGAGAAGCTATGTCGGAAATCGCCTCATTGAGAGCGCGTGAAATTCTCGATTCGCGCGGAAATCCAACGGTCGAAGTGGACGCCTTTTTGACTTCGGGTGCCCATGGAAGCGCGGCCGTTCCATCGGGTGCATCGACCGGCGAGCACGAAGCGGTCGAGCTTCGCGACGGCGACAAAAAAAGGTATCTCGGCAAGGGCGTCTTGAACGCGGTTGCCAATGTGCAGGACAAGATCGCGCCGGCGATCAAGGGCCGCGAGTTCGCACGCCAGACTCTGCTCGACGATCTTCTCCGCGAGCTCGACGGCACGCCGAACAAGGGCAAGCTCGGAGCGAACGCGATCCTGGGTGTGAGCATGGCATTTGCTCGCGCTACCGCGCTTTGTCAGGGACTTCCGCTCTATCAGTCTCTCGCCAATACTTACGGCGGCACGGGAGTCACTCTTCCAGTCCCTTTAATGAACATTCTGAACGGCGGCAAGCATGCCGACAACGGGCTGAACGTGCAGGAGTTAATGATCGTGCCAGCGGGTTTCACGAAGTTCAAAGAAGCTCTTAGTGCGGGCGCTGAAGTGTTCCACCACTTGAAAAAGATTCTCCACACCAAGGGCCTCTCGACGGGTGTCGGCGACGAAGGGGGTTTTGCTCCCGTGTTCGACGGCGAGCTCCCGCATGAGCAGGCGCTTTCGGCGATCGTGCAGGCGATCTCGGACGCCGGTTACAAGCCGGGCAAGGATATCTATCTGGCGCTCGACTCCGCCGCGAGCGAGTTCTGCGAGAAGAACACGGGTGGGGCGATTCAATATAATTTCGAAGGCAAGAAGCTCTCTTCCTCCGACATGATCAAGCTGTACGCCGGCTGGGCGGAGTCCTATCCGATCGTCTCGATCGAAGACGGATTGTCCGAGCATGACTGGGCCGGCTGGTCGCAGCTCACTCAGGTTCTGGGTACGCGCTGCCAGCTCGTCGGCGACGATATTTTCGTCACCAATCCCGAATTCCTGAAAAAGGGCATCGCCGAGAAGGCCGCCAACGCCATTTTGATCAAGGTCAATCAGATCGGTACCGTTACCGAGACGCTGGAGACGATGAAGATGGCCGCGGGCGCCAGCTTTGCGCAGATCGTCTCTCACCGAAGCGGTGAGACCGAAGACACGTTTATCGCGGATCTCGCGGTCGCAACCGATTGCGGTCAGATCAAGACCGGCTCGGCTTCGCGCACGGACCGCGTCGCCAAGTACAACCAGC
>PLXG01000104.1 GCA_003153195.1 Myxococcales bacterium
GCGAGACGCGATCGCAAGGAGATCACTTCGACCTCTTGCAAACAGATGATGTCAGCCTGTGGCTCGAGCGTCGCCAACGCTTTGGCGATGCCCACCTTAGGACGACGGGTCGAGGCCAATCCCTTCAGCGCATGCCCGAAGTAGCGGACATTGTAGCTGACGATCTTGAGCGGCGGCACGGCCCGACCAGACTCGCTAGCCGACTCCCAGCAGCTCGACGTCGAAGTGCAGCTCCGAGTTGGCCGGAATGACGCCCGGAACTCCGCGCGCGCCGTAGCCGAGCGCCGCCGGTATGTAGAGCTTGCGCTTGCCGCCGACCTTCNNTCATGCTGAGCACGCCCTCGTCCCAGCCGCGAATGACCTGTCCTACGCCGATCACGAACTCGAAGGGATCGTTGCGGTCGCGCGAGCTGTCGAACTTTTTTCCATCGGGAAGCGTGCCAGTGTAGTGGACGCTGACGCGTTTTCCCTTGGTGGGCGCGGCGCCGGTGCCCTCTTTTTCATCTTCGTAGCGGAGTCCAGAATCGGTGGTTGTCATGCCAGAAGACTAAACACAAACCCCGAGCTTGTCGACCGCGAGTGCGATTAGAGCGCTAGGCGGGCGCGAAGATCGGCGCGGCGTCCATGTAGACGAGATATTCCGAGAGCCCGGCATTTCCCTGCTTGGAGAGCGTGAGAAACGGCAAGGTCACCGCGCGTCCGTCCTTGCGCTGATAGGTGCACTCGCCCTGACAGAACACTCCACCGTCGGTCTCCCAAAGTCCGAGCACGCGGTGGCTGATGCCGTTTATGGCGGCGAAGAAGTTGGCGGAGAATTCGCGCACGCCGGCGGGGCCGCTGACTGAGGGACCGTTTCCGTAGCGCATCGTTCCGCCGGCCGCGAAGAAACGCGAAAAGCCTTCCGCGTCCATGCGGTCAACGGTGTCCAGCATCTCTTTCATCCATCCGAGGTTGGCCATGAATTCTCCTTTTTAAAAATAGCAGCCGGCGATAAACAAAATTCCGAATACCAGGTGCAGCATCACGGTCGACTTGCTGGCGCGCACCAGCGTTCGATCTTGGTAGTTAAGCATGACGATCTTCACCGCTTGAAACGCGAGCGGCGCGGTGAGAAATACGAGCGCGGTCTTGACCGGAAAGAGTCCGGCGGCGATGCCGGCCACCACCATGCCGAACGCGCCCAGCACCAGCGCGAAATATCCCCAGCGCGCGTTTTTGATTCCGAGCATCACCACCAGGGTGCGTTTGCCCATGCGCTCGTCCGACGGCGCGTCGGGAAATTCGTTGATCCAAAGAATTGCAGCGGTGAGAAGCCCGACGGGAATTCCCACCAAGTAGGCGGCGAGCGGTGCTTGGCCGGTGAGCGCGAAGGCCGTTCCCGCAGTCATGAGCGGGCCAAAACAGAGCGCCACCATCAGCTCGCCCAGGCCGTGGCCGGCGAAATAGATCGGCGGAGCGGTGTAGAAATAGGCAATCAGTGCGCCGACGACGCCAAAGATCAGCACGCCCAGACCGGCGTGTGAGACCAAATAGGCACCGCAAGCGCAGGCGGTGACGATCGATCCGATGGCGATGCCGAGCAGTCCACGCGGAGTGATGAGCCCGAGCTCGATGGCGCGGCTGCCGCCGGAGAACGGTAAGAAATATTCATTGTTGTCCAGATCGGCGCCGCTTTTCCAGTCGAAGTAGTCGTTGAAGGTGTTGGCCGCGACGTGAAGTGCCACGCCACCGATGAGCGCGACGGTGAGCAGCGCGCCGGTCGAGTGCAGTCCCATGTGCGCGAGATAGAAGAACGCCGCCAAAATCGGAATCAGCGTGACCGTGAGAAAAGGCGCCCGGGTGATGACCAGCGCCGAAAAGATTCGCGTCGCTGGCGAGATTTTGGGGCTGGCGTCGGCCAGCGAGACGTCGGGTAGTGCGCGGGTGACGCCGCAGTAGCCGATGTGAACACCGTCTTTTTTGGTGGGCGTGATCTTGATCTCGGCGGGAAACAGACCTCCGCTCTTTTGCAGAAAAACGGTGCGCGTCGAAAACTCGCCGTCTTTCACCGCCGATTTCAGCCAGGTCTCGACGTGTTCCAGGACCACCAAGCCAGGCGAGATAAACGAAACCCGCTTTTTGCCTACGATGTCGTCGGCCTTCCAACCGAACAGCACCTCGGCGCCTTCACTGAAAGTTTCGATGCGTCCTTCCAGATCGCAGGTGATCACGCTCTTGGTTTCGGTCATGACTTTCCCTTTTCGTCTCCGGAGAGCAGTGTTTTGGCGCGGGACGCATCGAAGCGCGCGGTGAGGATGAATGCCGAGAGCGCGCCGTCGACCATCGCGGCCAGCCCGCTCATCTTGGCGATTCGATCGCGTACCTGGGCCGGCCCCTTGGCCTGTTTGGCCAGTCGCATCGCTTCCTGTAGATCGGCGTGCACTCGTTTCACCATTATTGCTTCGCGCTCGCGCACCACCGTTCCGATCATTCGCAACAGATCGGTCTCGGCGGAGAACCGCCACAGCGCGTCGCCGGCCGGGCGCACCCGCCGAATGACGCCCCACTGCTCGAGCTCGCGGGTGATCATCGACACTGCCCCTTTGGAAATTCCCAGCGCATCTTGCAGATCGGGCGCGGACATTGCCTCGCCGCGCAAATAGAGCAGCGCCCAAATGCGGCCGTGGTTACGCTTGAAATTCCAAAAGCCGATCACGTTGCCGACGGCTTCGGTGACCAGCGACTCCCACGGCTCGAGATCGCCTGGACTCTGAACATCATCGTCGGTAGCGAGGACGAATCCCTTCATACGGCGCTCCTGGCAACGGTGTGAGTAGCGAGCTTTTCGCCCCACTTCAGGAGCTCGAGCCCCGGACGCTGTAGCGCATATTTTCCCAGCACCTGCTGGGCGGAGGCGACTTCGGCGCGCAGATCGGCGATGGCCTGCTCGACCGCGCCCGATGCGAGAACCGCCCGCTTGACGCTCGAGATCGAAGCTTCCGCGACCTCTTCCGTGCTCCAAGCGGCAGCCAGCGCATCGCGGACGCTCGCGGACAGGTTGGCCCCCAGCACCAGAAGATAGGAGGGCGTCTTTTGTCGGACATCGGTGAGCGCATCTTTTCCGGCGCCGCCGAAAATATCGAGCAGGTCGTCGGCGATCTGGAAGGCGAGGCCGANNCTTGTCGCGCGGTCTTCAGATCGGAGCGGACGTGAGAGCGCGAGCTCATCTCCACCACCAGCGCGCGGGTGATCTCCGCGACGACTTCGATTGCCTTGGTGGTGAGCGCGGGCGGGCAGTGACGGAGCTGCAAAATTCCGCGCGACAGCAGCAGATCGCCGGCCAGCACTGCCACGGTGTTGCCCCACAGCGCATTGGCGGTCGATTGGCCGCGACGGGTGAGCCCCAAATCGATCACGTCGTCGTGAAGGAGGCTGGCCGAATGGATGTNNCGCTGGCCACTGCCAGATCGAGCAGTCCCGGCCGCGGCGCATCGGCAAGCTGACCAAAATGAAAGCACAACTGGGGGCGGGCGCGCTTGGCGCCCGTAGCCAGACAGAGATGGCGCGCGGCGGTGGCGAGCAGGCCCCGCTCTCCATCGCAGGCCAGCGCCTCTTCATCCATCGCGCGCTCGAGCATCCGCTCCACTTCGGCGATGAACAGCGAGAGCTCGTCCATGCCGTTTCTATAGTTCAAGGTGTCTTGAACGTCAAGAACCGGCCCGATCTTCGGCGCGCTCAGTCGAGCGATAACCGCTCGATTCTTAAGCGGTCCAACGAACGATGGCGGAGTCGAGAATCTTCTGAATCAACTGATCGTATTCGAGCCCGCCGGCGGACGCGGACTGCGCGAAATCGTCTTCGCGGGCGAGCGAAGGGTTGGGGTTGGCTTCCACCACCACCACTTTGTCGTCCGGTGTGAGACGCACGTCGATGCGGCCCAGCCCGCGGATCTTGAGCACGCGATAAACTTTTCGCGCCAACTTTTCCAATCGCTCTTCGAGCTCTTTCGATAACGCTTTGGCGGGCCCGTTCTTGATGCCCCATTTTTTTCGATAGCCGTCGTCCCACTTCGACTTG
The DNA here is from genome assembly GCA_003153195.1 of Myxococcales bacterium. GTDB lineage: Bacteria > Myxococcota_A > Polyangia > Palsa-1104 > Palsa-1104 > PALSA-1153. The sequence goes on from PLXG01000104.1 coordinate 4,057, forward strand.
AAGGTGGCGAACTTGGGCGCGTCCTCGGCCACGTGTTGAAAGAACATTTCCCGCGGCGGAAAGATCGAGAGCCGCTTGTCGCCTAGAACCGAGAGATAGAGCTCGCGTCCCTCGATATACTCTTCGATCAGCGCGTCGGACTGGAAGCTCTCGTGAATGAACGCGCAGCGCTCGAGTGCCTCTTTTTCATCGCGCACGAACGAGGCTTGGCTGATGCCGTCGGAAGACTCCTCACCGATCGGCTTTACGAAGGCGGGAAAGACGAAACGGCGCAGCTTCTTGAGCGGACGCGCATGGCCCGACACGCGAAATTGCGCGATGCGCACGCCGTGGTAGTGCAGCACCTTCTTGGCCAGCGGCTTGTCTTTGCAGAGCAGAAGCGAATCTGGTCCGGCGCCGGTGTAGGGCACGCGCAGAAGCTCGAGCAGCGCCGGCACATTGGGCTCGTTGCGCCGGCTGGCGTGAAACGATTCGGTCAAGTTGAAGACCACGTCGGGCTCGAACGCCTTGAGCTTCTCGATGATGCTGAGCACGTTGTCGAACACCGCCAACGTCTCGACCTCATGTCCCAGTCGACCGAGACATCTCAGCACGTCGGCTTCGGTCGGTTTGTCCTCCTGCTCTTTGAGCACGCGCGCGGAAAAAACTTCGTCCGCTTTGGGCGCGCGATAGAGATCGAACAAAACGAGAATCTTCACGCCAGTCTCCTCAAACCGACCTCTTGAAGCGGCCGGTGTGCAGATGGTTGGTCACCAGCGCCGCCAGATAGGCCGACAGATCGAGCAGCAGTCGCGATTCGTCCTTCGACGCCCTCAGTCCCAAACTTTCGCAACGCAAGATGAATTTTCGAAGCAGCATGTCCACGGTGTATTTGCGCTGACCGGTGCCGCGCACGATGGCCGCCAGCAGATCGCGCCGCAGCCGACGCAGAAGATGCGCCGCCGACTCTTCACCCGGTTCGCCACGCCCGAAGATCTTGCGCAGATCGGCGTCGTAAAAATCGGGATACTCCTCGGCCGACGCGCGGCGCCTTTCGGCATAGTAGCGGCGGAGCGTTTTCTTCGAACGTCGCGCTTCACTTACCGGCTTTCCAGTGGTGAAAGCCGGTTGCTTCCGAGAAGCCTCGTCGATCAGCTCCGCGACATATTCGAGCTTCTCGATCGCCTTCCAACCGCGATAGCGTTTGCGCCAATCGCTCTCGGGCATGCCCAAGTAGACGGCGAAGGTCTCAGCGAAATCTTCGTCGGGATGCGCCTGCGCGTACCAATTGCTCAGGTGCTGCACGTAGCTCTTCGAGTAGGGCCGCGGCTGATAGCTCTCCGGCGTCGACTCCTTGTCGGGATGGCCGAACAGCTGTCGCCATTTTCGTCGCGATGAAAATCGGTAGGCATGATCGAAGGCGTGGCCGCACTCGTGGCGCAGCAATTGCGCACACCATTCGGGCGTGCCGCCCTCGACCTCGAGCATCTGATGAAGCTCCAGCGCTTTCAGTCGAGGATGGGCCAAATAAAACGGCACCGCGATCACCGGCAATCCCACCGGCGTGAACCATTCGTCGCTCAGGTAACAGAGCGGCCGCAGCTTGATTCCGTGCGCGGACAGCTCTTCATAGAGTGAATCGACGCGCGGCTCGAGTTCGGAGCCGACGATGGCGGTGCCGAGCTCGCAGATTCGCAGATCGAGCAGCTCTTCGTCTTTGCCTTCCACCCACGGAAAGGTCGAGCTCGCCTCTGCCGAATGAGAAGTCAGCTCCGCCACGTCCTCCATCATATCGGAAAGTTGAATATCGTGCGATTTCGTGCGTTCCTGAAGTCATGCGAAGACGACGATTTTGCTTGGCGATCTTGGCGGTGGCTTTGGGTCTTCTGTCGCGTGGTGCCAGCGCGGGCACGCCGGGAACGATCGTGATCACCGCCGAGGCGGTCGAACCTGGAGACGCGTTCGAGGCTAACCTTCGCAGAGCCGCGGTTCATTCGATCAAAGCCAAAGACGGGCAGTGGTCGATGTTCTTCGTCGCGTTTCTCAAGCATCCGCCCGGCGCCACCGACGTGAACATCGTCTTTTACGATCCCAAAGTGAAAGGCGAGCCGGTGAACGTGTTTCAGATCAACACTTCGCCGGACGCCAAGGGGGTTTCGGGCAGCGTCTCTTTCGGTAGCGAGCAGGGTTTCAAAAAAGGAATCACCTACGATGTCCGGTTGACCCGGCTCATCGACGGCAAAGAAGAAGTCTACGCGCGCACTACCATCGCCCTCAAGTAGCGTGACCGTTCATCGATAGCGAGGCCGAGTGGACGAAACGATAGACGAACGTCCTCGCGCACCCAAGCCGAATGGGCTTTGGACGCTGGTGTGCGTGCTGGCCGGGGTGTGCGCCGGAATGGTGATCTTCTCGCTGCGTCTGGCGGCGCTGATCTCCTATTGGCACTCGGTCGCGTTTCTGGTCCCGACGCTGGCACTGCTCGGACTTTTGTTGGCGAACACTCGACTTCGAAAACTCTTTCTTTTCGGCTGTCTGTCGCTGGTGGTGCTGTGGTGCGGGGTCTGTTTCTCGCCGCTCACCATGAAACTATCGCAAGGCATCCTTCGCTCAGACGTAGTTGAACCGGCGGATGCAATCTTCGTTTTCTCGTCGGGACTCCAGTCAGATGGTGATTTGACTGCGATGGCAATGGCGCGATTACTTCATGGCCTCGAGCTCCTCGGTCAAGGAAAAGCGCCACGCATCATTTTCTCCGAAGTGGAATCACCACGCGGAGTCTACTCAGACATCGCCCGCAAGTTCATTTCGGAGTTTGGAATCAAAGGCGAAGTTTTCGACGTTGGGCGAGTGAACAACACCCGCGACGAAGCGCGATTGGTTTCGGCGCTTTGCAGATCCAAAGGTTGGAAGCGCGTGTTGGCGGTCACTTCGCCGACCCACTCGCTCAGGGCCAGCGCCGCGCTCGAAAACGAAGGCCTGCAGGTGATCGCATCACCGTCGACCGAAGTGGAATTCGATCTCGAGTCCTTGGACATGCCGGAGGATCGCATGCGTGCGTTGGGATCGATTTTGCACGAACGTCTGGGGATTTTCGTCTATCGTATGCGCGGATGGCTACATTGACCGATCGCGAACGCGACAAACGCTGCGCCGCCGAGCGCGCGCTCGAATACGTCACCGATGGCATGACGCTCGGGCTCGGCACCGGATCGACCACATCGATTTTCATCGAGATGCTGGGCGGAAAAGTTCGACGCGGCTTGCGCATTCGTGCGGTGGCCACCTCGGAGCGCACACGAAAGTTGGCGTCGGAAAAAGGCATCAACATGATCAGCTTCGGCGACGTCGACTCACTCGACCTGACCGTCGATGGTGCCGACGAAATCGATCCGCAGCTCAACTTGATCAAAGGCGCGGGCGGCGCGCTCTTGCACGAAAAGATCGTGGCGGCCGCTTCCCAAAAGTTGCTGATCATTGCCGACGCGGAAAAAGAGGTAGACCTGCTCGGCGCCGGCAAGGTGGCGCTGCCGGTGGAGGTGTTGCCCTTCGGTTGGCAATTGGCCGAACGTTGGCTGAAAAAAATCGGCGCGGCACCTTCGCTGCGTCGCTCGTCCGCCGGTCATCCCTATCTCACCGACGAAGAAAATCTAATTTTGGATTGCCGCTTTTCGTCGTTGGCGAATCCCGCTGAAGTGGGCCAGAAGATCCACACCGTTCCGGGCGTGGTCGGTCACGGACTGTTCATCGGCATGGCAGACATTGCCATCATCGGCGACATGGGCACGGTGCGCGTCAGACAGCGCCCGGCAGATTCTCCGCGAATTCATTTCTAGGATTCTGCCCGCCGCGCTCACGACTTACTTTCGCAAGCGCCCTTCGGGCGCGTCGGCGACGCGAACCGGCACGCGCGTGTAGGTGGTAAAAGTTTAGTGGGCCGCGTTCGGCGCGGTGACGGTGAGCGATGTGAGTCGATCGGCGGTGACGTCGATCTTGGCGCTCGACTGACCGAACCTTCCCAGGTCGTAGGTGTGGCGTCCCTCTTTTTCGGGATAGTGAAAGTAGACGCTGCGCTTGGCCCCTTTTTTCTGCCAGGCGCTGAGCCACAGCTTCACCTCGCCGCCAGTCTGCTCGACGCGGTCGATCTCGACGGTGAGCGCCGCGGCGCTGAGTAGGGTGGCGGAGTCCTCTTCGATCTTGTACTCGGTCGAGCTACCGACGATGTGCTTCTCCACCTCGGCCTGAGCTGCCGTCGCTGAAGCCATCATGAATCCACAAAAAAGTGTCTGTCGAAGTCGCATGCGGGCCACCAGATGCAATCCCGATGCCCTAGTTAAGTGCTTGGAAATACGTGAGGACGGATGGCGAGTGGATCAGCCGATCTGAGGACTCTCGAGCTACTTTTTCTTGGCTTGCTTGGCGATGACCTTGTCCTTGATCTTGTCGTAGGTCGCCTGCGGAACGATCTTCTTCGCGACCAGCTGGGCTTTGTTGGCGTAGGGCCCGCCGGCGACGATCTTTTTCGCATAGGCGTCGCCGATACCGTCGAGCGCTTTCAGCTGATCTTCCGTCGCGCTGTTGAGAGCCGGTGGTCGTCTCGACGGCGCTCGCGAACATGACTTAATTCAAACCGTTACGGCGAACGTATCGGTCGCTACAGTTGTTCTTCGGCACGCCTTTCGCTACGCTCATTCACGGTCATGACGCGGCGGAGTTTTCTCAAGCGAGGTCTTTTCGGCGGCGCGCTTTTGGCAGCGGCCGGCGCGGGATTGGCGATGTGGCCGACGCTGATGAAACATCATCCGCGAAAACCGCTGCTGGTGCTCGACGCGCGCGGTTTTGCAATCCTAGCAGCCATCGCCGCACGTATGGTCGATGCGCCTGGGGCCGATCCGATCGAGATCGCGCACGGAGTCGATGTCGTGATCGCCCGCGAGTCGCACGAGGCGCAAGCCGATTTCCGTCAGCTGCTACTCTTGTTCGACAGCGCGCTGGCCGGGCTGATGGATGCGCACGTCCGTCCGTTCACCTCGCTTTCGTTCGACGAGCAGGGGAGCGTGCTCTACGCCTGGCGTGATTCCCGACTCGCACTTCGGCAGAGCGGCTACAAAGCGCTTCGCAATCTTACCGCCGCTGCGCACTATGCCTCGCCGACGTGTTGGGAGAGTGTCGGCTATCCCGGTCCGCCGAAAATCTCCGGCATGGTCGCGACGCCGGCAGCCACGCCTTGAGTCCGCTCAAGATGTCGGACAAGATCGGGTTCATCGATGGGAATTCGCTCGACGGTGAGCTCACCTGCGAAGTGTGCATCGTCGGTTCCGGCGCCGGGGGCGCGGTGCTGGCGGCGCGACTTGCGGCGGCGGGCAAAGAAGTGATCGTGCTCGAAGAGGGCGGCCACTACACCCGCGCCGACTTTCACATGCGCGAGGACGAAGCGTTTCCGATGCTCTATCAAGAGTCGGGCGCGCGCGCGACCAAAGATTTGTCGATCGCGATCTTGCAAGGACGCGCGGTCGGCGGATCAACGGTGGCCAACTGGACTACCAGCTTTCGCACGCCGGAGTCCGTGCTCGATCAGTGGGCGCGTGTTCACGGCGTTCGCGAGCTCGGCGTGGGCGCGCTCAATCCGCATTGGGACGAAATCGAAAAGCGGCTCAGCATCGCGCAGATCTCGCTCGAAGAGACCAACCGCAACAACCGTCTGCTCTACGATGGATGCAAAGCCATTGGGCTCGAAGCCAAAACTACTTTTCGCAACACGCGCAACTGTTTCAAGAGCGGCTATTGCGGCATGGGCTGTCCCGTGGACGCCAAGCAGTCGATGAACATCACCTACCTGCCCGACGCCATCGCCCACGGCGCAAGAGTGGTATCGCGCTGCCGGGTCGATCGATTGGTCGTCGAAGCCGGTCACGTCGCTTCGGCCGAATGCACCGTGCTCTCCTCGGATGATTACGGGTACGCCGAGACGCCCCAGCGACTCCGGGTGCGCGCCAAGAAATTCGTGCTCTCGGCCGGAGCGATCGGCACGCCGTCGATCTTGATTCGGTCGGGGCTGAGCGGCGGAGTGGTGGGTCGCGGAACCTATTTGCACCCGGTCATCGGCGTCACCGCGCGCTACAAAGATCCGGTCGAGCCGTTTTACGGTGCGCCGCAGTCGGTGGCCAGCCACGCGCTCGCGCACCGCGGCGACAAAGTGGGATTGTTCATGGAGACCGCGCCGCTTCATCCGATGTTGGCGGCGATCTCGTCGAGCGGATTTGGTCCGCAGCATCGCGCCATCATGACCGAGCTTCCACACCTGGCCGCGCACATCGCGCTCGCCATCGACGGATTTCACGAGAGCGAGACCGGCGGCACCGTCACCGTGCGGCCGTCGGGTGCGCCGCTCGTCGACTATCCGATTCCGCCGCGTATTTGGGAGGCGCTGCGCGAAGGTTTGCGAACGCTGATCCGCCTCAACCTGGCGGCCGGCGCCGACTGGGTCCTCTCCGGCCACGATCCGGCGCTGCGCTTTTCGAGCGAACGCGACCTCGGCCAGCTCGATTCCGCGCCGTTTGCGCCCAATCGGGTCAACATCTTCTCCGCGCATATCATGGGCGGCGCGAGGATGGGCGACGATCCGGCGCGATCGGTGGTCCGATCCTCCGACTGTCGCCACCATAGCGTGAGCAATCTGCACATCGTCGATGGCTCTATTTTTCCCACCAGCTTGGGTGTCAACCCGCAAGAAACGATCTATGGTATTGCCCAGCTGATGGGCGACCGTATGACCCAGTCTTGGCAATGAGGATCTTTACGACATGACCGACAAAGAAGATGACTTCGCGGCGATGTTCGCCGAATCCGAGCAGCCTACTAAGAAAAAGAAGAAAGGTCCGGCCGAGGGCGATCTGCTGCGCGGGAAGATCGTTTCGATCGGACGCGACTCTGCGTTCGTGGATCTCGGCGGCAAGATCGATGGCATGTTCGAGCTGGCCGAGTTGCGTGACAAAGACGGCAACATTACCGTCAAAGTCGGCGACGAGCTGGAAGGGCGCGTGGTCGATAACGGCGAGCGA
>PLXG01000263.1 GCA_003153195.1 Myxococcales bacterium
GTTCGCCACATGGAGCCCAGCATCGAAAATGGATCGTGTGCATCTTGCCATCAACAACTGCCGCTGACCGGCGCCGAGGGGCGGGTGTTCATCGCGCCTTCCGGATCTTGAGTCGTTCGATGAGCCGAGATGGTCGCGACAGCTGAAGGATCGGACCGAAGGCAGAAACGGGCGGACTTGCGCGAGCTGGCGCTGCTGTTTCTGCGACTTGGGGTGACCGCGTTTGGAGGTCCCGCTCGACTACATTAGACTCACGCACGTCCCTCGAGGAGTAGTTGTCCCACACGCCACCACCCGAATGCCGTCGAGGACTGTTTCCATGNNCTTTCCATTTGTCTCGCGTCCCAAATTGACTCGCGCCTTTTGGGAATCGAAAACGCGCAAAGCGCATATACCGACCGCTGAGCGCAATCGACCGCTATTTAGCGCTGGCCTCGAGGTTGCACAAGTAACAATTCGAACAGAACAGCAGTCCAACGAAAACGAAAGGGTCCGAAAATGAAAACCACCATCCTCTCGCTCCTGGCAACTGCGTCGCTCATCGGTTGTGGCCAACCCGACTTGACGTCGGTGTCGATGCCGGCGTCGGTCAGTGAGTTTAGCGTGTCCGCGCCGCTGGTGAGAAACGGTGAGTCGGCCATGCTGACCGCGCTGTTCTCCGGTGGCTTCGGCGAAATCGATCACGGAATCGGCGCAGTCGAAAGTGGCGTCCCGGTCTCGACCGGCGCGATGGCCGGCACCACCAGGTACACCCTGACGGTGACCGCCGAGGACGGCAGCGCCGTTACCAAGTCGGTGGCCATCACCGTCTCGAACCCCAGTCTCGCCAAGTCAATCGCGCTGGCGCCTACCATCGCCAGCTTCAGCGCTACCTCTTCGATGTTCACCATGGGCGACTCGGCCAAGCTCACTGCGGTCTTCGCTGGCGGCGTCGGCACCATCGACCATTTCATCGGACCGGTCGAGAGCGGCGCTGAGATCGCCACCGCCGCGCTCGGCGAGGAGACCCACTACACGCTCACTGTCACCAATGAAGACGGTGTGAGCGTTCGTCAGTCACTGACCCTGAACGCGATCGCCGCGCCGAGCATCGCCAGCCTCGAGGCCGATGCCACCGTGCTGACCTCCAACACCGGCACCTTCATCACCCCGATCTTCACCGGCGGAATCGGCACGCTGACCGGCCACGGCGAAGTGAAGAGCGGCGTGCGCATCATGACCGGAAATCTTCCCGCCGATACGACCTACACGCTGGCCGTGACCAACGCTGCCGGCGCGACGGTGACCCAGTCGATTCTGCTCGCAGTGCAGTAATCACCTCCCCGCACCGTCTCGCTTCAACTCCCCTCGCTGTCCTCACCAACCACCACCCCATAGCGTTCCAACTTGCGATAGATGGTCTTGCGACTGAACCCCAGAATCTCCGCCGCCCGCTGCTTGTTGTTTCCCACCAGCTCCATGACCTTGAGCACGTAGCGGCGCTCGACCTCTTCCATGGTAGAAAGCCCCGACATCTCCTCCGTCGCCAGCACCAAATGAGAAGGAGTGTAATCGCGGATTTTGGGCGGGAGATCGTCGACCATGATCTCTTCATAACTGGCCAACGCTACCGCACGCTCCATGCAGTTCTGCAGCTCGCGAACATTGCCCGGCCAAAAATAGTTGGTGAGACGCTCGGCGGCTGGGCGAGCAATTCCTCTGATCGCTTTACCGCTGCTAGCAGTATGTCGCGCCAGGAAGAACTGCGCGAGCAGGAGAATGTCCCCCCCACGCGCGCGCAGCGGCGGCAGCTCCAGGTGGATGACGTTCAATCGATAGTACAGATCGTCACGAAACTGTTTCTCCTCGATGGCCGATTCGAGATCGCGATTGGTGGCGGTGACAATGCGTACGTCGAACGAGATCTCTTCGTCGCTGCCGACGGGACGGATCTTTCGCTCCTGAAGGGCGCGCAATAGTTTGGCCTGCAGAAGCAGCGGCATCTCGCCGACCTCGTCGAGGAAGAGCGTGCCGCCGTTCGCCTTGACGAAAAGTCCACCGCGGGCGCTCTTCGCATCGGTGAACGCGCCCTTGGCGTGTCCGAATAGCTCGCTCTCGAGCAGCGTTTCCGGCATCGCCGCGCAGTTGATCGCGATGAACGGNNAGCGCCTTCATCGGCTCGCTGTCACCAATCATGCCGCTTTCGCTGCGAGCCTCCGCGGTGAGCTCGCGCAGCCGTCTCACTTCATCGCCGAGCGCGCGAAAACGCAAGGCGCGATCGACGGAGAATTTGAACTCCTCGGTAGAGAACGGCTTGTTGAGATAGTCGAACGCGCCGGCGCGGATAGCGAGCACGGCAGACTCGAGGCTACCGAGCCCAGTCATCACGATCACCGGGAGATTGGGATGGTTCGACATCACCTGCTTGCAGAAGGCGATTCCGTCCATGCCCGGCATGTTTACATCGGTGATCACGGCGTCGAAGGTAGCGTTCTCGAATTTTTGCAGCGCCTCCAGCGCAGAGCTGCAAACGGTCGTGTCGATCTTCATCGCGCGTAGGTGATTTGCGAATGCCCTGCTCACCTGAATGTCGTCGTCCACCAACAGAACCGAGGGCATGATCTCCTGCGGGTTTGCCGCGTGCTTAGTGTAGGAGAGCGACGTGCGCATCACAATAAAGCAGGGTGCGTATGTTTTGCTCAGCCGAAACCCTGACTGTCGTCGCCGACAGTGAGGTCAACGAGCCCCAAATTGGCACTGAGCGCTCGCTAACCGCGCGACATCCCTTGTGGCACCTGGAGTGCACGAAGTCCTCGCGTTGTGCTCCGAACGTTTCTGACACTCGCGCGCTCAATGGTCGTTGTGGCTGTGGCTTCGAATGCCCATGCACGCACCCGCCGGCATCATTATCATGAGAAGCACGCGACGAAAAAAGTCCGACCTCATCGTGCTGCGCACGCCAGCCGGCCGCATGCGCAGGCGCAGATGCAGACACATACGCCGATGCAGGCGCACGTATTTCGGGCCGAGCACTGCATGAACGATCCGATCTGCGGTTTGTGAAACGCGCATCGTTTGCGCGACCGCGAGCGCCATCGTATTGTCGCGGCGAGTGGCGAAGCGAGAATATCGGCGCGCGCTGGCGATAAAACCCGACGACGCAACCATGCACTTTGGGATCGGCATGGTCTATTCACAGCTCGGCCGCGGGCAGGAAGCGGTCGGCGAGCTTACGCGCGTCACCGAGATCGATCCCAAACTGGGTTCCGCTCATCTGTTTTTAGGCAATCAGCTGGCGCAGCTAGGACAGAAGGAGCCGGCGCTGGCCCATTTGAGCACCGCCATGCGACTCTTGCCCGACGACGCAGAGGCCCACGCCACCTGCGGGCGAGTGTTGTTCGTGCTCGGGCTAAGGGCGCAAGCAATCGAAGAATTGCGCACGGCGGTCAGGCTGAGCCCGAATGATCCGATTCTGCGCGCGTCGCGGCAGGGCGCGCTTTCAGCGCCAGCGGCGAAATGAGTGGAGCGCAAGCCTCACGCTGATGGGCTTGCCCACCTTTCAACCACGGCCATGAAGGTTCGCGTGTCGATGGGTTTGGTCACCACCACGCTAAATCCAGCCGTTAGAAATCGCTCTTCGTCGCCGGCCAGTGCTTGCGCCGTCAATGCAATCACTGGAACGGTCGCAAAGTTGGCGGTGGCTCTCAGCTCGCGCAGAAGGGTCGTTCCGTCCACATCGGGGAGAAGAATGTCCATGAGAATGATGCTCGGACAAACTCCCTCCTTGAGAACTTGACGCATCGCCGCGCCAGTGCCGACCACTCGGACGCGATGACCTTCCGCTTCGATGAGGGCGCACACCAGCTCGCTGTTCAGCGCGTTGTCTTCGACCAAGAGGATGTGCAGACTCATGATCGAATCCGAAGGATCTGGGTCAGCTCTGAGAACAGATTTTCTGTCTTGAGCGATCCTTTGGCGAGCACGTTCTCGACGTCACCGTTCAGGCGCTTTCGCTCAGACGGTGTGAGATCGTGCGCGGTCAGGAGCAGGATCGGAATCTTCTTGGCGCGCGGATCGGCCTTGAGCGCGGCCACTACTTCGATTCCGGAGATATCGGGAAGGACCAAGTCCAGAATCAGCAGATCCACTGGCCCCTCAAGCGCGGCGGCCAGTCCAGCTCGACCCGTTCCCTCTGTTCGCACGTGAAAACCCTGCGATTCGAGCTCGACCCTCACCAATTCGAGCTGCTGTGAATCGTCGTCGACGACCAGGATGTGA
>PLXG01000027.1 GCA_003153195.1 Myxococcales bacterium
CTCGGTCAGCTCGCCGAGCGTTTCGCGATAGTCGCGCTCGGGGATTTCGTAGATAGCGCGGTTCATGGCGAAAGTGTCGACCGGCGGAAGGTCCCAAATGAGCTGCTGCTTTTGGCCCATGACCAGGGTGATCTGCTTGAGAAACGGGATTTCGCGCTGGCGCGGATCGCGGCCGCCGACGCGAACCGATCCGGCGGTGGCATGCAAAAGTCCGGAGAGCACCTTGAGCGTGGTGGTCTTTCCGGCGCCGTTCGGCCCGAGAAAGCCGACTCGTTCACCGGCGTTGATGGAGAACGAAAGATCGTCGACCGCGCGCGCGATGGTGAATTTGCGATGAAACAGCGACTTGATGGACGCCGCCAGCCCCGACGACCGCTCGGCGACTCGGTATTCTTTTACCAGGTTTGAAACTTCGATCTGACTCACGGCGAATGGATAACACGCTCCTGGGTAGAGTAAAATCTCGATGGCGCTTGACGCGCGCTGGTTTTGCACCATAGATGGCTCTGTGCGGCGAACCGGGGCTGTTTTCGTGCTGTTGTGTGCGTGTGGATCGGCGCCCCCGATCAAACCTTCTGCGTCGGTCGTAAAAGTCGTCGAGACGCCGCGCTGCTCGATCGCCTCGCATCTTTTGTCGGTGCCCGGACATGGCGGTTTGCGTCCCAATGTCGCATTCGGCAAAGAGGGATTTGGCGTGGTGTGGGAAGAGGCAACCGACAGCCACCGCAGCATTCGTTTCGTTGCGTTCGACGACAAGGCGACACCGATCTCGACGTCGGTGGAAGTCGCCGATCTGCCGCGCGGTGGATCGGAGCCGCACGTGGTGGTCGCGCCCAATGGAAATGGTTATGCGGTGATCTGGTCGACGGAAGACCTGAACGGCGAAGACGTGGGCGCGATCATCGCGTTTCGGCGTATCGACGTGCAGGGACGGCCGCTCGGCGACGTGGTGAGGTCGATTGCCGCGCCGAGTGCGCGCGCGCTGGCGGTGTTGTCCATTCCGAAAAGCGGCGAGTCCGGCTACGCACTCGGTTGGTGGTCTTGGGCCACGACGCCCAGGCGGCAAGTGGTCAGTTATCTCGATGAAAGCGGCGCTGCCAAAGGGGAGCCGGTCGAGCTGACCCACGATCCGGTGATCGACCCGGTGATGGACTTTCGCCTGGGACCAGATGGTCAGGTGCTCGGGTCGTGGGAAGAGCGCATTGCCGGCGACGAGCATGTCATGGCGGGGGAGATCTCGCGCGCCGAGGTCGTTCGTCGACTCGATGTCGGGCGCGGCTCAGTGCCGTCGCTGGGCGGCTCGCGCGTGTACTTCACTTCCCTCGGCAGCGGACAGCTGTGGTCGTCGCCGATCGTCGAGGCGCGTCCGACGCAATTCGGAGAAGGTCAGTTCCCCGACGCCTCCTCGCGCTCAGCTGGCGGCGCGGTATTTTGTTACGTGGCCGAATCGAGCGCCGGCGACCGAACGGTCGATCAACTGAGATGTCAGGGCGTAAGTGAATCGGGCGCGCCCGAAGCGGAGACGCTCATCGCCTCGAGCCCGGGCGGCGTCCTGTCGTTCGAAGTGATCGCCGCCGGCGCTACGTACGGCGTGGTCTATCAGCTGGAAGAAGACGCCGGAAGCGCCGTCAGTTTTGCCGCCGTTCACTGCAGTTAGAGTAACCGCAGCTAACCGCGCGAGTCGAGCGGCAGAACCCGCCGTATGACGCGCCTACTTTTTCCTGCGCAGCTTGGCGAGCTCGCGCTCGAAGTCGTCGGGTAGCGGCGCACTGAATCGCAGCACCTCGCCTGAGACCGGATGCGCAAATCCCAACGTCGCCGCGTGAAGGAGGAGTCGCGGCGATTCGATCGGGGTGTGCTCGTTTTTGACGAAGTCGCGAATATAGACCCGCTCGCCGACCAGCGGATGTCCGTTTTCCGACAGGTGAATACGAATCTGATGGGTCTTTCCGGTCTCTAACTTTACTTCGCAGAGCGTGGCGTCGTGCAGCTCTTCGACGGTTTTGACGTGCGTGACCGCGCGCTTGCCCAAGTTGAGCTTGCGCGAGGAGCCGCGCAACCCGTCGCCGCGATCTTGTACCAGTCGCGATTCGATGCGCCGGTCGGTGAGCTTGCCGTGCACCACGCAAAGATAGGTTCGCTCGATGTCGTGCGCGCGAAAGAGCGTCTGCAGCGCCCGCTCGGCCGGCTTGGTCTTGGCGAACAGCAAAAGTCCCGACGTGTCTTTGTCGATCCGATGCACCACGTGTAGCGGCGTGTCCGATCCCTTGCGTCCATCGTCGCGCCAGGCGTCGCGAATCAGATCCATGGCGGTGCCGGTCTCACGCTTTTCATAGGGAACGCTGGAGACGCCCGGCGGTTTGTTGATCACCACCACCTGCGAGTCTTCGAATACCAGTCGCGCGAGCGCCAGCTTGGGCGTCTTGGCGTGCTCGTCGATTTCGATCTTCTCGCCGCGATGAACGCGCCGTGCGGGATCGTTCGCCACCTCGCTGCCGACGCGAACTTTGCTGCGCTCGCACAATCCACGCGCGCGCGACCATGGAATGTCGCCGGCGTGACTGCGAACCACCGCAGCCAGTGTCGAGCCGTCTTCTTCCTTCGAGATGATGAAGTCGAGTTTCATGTTCGGCAAGCCCGTGAGTTGTGGCAATACTACTTCATACGCAGCCCATGCTCACTGCTTTGATGTGGATCCTCATCGAAATGCTTCCCGCGCCCAAGCCGCCGGCGCCCGACAGCGCCTCCTGGCGCGCCATCAAGAGCGAAGAGGGCGTCAGCCTTCGCATCGCACCGACCGCTGACCCGCGGGCATTTTGGGGTGAGGCAGTGGGAGAGATTGCCAAGCCGCTCGACGCGGTGATCGCGCACGTGATCGATTTTCAAGGCGCGAAAAAGTTTATTCCGCGCGTGGCCGAGATTCGAGAGCTCCATCGTGGCACAGACGAGGCGGTCGTCTACTATCGATTCGATCTCCCTTGGCCGGTGTCTGATCGCGATTGGACTGTGCGCTATCGATATGGCCGGCCGACGCCGAGCAGCTTCGAAATGGTCTGGTCGGAAGCGAACGACCTCGGGCCGCCGCCCGGAAAGGCCGTGCGGGTTCAGGTGGCGCGCGGATTTTGGCTGCTCACCGCCACCGACCACGGGACTACGCAAGCGCGCTACGTGTTCATGACCGAATTTGGCGGACATCTTCCGCGGTCAGTGGCTGAGCAGACCGCGTGGCGTCAGCCGCTGGCGACGATTCAGGGTGTGCGCAAAGCACTCGGAGTAGGAAAGTAGGCCGCGCGGCGCGACCTGACGTGCGGTCGATCACTGAACCGGCGGGAGCGGGCGGGATCCAGACGTCGTTTGCGCAACGACCGGCGGGTGCCTCACCAAAACGGAGCCCGATTGAGCTCCGACCCAGGGTTGCCTCAGCCCATCCGGACGTCGGGTGGCCGGGGACGCGGCGGATCAGCCCAATTCCAGTGCCCCGGCGAGCGCCGTCGCATCCGTGACGGGCCGTTCGCAGGTGAAGTTGCGGCAGACGTACGCGGCGCCTTTTCCGTCGACCGCGCCTTTGCCGGAAGTCAGAGCCGAGATCGACGTCGGGGCGTTCTCCCNNAGGGCGAGTGCATCGCTCGGTCCGGCCAGCACGATCGCGGTGGGCCGGGTCATGAACAGATCGCACGCCGACAAGAGATGCGAAAACCCGAATGGATTTTCGACGGCGCGGGTGAAGTGCGCGGCCAGCACCTGTTCGGCGATCTCGAGCCAGCGCGCATTGCCGGTCACGTCACCCAAACGAATGAGGTTGTGTAGACAGACGCTGGCGCCCGACGGTACTGCGCCGTCGTAGGTCGAGACCGGCCGTTCGATCAATCCTGGATCGTCGGCCGCGGTGACATAGAACGCGCGTTCGCCGTCGTCATAGAACAAGTTGATCGCCAGTGCGGTGAGCCGCAGCGCTTCTTCCAGCCAGCGCGCTTCGCCGGTCGCTTCATAAAGAGCGATGAGCCCGTCGGCGAGGTAGGCGTGATCGTCGAGCGTGCCGGGAAGTCGCGCCTGACCCGCTTTGTAGGTTCGGTGAAGTCGTCCGGTCGCGTCCTGCATGCGACCGAGGACGAAGTCGGCGATGCGTTTTGCGGCAGACAAGAACGAATCCTCTCCCAATACACGACCGGCTTCGGCTAGTCCGGCAATGGCGAGGCCGTTCGATGATGCCAAGATTTTATCGTCGGTACCGGGTGGAATTCGTTTCGAACGCGCCTCGAACAGCGTGCGCTTGGCCGTTTCGATCGCGCGCGCTTCGTCTTCCGAGTTTGGCGCGTGAGTGACGTGTAGAATGCTCGCGCCCGGCGGCGCGTGGCCGTGGGGATCGTGCCAGTTTCCACCTGGTGTGAGCCCGAGACAGCGCTCGAAGATCGCCACCGCATCGCTTCCTGCGAGTGCCCCAACTTCCTCGGGCGTCCAGACGAAGAATTTTCCTTCCACGCCTTCGGAGTCGGCATCTTGCGCAGTGAAAAGTCCGCCGCCGTCCGATGTAGGTGCGCGCATCTCGCGTTCGATCCATTGGAAGGTCTCTCGCATCACGCGCGCGAACAGTGGGTTCTTGGTGATCTGAAACGCGTGCGCGTAGACCGTGAGCAGCTGCGCGTTGTCGTACAACATCTTTTCGAAATGCGGCACCAGCCAGTGCGCATCGGTGGAGTAGCGATGAAAACCGCCGCCCAACTGATCGTAGATTCCGCCTTCGGCCATCTTCACCAGCGTGCGCGTGACACAGGAGGTGAGCTCGTTCGGGTCGGCTCCGCCCGAGCGGTGCGCACGATGGGCACCGCGCAACAGAAGCTCGAGTGCGCTCGGATTGGGAAACTTCGGTGCGCCTTGAAATCCGCCTTCCACGCGATCGATGCGGGACGCCAGTCGGGAGATCGCTAGATCCAATGCCGAGCTGGTCTTGGCGACGTCGAACAGCGCCTCTTTTTCGCGCCCCGATCGTGCCAGCTGCGCCAGCCCATTTTTGAATTGCGCCGCGTTCGAGATCACCGCTTGCCGATCGGTGCTGTAGGCGTGCGCGAGCCCCGACAGGAGCCGCTTGAACGACGGCCGCCCATAGCCCTCGTTTTTCGGAAAGTAGGTCCCGCCAAAAAAGGGAACCGCATCGGCGTCGAGAAACATGGTGAGTGGCCAGCCGCCATGCTCACCCTGAAGCTGCAACGCCTGCTGATAGATCTGATCGACGTCGGGCATCTCCTCGCGATCGATCTTGATGGAGACGAAGTGCTCGTTCATGAGGCGCGCGGTCTCTTGGTCTTCGAACGACTCGTGCGCCATCACGTNNGCGCGCGCGATCGAGCGCCTCTTTTCCCCATGGATACCAATCGACCGGATTTTCGGCGTGCTGTTTGAGGTAGGGGCTGGTCTCGTGCGCGAGGCGGTTCGGCATGGTACCGGGACTATAAGGCGCCGCGGTATTGTCGGAAAGCTGAGTTCCGAGAAATGGTGGTAGAGTCGCCGTCATGTCGATGCGCATGCATGTATGTTTGATCGTTCTCGGTTTGATGTCGGCCTGCACCGTCTCGGGGAACGGAGGCGGTGCGAAGCCCGGTCCGGCGTGCAAAGCGGGCGCACAGCAAGCCTGTCTCTGCCTCGGTGGAACGATGGGAACGCAGACCTGTAAATCCGATCTAACCGGATTCGATGTCTGCGTCGGCTGTCCGGGCGGCGCCGGGGATGGCGGCGCGTTTACCGTTGCGCTCGACGGTGGCAGCGCCGGAGTGACCAGCTGTGGCTCGTGCGCCGGTTGCTGCAACGGATCGCAGTGCGTGCTCTATGCCGCGCAAACCAACAGCATTTGCGGTCCGAAGGGATCGGCTTGCAAAGCCTGCAATTCGAGCGCGACCTGCAGCACCTCGACCGGCGCGTGCATCACGCCGACCGGATCGGGTGGATGTGACGCCACCAGCTGTCCGAACGGTTGCTGCTCCGACGGCGATTGCTACATGGAGTCGTTTGCCTGCGGCAAAAACGGTGGCGATTGTAGCGACTGCGGTGGCACCACGTGCGAAGCGGGAGCCTGCACCACCAAGCTCGACACCGACAATATTTTTCAGATCATCGTCAGCTCGATCAAAGTGCAAGCGACCACCGCGTCTGGAAGCAACTGGGACTATTTGGTCGATACCGCGCCCGATCCCTATGTTTGCTTCACCTATACCGACACCACGGTGACACCGAGCGTCGACTACAAGGGTTGCACGTCGCCGCCGTGCCAAGACCAGACCACCTGTACGCTCAATGCCACCACCGGTCTCATTCAGTCGTCTGGCATGGGCGTTTTTTTTCCTGGCATCGCATTCACCGACGGAAACCTCAAGGTTGCCGTCTACGATTCGGATGAGATTTCCGACGATCTGATCGGACAGGGAGCGATTCCCGCTCAGACGATGTTCAAGTCTTCGTACTCGACCGGCGCATTTCAGCAGGTCATCGACGTCGACTACGCGCTGCAATAATCGTCGGCATCAGGCCGAGTGGCTCGCGCTCTACATGCCTGCGTCGCAAGCGCGGTAGCCGGTGGTCGAGTCCTCGAACCCGTAATACTCGGCGATGCGTCGCGCGCGCGGCAGGTGATCGGCGGTGGAGATGAACACCACCGTGTGAAAATCGTGGGCGCGCAGAATCTTTTTGGCGAAGCGCACGTTCTGCCAGGTAGTGAGCGCGCGGCCTTCGCGAAAGATGTGCTCGTCGGGGACGCCGCGTTCGATCGACGCGCTGGCCATCACCTCCGCCTCGACGTCCGACGAGTGCGCCGCCCCGCCGGAGAAAAGTAGGTTTTTCACCGCGCCCGATTGATAAAGCGTCACCGCGGCGTTCACGCGACACATTTCGCACAGCGATGGTTTGCCATCGGGATCGGCCGGACATCCGAGAACGATTCCCACATCCACGCTCGGCGAGGGCATCGGCTTTTTCAACATGGCCTGAATTTCGAGCGCCTGCGGATCGTAGGGGCGAAATAGATCGCGCGCATCGGCGCAGGAAGTGATCAGCAACAAAACGAGCAGGGCAGCTCTCATTTTCCCAGCTCGGCAATCAGATGGTGCGCGATCTTGTGCGCCGCCGCGTAAATGGTGAGTTGCGGTGGGCCGCCGAGACTCGACGGAAAGACGCTGCCGTCTGTGACCCAAAGGTGGGACACCGTATGAAATCGACCCTGCTCATCGACGACTTTGCCAAGTGGCAGCGTTCCCATCGGATGGGTCGAGGTCAAAACTGGATCAAGTGGACGATAGCCGCGCTGCACGATCGCGTCGAGCTCGGATCGATTGGAGATCTCGAGTGGATCCGCGAAGGGCACCAGCACACGTTTGGCGCCGGCCGCCAAGAGAATTTCCGCACACGCTCGAGCACCCGACAGCAGCGTGCGCTGATCGTCCGCGTCGAGTTGATAGCGAATTCGCGCTCGACCGTCGGACTCGAGCGAAACGGATCCGCTCGACCGATCGTGCAGCAGCGCCGCCAAGATTCCCATTTTTGGATAGTCGCGCATGCGGGCCGCGTGCGCCGCGCCGAAACCGGGCAGCATCGATGCCAGCGAGGCCGGATGCGCAAAGGCGGGTATGATCCAGATGCGCTCGTCGCCGGCGCCTTCGTCGAATCGAAGATGCTGCGTGCATTCGTAGCTCTGCGGAATTCCCTGCCAGCCTTCGATCACTTCGTCGAAAACGCCGGCCACGGCCAAGCCGGGATGAAGATGCAGCGATGCGCCGGTGGCAGGAACGCGCTCGCCCAGTCCCGATCGCAAGGCGAGGGCGGCCGATCCAATGGCGCTGGCACTCAGGCACACCGCGCCGAAAATGGTCACACGAACCTCAGCGTCGCTGGCCCGATGTCCCGCGTGATCGCCCGCGCGATTGACAATACGGGCGGACACGCCGACCGCACGCGCACCATCGAGAAGGATCCGATCGGCGCGACAATCGGTGAGCACGGTGGCGTTGGAGGCGATGGCTTCGGGCAAAAGGATTTTGGCGGCATTCTCTTTGGCGTCGAAGGTGCAGCCCAGATCGCAGAAGCCGGATCCGACGCAGCCGCGACGATTGTGCGACAGCAGTCCGCCTTTCCATCCCAACTTTTCCACGCCGCGGCGCAACAGGGCGCTATTGCGATTGACCTGCGCCTCGTCGATGGGACTGACGTGCAGATCGCGCTCGACCACCTCATAGTGTGGCGCCAAATCGGCCGCTCCCCATCCGGGAAGCCTCCACGAATCGAGCACCTCGCTCGGCGCGCGTTTGCAGAGGTTGGTGTTGT
>PLXG01000429.1 GCA_003153195.1 Myxococcales bacterium
TCTTCGTCGCGACCGATCACCGGATCGAGCTTGCCCTTGCGCGCCACCTGCGTGAGATCGCGGGTATACTTGTCGAGCGCCTGATATTTCCCTTCCGGATTCTCATCCGTCACACGCTGCGATCCGCGCACTTCGCTGAGCGCCTTGAGGACCGCGTCGTGGGTCACGCCGGCATCGCGGAGCAGCTGCGAGGCCGCGCCGAAATCTTTGCTGGTCAGCGCCAGCAGCAGATGCTCGGTCGAGGTGTATTCATCTTTGAACTTTTCGGCTTCGTGCTCGGCCGTATCGATCAGATCTTTGGAGCGGCGCGCAATTCCTACCTCGAGCCCGGTGCCGCCCTGTTTGGGCAGGCGATCGATCTCGCCATCGACTCGTTTGGAAATCGAATCGGGATCGGCCCCGATCTTCTTGAGCAGCGCCGAAGTCAGTCCACCTTCTTGAGTTAGAAGCGCCTTGAGAACATGCTCCGGCTGAACCTCGGGTTGCCCGGTTCTGGTTGCTAGTTCTTGAGCAGTTACAAGTGCTTCTCGAGTTTTAACGGTTAGTTTATCGAGCCTCATTACCTTCTCACCTCACCGCCCCCAAACGTAATCATCCGTACGAAATCGTCAAGCCAGCGGGCGGTCTCTTCTCTCTCTCATCGGTCAACGATAAATCGCGCAATTCGATCCTGCAGCTCGGCGTCGACCTCGGCCTGCGCGCGCACTCGTTTGGGGACGGACAGTGAATGGTCGCCACTCGGGACGACGTGCAAGCGAGCGATTGGCAGCTTGGCCAAAATCGGCTCCAGCTCTTCGCGGCTTCCGAACGGATCGCGCTCCCCTTGCACGAACAGCATGGGCACGTGAATGTCTGACAAATGCGCGGCGCGCAGCTTGTCGGGCTGTTTGGGCGGATGCAGCGGATAGCCCAAGAAGACCAGCGCGTCGGCCGACGGCGCTTTGGCCTGAACCATCGACGCGATGCGCCCGCCCATCGATTTTCCGCCGATGGCGAAGCGTTGGCTCTGGCACTGCTTGCGCGCCCAATCGATCACTGCCACGAAGCAGGCCTCCAATTTTGGCGGACGGTCCGGTGCCCCGCGCCGCGCCTCCATATAAAGGAAGTTGAAGGTGACGACGTCGAGGCCGCGGTTCGCCAGTGCCTCGGCGTAGCGAACCATGAAGGGATGATCCTGATTGGCGCCGGCACCGTGGCCGAGCACCAACGTGGCCGATGGCTTGGCGGCACGATAGACGCGCGCGGTGGTGTGATGTTCGCCGAAAGAGATCGAGTGCGACGAGGAAGCCGGCACCAGCCTACATGTGCGGGACGCCGGCGAGCTGCACGCTCACCGAGCCGGATGACTGCACCTGCGCCGTGTCGGGCTTGTCGGCCACGACATCGAGGTAGTACTTGCCGGCCGGGACGTTGGTGAAGCTGGCCATGCCGCTCGACGTGCCGTTCGACTTGATGCAGGACACCAGCGTGCCAGCATCGCAAGCCAGCGCCGCATTGTCGTCGGTGTATAGCGCGAAGTCGTGATTGCCGAGCTGCAAATAGTCGAGCGTCAGATCGGCCGCCGCGGTCAGCTTGATGCCGATCGCCGCACCGTTGCCGCCGGTGGTGGTGGCGCACGGAGCGGTCATGGCCATTTGACCTTGGGTCTCCACGATCTCGGTCACATTCATGCCGGTGAGCGGCATTGGATTGATCGTCTGATCCGGGCGGCACATGTGATTCTCGCAGAACGGCGAGGTGACACACTTGAGATCGGCGCAGTCGATCTTACCGTCGCCGTCGTCGTCGATGCCGTTGTTGCAGATCTCGAGTTGGCGATCGCCGACGATGAAGATGTTCAGATTCATCGTGCCTTCCGAGCCGGGCTGGAACGATTGAACGATGACGTTGTAGGTGCCCGGCTGCAGGTTCGGCACTTCGTAATTGCAGCCGAACGAGAGCACTTTCGGATCGGCGCAGGTGATCTCGTTCACGTCGCACGCATCGCGCGGACCGCCGGCCAAGAATAGATCGATGACCTGATCGCCGGTCTCGTCGCACTCGAACCCGATGCCGATGCCGCCCTGCGCGTTTTGTCCGTTGTCGACGACGGTGAGCTGAATGACCTCGCCCTTGCCGTTACCCTGCGAGCAGGAAACCTTGTAGCCGGCCTTGCCGTTTTGGCTCAAATTCAGCTGAACTTCCTGGGAGTCGCCGATCGACATTGTGCCGAGATTTTGGTCGGGCATGCAGAACGGCGCGGAGCATCCGCTCACACCCATGCAAGCCGGATCGGCGCAATCGATGAGTCCGTTGCCGTCGTCGTCGATGCCGTTGTGGCAAAGCTCGATCTGGCGGTTGGCCACCGCGCTCAAGGTCACGCTGACGTCGCCTTCGTTCCCCGAATGGAGCGCTTTGACGATGACTTCGTAGTCTCCCGGCGGCTCGTTGTCATACTGCACCAGCGACATCGATTCGCCCGACGGATCGAAGCAGTCGATCTGATCCGAATCGCACTTTTCACCCGGAGCGGGCGAGCGCGCGATGGTGACCACGTGATCGCCCGATTGATCGAGCTCGAGAAGGAGCTGGGCAGTCTGTTGGAGCGTGAAGCGGATGACCACGTCCTTGCCCTTGGCCGCCACGCAGTCGCCCTGGGCGAGCGTGTTGTCGGCGTTGTACATGTTGGTGTTGAAGCTCACCGTGTGCTTGGGGCCGTTGGCGATCAGCGCGCCGACGTTGAAGTCGGGCGTACATTCAGTGGCCAGACAGTTCGCGGCGTTCTTGCAGTCGCCGTCGGCGCAGTCGATGAGCCCGTTGCCGTTGTCGTCGATGCCGTTGTTACAGATTTCCGTGAGGGTCGCCGTCGACAGTGTGATGGTGGTCGTGCCGGCGCCAGCCGACTCGAACGGCTGCGCGATCAGATAGTAATGGCCAGCGGCGAGGGCAGAGTAGGTGTGGTTTCCGCTGGGCGCCGATTTCGGATCGTAACAGGTGACGGGATTGTCTCCGCAGGCCTGATTGACGCCGGCGCGGAACAGTCCGAAGACGTGATCTTCGCCGGAGCCCTGTGTGAAGGCGAGCGTAACATCCGCTGTGGCGGCGAGGGTGAACTCGGCGACCACCATGCCGGCGCCTCCGGGCGCACACGGAGTGACCGCGACATCCGTGGTGCCGCTGGTGTTCACGGTTTTGGTCGCCGACGACGCGTGGGCCTGCAGCGTGCCGAAGTTTACCGTCGGGTGGCAGGTCAAGTCTTGGCAGAGCGGATTCGACACGCAGGCCGGATCGGTGCAATCGGGCATGGTCGCGTTACAGACGTGGGGCAGACAGCCGGGGAAAGTTGCGCAGTCGGGATCTTTGCAGTCGATGAGTCCGTCGTCGTCGTCGTCGATGCCGTTGTTGCAAACTTCCGATCCAGGCTGATGGCAGCGCGGATCACCGAGACATTCCGGATCACTGCAGTTCGAAGGGATGCCGCAGTTATCACCGGCGTCGCCGTGGCCGCCGTCGACCAGGTGGCCGCCGTCGTCGAACATACAGTGCGCCCCGGGCGGACAGAACCCGTCGACGTTGAAACCGTCGATGCCGCCGTCCTTGGCACCATCGGGAAGGAGGCAAGTTCCATCGGGCAGTCTGCGATCGGCGGGGCATCCGTCGTCGACATTGCCGAACCCGGTGCGCCCGCACGCGAGCGCGAAAATGAGAGGCAGCAAACGGAGAATGGCCGAGCGCTTCATTTTTCCCCCGGTGGATCGAGTGCGAGTGATCACTAGCATGTTTGAACCAGCGGTTAATAGCAGGACCTGGGCCATCGACTTTTCTTAGGAATTACCGACGCGAAAAGTGTCGGAAACGACGACAGTCTGACTTCGGTGGCGCAGTTCCTCAGGATTCTGAGGTCTACTTTTTGACCAGGAGAAGCAGGTGCTCGCGGCGCGTTTGGCGGCCCGTGGGACGATAGAAGTTGGGCCGCTCTTGCGAGGCAGAAGCCTCGATAACTAAATGCGTTTTAGCGGTGGCGCGACGGAGCTCCTGATCGCCGGGCACGAGCTTATCGCCGACCGCCGAATCGCCGATGGCGACGTAGGCCCGTCCGCTCGGTTTGAGCAGACGATCGAATTCCTTCACGAATTCGGCAACGCTCGTTTGCCAGACGGCGAGTACTTCAGTCAGTGGGGCGGATCGCCCCAAGCCGCGCGCACCTATCTCTTTTGTCGCACTGTGGGGGGACAGCCCCACCCAGCCCATGCGCCGAGTGTGATGTTCCGCATAATCGTAGGTTCCAAGATAGGGCGGCGAGGTGATGATGCAGTCGACGCTGGCCGCCAAAATGTGCTCCATCGCCCGCGCATCACCGACGCGCAGATCGGGACGCGGCGTGTTTGGTGGAACCGCGGCGGCGAGCTGGCTCATTCCGCGCGCCAGCTCTTCGGTCTTGCGCTGAAAAAGTCGGCTGGGAAATCCCTTCGCCAGATGGCGCTCGACGGCACCGGCCGCAGTCTCCGACGGTTGATTGGAGACTTTGATGATGATCGACGACAGCACCAGCAAAAGCGTGCGCCTCGTCGCGAGGTCGGAGACCTTGGCGATCTCTTCGCGCAGGCCGACCAGCTCGCGAAACACGTGCGGCGCATAGTATTTGGGATCGTCATATTTTTCGCCGCTGTCTTGGGTGCGCGCGCGCTTTTTGACGCGGTCGAGTGAGGCGGCTGCGATTCGACCGGCTTGCTCGAGCAAGCTGGTTTGAAAAAGCGGCGACTGCGGCGTCGCCTTGATGCGCGATAGCTCGACGGCGAGCGGGTTTATGTCGACGCCAAACGTTCGCGCGCCAGTGCATACCGCTTCCACCAACGTCGTTCCCGATCCGACGAACGGGTCGAGGATGATTGCGCCGCGCGGACTCCCTGCCAAGAGGCGGCGCACCAGTAGCGGATGAAATCGCGCCGGATAACTGTGAAAGCCGTGCGTGAGCTCACGCGAATCCGCGTCTTCGGGGACCCGCATGGCTTCGACGAGCAGCTGCCGCGCCTCGGGCGTTCCGACCGCTTCGACGGGCGCCGCCGCTCCCTGGAGTGCGCGACGCATCCGCGGTGGTGCCGGCCGAAGCTGCGGTGTGGCCGGTTTTGCGTAAGGCTTTGCCGGCGGTTTTGCAAAAGGCTTTGCCGGCGGCTTGAATCGGTCGGTCATCGCGGCGTTATGTACCCTTTTTGTCGGTAGGACTTTCAAAAAAAGAAGAACGTGCTAGAACGCGTCTCGCGCAGCCTGGCTGTGCGCGAGTTGGGCCGCCTTTTTACGCGGTCCATTTGGAAGGAGTACGGAAAGATCATGGGGGAGAGGAAGTCTAAGGGGGCGGTGTCGACCAAGTCGACAAAACTGAAGAAGCCGGCGAAGGCGGTCGGTAAGAACGCGCCGGCAAAGAAGGCAGCAGCAACAGCTGTCGCCAAAGCCGCGACGAAGAGCGCGAGCAAATCCGCGAAGAGCGTGACCAAGGCTGCCACGAAGAGCACGAGCCCGAAGAAGCCCGCCGCGAAAGTTGCGAGCCCGAAGAAGGCGATCGCGAAAGTTGCGAGCCCGAAGAAGCCCGCCGCGAAAACTGCGAGCCCGAAGCGTAGCGCGAAGACCGCGACGCCTAAAGTTGCGAAGACCGCGACGCCTAAAGTTGCCAAGATCGCGACGCCGAAAGTTGCCAAGATCGCGACGCCGAACTTCGCCACGCAGAACACTGCCGCTGCGAGCAGTGAAAGTTCGAACGAGATTGCCGTCGACATCGCGGAGCCGGCCCCGTCCTCCACTGAATCTGCCGACAGTCCGTCTTCCGAGTTCAGCAGCGAGTTCAGCGGATTTTGGAGCGCCGAGCCGGAAGTCGTCACACCGACTCCGATTGTCCCCGCGCCAATTCCGCGCGCGCCGAGCCCACTCGTCCCGAATTCGCCGAATGTGAACGGTCCTTCCGCAGACACGCCAATGCAAAGCGCGCAGGCGGGAAATCCACAAGATGGCGGTCAGGTATCGCGCGACGGTTCGCAGCCGTTTCCCCCGGGAGAAGGGGGGCGCCGTCGTCGCCGGCGCCGCCGTCGTCGGAAAGCATGGGAGGCGGGCGCAAATCCGAACGGAAATCCCAATGGCTCGCCGAACGGAAATCCCAATGGAAACCCTGCGCAAGGTGGCGCGCCGGGCCAGCCCGGCCAACATCGTCCGCCGCATGTGCCGGTCGATCCGATCTTTCGTCGTCTGCGTCGGCAGTTCAATTTGCAGAATTTTCGTCCCGGACAAGAGCAGGTCATTCGCGATCTGATCGCCGGCCGCGACGTGCTGGCCATCATGCCGACGGGCGCGGGTAAATCGCTCACCTATCAGCTCACCGCATTCGAGTTGCCCGGCGTCACCGTGGTGGTGTCGCCGCTGCTCGCGCTCATGAGCGATCAGCTGCTCAAGCTGCGTCGCACCGGCGCGGTGGCGGCGCGACTCGATTCGACCGAGACGGTGAAGGAGAAGCGCCAGACGCTCGAACGCATTGATCTCGGTCGTCACAAGATCATCTACGTCACGCCCGAGCGCGCGGCGTCCGGTGCGCTCAAGACCGAGCTGGGCGGACAAAAAGTCGGGCTGTTCGTCGTTGACGAGGCGCATTGCGCTTCCGAATGGGGACACGATTTTCGACCCGCCTATCTGAGCCTCAAACAGTGCGTGCGCGATCTTCCGTCGGCGTACGAAAACATTCCCGGTCGACTGGGCAAGCGTCCGCCGATTTTGGCGCTCACCGCCACCGCGACACCGCAAGTGGCGGTGGACATTCTCAAGCAGCTCGAGCTCGTCGAACCCGACATGGTGCACACTGGGTTCGCACGTCCGTCGCTCACCTTCGAAGTGAGACCGGTGGCCGATCTGAAGATGCAGGTGCGGAGACTATTGCGACTCATTCGTCGCATCAAAGGTCCGGGCATCGTCTATTGCTCCACCGTGCGCGATGTGGAAGCGCTGACCAAGGCGCTGCCGGTTTTGGGCCTGCGCGTCGGCATGTATCACGGCAAGATGACCAAGAACGAGCGCGACGAATCGCAGCGTGCGTTCATGCGCAACAATCCGCGCATCATGATCGCCACCAACGCGTTCGGCCTCGGCGTCGACAAACCCGACATTCGCTTTGTCATCCACTACAACGTGCCCGGATCAATCGAGCAGTATTATCAGGAAGCCGGTCGTGCAGGCCGCGACGGTCGTCCGTCGCGCTGCATTCTTCTCTATAACCCCAACGACGAAGCGGTGCAGGAGTTCTTCGTCGGGGACAAGTATCCGAGTAAGAGCGAATTCAAGAAGGTGATCTTCTCGCTGTTCGCCAACGATCCGGGCGGAACGCCGCTGAAAGAGATCGCGCTCGGTGGTGCCACCTCGCAGCAAAAAGCGCGCGTGGTGCTCACTGTGTTGCGCGATGCCGGTGTGGTCGAGGAACTACCGGGAACGATTTTTCGCGCGGTGGGTCCCGAGCCCGACGAGCTGTTCATCGGTCGTGCCGCCGAAGATTATCGAAAACGGCGCGAGGCCGATCGCGGCAAGCTCGAGTCGATGATTCGCTATGCGCGATCGACTCGCTGCCGAGTCAAAATGCTGCTCGAGTACTTCGGCGAGAAGGATATTCCGCTTTGCCGTCGCTGCGACAACTGCGTGAAGTTCGGCGAAGAGGCGGAGCGCGAGCACACCACCGATCTCATGTCGCCCATCGAGATCGAGCAGATGGAGTCGGAGACCGACGAAGCGGAGGCGCATTTCGATTTTTCCGATGCACCGCCTCCGCCGCGCAAAGATCCCACCACGATGTTCTAGGCCCTATGGCGCGCATCCTGGTTCCACTTCCCGATCGGGACTTCGATACCACCGAGGCCGCAGTGCCTTGGCGGCATCTCTCCGAGGCTGGGCACGAGATCGTGTTTGCCACCGAAGAGGGCGCGGTGGCCGCGTGCGATCGGCGTCTGCTCGACGGGGTTCTCTTCGGGCAGCTCGGCGCGGAGCCAGAAGCGAAACAGTTTTACGTCCAGATGATCGCCTCGCCCGCGTTCGCGAGCCCCATTCGGTGGGACGCGATCGATCCGGCGGCTTTCGACGCGTTGATGATGGTAGGCGGGCACGCGCCGGGAATGCGGCAATACCTGGGCAGCACGCTACTGCAGGAAAAAATTCGCGCGTTTTGGGCGCTCGATCGCCCGGTGGGCGCGATCTGTCACGGCGTGTTGCCGCTCGCTCGTGCGGGCGTTTTGCGCAATCGCCGGACCACTTGTCTGCCAAAATATATGGAGCGGATTGCCTACTTCCTCACGGCCTGGAGGCTGGGGCGCTACTACCGAACCTATCCGGCCTATGTCGAAGACGAAGTACGCGCCTCGCTCGCCGCGCCGTCACAATTCGTTCGCGGTCCCATCACGCTCACCGCGCGCGGAGGCGAGCACGACGACCGCGCCGCGTTTGTCGTCACCGATGGGCAGTACGTCTCGGCTCGCTGGCCAGGCGACGCGTATCTGTTCGCTCGCACCTTCGCGGGTCTCTTGTAATCTCAGAAATTCGTCGCACGCTTTCTGTTTGCTCATGTGAGGAATGAAACCTTTCTGTTAGTTACGCCGCGATTTCGAATTGGATCGTGAATTGCTACAGCTGGCGGAGCACATGTTGCGATGGATGATCGGCCTTTTGTTTCTCGGGTTAACGCTGCCGGCGATGGCGGCGGAGCGTTCGCCGCTTATCTTCGACGACGATCCCAAGCTGGCGCGCGATCCATTCTTCGAGCGAGAGCTGCCGGTGTTGATGAAATCGCCGGCGAAATCGGCTCGGAAAATGCGTTACCTTGGCGCCGCGTTCGAGATGGGCTCGCCGGACATTCTCGGCGTCTCGGTGATCGGCAGGCCGATTCGCTGGCTCCGGCTCATGCTTGGGCTCGGCACCGACACTGCGGCGGTGGGAATTCACGGCGGCTTCACGGTGGTGCCGCTCGACTTCAAAGTGAGCCCGTCGTTCACCCTCGAGGGCGGACGCATGTTCGACGGCGGATCGAATTTCATTACTGAGCACCTGAGCGTGAAGTCGTTCACGGTGCAGCGTCTCAGCTATGACTACGCCAACATTCATCTCGGCGTCGAAGTGGGCGCGCCCAATCGCTGTCTGTTCTACCTGCACGCAGGCGTGAGCTACATGACGATGGAGGTGCACGGCTACAAGCCCACGCCTCCGACCAACGGCGACGGTCCGCTCAAGATCTCCGATCCCACCGCCGAAGTCTGGACCTTCTCGGGAAAGATCGGCGTGGTGGTGTACCTCCTATGAAAATCGTGGTGCTAGCATGTTGTCTGACATCGGGCTGCTACGTATCGGCCGACGTGGCTTCGATCGAACAGACCTTGGCCGCTCAATCCTTCACCGGAGCCGGCGTCAGCCACGCCGGCTCGATCATGACCGAGACCAAAGATCTCAACCTCAATTTGGGCAAAAGCGTTCTGCGTGTGCTCACCGAGCTTGATCTCACGCGCATCACCTTTTCGCCCGCTTCTGGCATCTCCAAGATCGATTTCATCTCCGAGCTCACCTTGACCGCGCAGGGGACGACCGGCGTCACGCCTTTGCCCGACGCGGTGATCGCGCGCTTCGCTGCGGGAATGCCCATCGCTGCGAACGGCGGAATCGATGCCGAGGTGATGCGGGTCGACGTCGTGCCCTATTTGCAGCAAGGTCTTCCGTTTCGACTCACAGTCACCGCCTTTGCACCCTCGGCAGATTGGAGTCTGGGAATCGACATCGTGCTGCATGCGGAGTCGGACGGCAAGATCGATCCATGAGATAAGTGAATAAATTCAGTAGACTATGATCTGTTTCCGGGGAGG
>PLXG01000340.1 GCA_003153195.1 Myxococcales bacterium
GTGCGGCGGTCCTGCCAGACGATGGCGCGGTGAAGCGGTCGGCCGGTTTTGCGATTCCACAAAACCACCGTCTCGCCCTGATTGGCGATGCCCATCGCTACCGGTCGCACGCCCTGGGTTGCACGCGCGATCACCTGCTCGGTCGCGCGCCAAATTTCTTCGGCGTCGTGCTCGACCTGTCCGGGCGCGGGATGGTGCTGCTCGTGGGTCAAATAGGCGTGTGACACCAACTTCCCGGACTCGTCCATCACGCTGGCGCGCGTGCCGGTGGTGCCTTGATCGAGCCCGAGGACGAAACGCTCCACGGCAAGATCTTATCAGCTCTACTGCTGCGAGTACACGATGGTGCGCGCGTCGCCGCCGTCGGGGCCGTCCGACTTCGCCACGCGAAAGAAGGTGTTGCCGTCGTTGGAAAAGCGGAACGCGTAGCTGTAGGAAGTCCAGTCGCTCTGCGTGAAGTCATACGGCAGGCTCCAGCGAAAGCGCTGGTTGTTGCCAACGCGACCTTCGGGCGTCAGCCAATCGTACGCCGGCGCGCCGCCGTCTTTGGCGTACTCCACCTGCGCCCAGATCCATTCCGGATGCGGCACGTCGAGGTCGGTGGTGCCTGGCACCCACGCGTCGACGTCGATGAACTCGCAAGCGCGCTCGCGAATGTACTCGTCGATGACGATTGGCTCGCTGAGCCCGTCGAGGTGCGTGCAGGCGCGCGAAAATCCGTTGCCCCAATCGCCGGCCCAACCGATCGGATTCGGCAGCGCGGTGACCGCGAACGAATAATTTTGTCCGTTGTTCGAATCGTAACTCTGGCAGCCATCGGCGCCGTAGTTGCGAAACCAAATTTGGACACTGGTGGTGCCGAGCGGAACTTGCACGGTGATGGGAACGCCCGCGCGGGTCGGCCCCATGCCGAGCGGCGTCGAGACTTGCGTGACCGGTTGGATGATCAAGGTTCCCTGCGGCTCGAATTTAACATTGGCTTCGAGGTCCCACAGCTGATAGCCCGCCGACGAGTAGCGACATTGCGGCAGACGACCGAGGGTGTAATCGATCTCCAGGCTTCCGCCGGGAACGATGGCGCCGTGCTGATCTTCATTCCAGGTCGCGCCGAAGACCAGCGTCGAGCGCGGTTGCACCAGCGGACAAATTCCAGGCGCCTCGGCGATGGTGAAGCCGTTCGATGGGGTGAGCTCATAGTTGTCGAAGTCGGCGCTGACGCGGTTGTGGTCGAAGAGGCGCGCGCCCGAAGGCAAGAGCGCGAGGCCGCTGAGCTCGGCCAGCTGATATTCCCACGAGCGCATCTCCATCGCCGCGGTGGGCGTGGTGTGGTCGCTGAGCTCGACGAGAAATCGCTGAAAGGTGGGACCGCCGCCATCGACCGCGGTGCCGGTCGACTGATACCAAGTGCCGGCAGTGCCGGGCCGATAGATCACCGCGCCGACTGCGCCCGACTTGGCGAGCGCGACAGCGACATCGACTTCTGCCTGCCAAACGAAAGTTCCATTTTGGCTGACAAAGCCACCGTTGCCGTCCGACTTGCGGGTAAACGATCGCACGATTACCTGACAACTTCGGTCCGCCGAATCGCTGGAGGTCGCGTCCGCCTTGTCGCCGATGAGCGGCCCCTGCACCGCCCTGTCGTGCGAAAAGTCTGAAGACGTCGCGCCGCATCCCACCAGCGCCAGGCTCAACACCGCCGCAACAAGTCGCATTTGCTCCTCCAACCGGCCCCTCGTAACTCAAAATCGAGTCACTCTCAAGGACATCGTCGGAAGCGATTACATATCGACTACTTATAACTACAGACCTACAGGATCGGGCAATCGTACAGGGCGGAGATCGAGGTGGTCACGCCCAGCTGCAAATTCTGGCAGGCGGTGCCGTAGAACGTGACCGACGTCTGGTCGGAATTGAAATCCCAGCCGTTCATGTGCGATGGGTCGCGCGGAATGGTGCCGGAGTTGCCTTGGATGCTGACCAGATCGGGATAGGCCGGCGGCATCGCCAGCGGATAGTCGCAAGAGATGATCGTTCCGGCGACCTTGTTCATCACGTCGACAAACTCGCTGGTGCTCGACACCGAATAGTACGGTTTTTCGCCCGCCGTAGTGTTCGGCTCGAGACCGTTCACCNNCGAAGGTATGGATGGAGGCTGTTGCCGCTGCGGCAACCGCCATCTCTGCCGGAACCGGATCGGTAAATTCCGGGCTATTGATTCCATGCGACAGATCGATCATTCCGTTCACCACGTTGGCGCAGGTCGGTTCACCATCGGTCGCGAGCACGATGTAGTGCGGATGATTGTCGTTCAGCTGCTGATAATATGAAGTCGCCTCCAGCATCGCGAGGTGCGTCGGCGTCGCGGCGTTGGGCGTGATTCCGTCGAGCGTCATCTTGATGAACGGCGCCGAGATCGAGCTCACTGGAACATTCGGTTGCAAATAGTAGCTGCAGAAACCGGCGCTGGCAGGCGCACCGAAAAGCATCAGTCCCCAGTGAACCGCCTTCACCGTCTGCACCGCCTGCTCGAGCGCGGTGATGGTCTGCATCCATTTCGAGCTCGGATCGAGCGGCGCCGGCAGCGTCATGTCGTTGGAGTCGTCGTTCATCGATACCGACTGATCGAGCACGATCAAAACATCGGGGGGATTGGGCTGCACCAGCATGAAGTTCTGCTGGCCGCAGTTCGATCCGCCGTCCGCGCCGCCATCACCGGTGTCATCGGAGGAGTGGTCGCCAATGACCGAAGTCGTGCCGGCATCGCCCGAGGTGAGTCCGGGGCGCGCGCTCGGATGACACGCAAACAGCGTGCACAGAGCCGATAGCGAGAGATTCCTGAGCCGCCGGATCATCAAATCGGATCCATCCCCCATGCGCCGAAAAACCGAAGTTTACGAGATTCGTCGAGCTCCTTACGTATCACAATTTGTCTGAGTCATAAAGACAACTTAATGGCCACATACGTGGCGTGGGCTTAGGTGTGCACTAGGTGTTTTATCTTACGAACTTATTGAGAATCGGCGACCGGCACCTTGGCCGATTCGAGGTATTTTTTAGCGGCAAGAAAGCCTCCGGCACCCAGGCCGAACAGAAGCGCGATGAGCACCAGCGGCAAGAGCCCACCGGCGGCGCCCAAAAACGGCGCCAGCGGATAGGCGGCCGGATTGCATCCGAGCACCGGTGCGACGCCCGGCGAGAGTCGTTCGCGCAGCGCGGCCACTCGCTTGGTGAGATACGGATGGCTGGCGTTCAGCTCGTACACGGACAGCCAAAAGCCTCGGGCCTCGATCCGCTGCTCGACGAACGCGCTCAAATTCACTTGCGGTCCCTTCCACCCTCCCGCCGCCAAGATCACCAGCGCTCGCGACGAGACGCGCAGATCGCCCACTACTTCGTGTCCGCACACGTCGGCGGTGTACTCGCACGCGCGCGAGTAGGCGGGCCCAAAAACCGGAATCACTCGGGCGGGCAAAGTGAACCAGCTCAAGTGCTTTGCCATCAAGTGACCGAGCTCGTGCCCGATGAGAAAATCAATTTCGTTCGGCCGTGCGTCATCGGTGCCGTCGGTGGGGAGGCCTCCCGCGCGCTCGCATGCGCCCACTAGATCGGAATAGAGAATGACGAAGGGACGGCCCCACAGCTTGGTGGCGAATGCGTTTAGCGCGCCGCCCGCCTGGACGACGTAGGTGGGTGGCGGCTCGGCGAGCCCGAGTAAATGCGAAGCCCGCACGATCTTGATCCACAGCTCGGGAAACTGCCGCGGACCGATGCGAACTCCGTTTCCGCGAATGCGCGCCAGGTGGAGCGCGCGTCCTATCGAGAGCATCCCCGCCACCAGCAGTCCGTAGAGTGCACCAACGACGCTCACCAAAATGATCGTCCAAGCCAGTCCGGAGATCCCATAGGCGATTCTGCGCAGCGCGCGCTCTTTGCCCGTCCGCAGCTCGGCCGCGGTCCGTATCGTTTCCATCGAAAGGCCCCCTGACACTGAGGAGGAGACGGTTCAAACCGGATGTCGCACGAAAAAGTGCCTTCAAAGTGCCTTTACGGCGACTCGTCCGATCGATAGATTGCGCGCATGAAAAACCTTTTTGTGTTCGGAATCCTCTTCTGGTCGACGGCAGCGGTCGCGGCCGATCCGGCTGCGCCGGCCCCTATTCCGCCGCCCGAGGAGTCGCGCCGCGAGCTGGCCGGGCACATCTTCTTGCCTTCGCAGGTGGTGTTCGATCCGTTCGTCACCACGCACATCGGCGAGTCGACCGGCTTCGGCTACGCAGCCTTTCGATTGGGCACCACCGACAACGGTCAAAAGACCAACCACGATCTACAGTTTGCGTTTTTGCAGCAGACCTTCGACTTTCAAGTGGCGCCCATGAAATGGTGGGCGGTGCATGTTCAGCTCGGCGGCACCGTGCAGAGCGGCATCGACGCGGATTCCGCGCTCATTCGCGGCGCGGAGGTCGGCTATGTCGTCGGTGCGGGCGCGATCTTCAGCTGGAAGCTCGGTCGAGTGCGTCTCGGCGCCGGGTTCGATTTCAACTATTCGCCTTTCTACGGACTGAGCCCGCTCACCGCGCTACAAGCTTCGGCGGCCGCTGGCAAGGTCGACACCACGACGCTGTTCACCAGCGCCGACAACTTGAACCTTCGACCGAGCTTGCTCATGGCGATCGGACTTCACCGGGCGCTCGGACTGCGGCTCACCATCGATTACGATCATCTCTTTTCGGGCTCGGCGCTGCCCGACACCGACGAGCTCAACTTTGGTGGGCTCATGGACATCGATCTGCACCAGGTCAGCAAGGCGCCGGTGGGAATTTTGCTCGGCTACAAAATCGGCGTGATCGTGAGCGGCGCGGTCGCCGGCGACAACGGCATCGAGCACGCGCTCACCGCAGGAATTTTTTACACCGGGCGACGCAACCTCGCGCTGGGACTCGAGGCGCTGCTCTTCTTCCCGCGTTTCGAAACCAACCAGACCGATTATCTCCGGGTGTCAGCCACCTTCGATCTCCGCTACTACTGGAACTGATGAGCGTGCGCCAATCGGCCTGATCGCGGCGTACAGCCTCGCTTAGTCGGTCACGTACAAATGCGTACGCTCCCTCCTGCGCTGCGGGTGTGCGCCACGCTCAGTCTCGATTGGCGCACGCTCATCAAACTATAGACATCAGTCTAACTATATAATGTTGCCTTACTTTACTCTGACCCCCAGATCTCCTGCGTCGTCGCTGTGCTTGACGATCGCGCTTCGTAAAAGGTAAGATTGGTTGCTGGAATTCTTTGCTGTGGGGGTGAAGGTTGTCTCTGATCGGCAAGACGATCGGTAACTACGAGATCACCACCAAGCTCGGCCAGGGCGGAATGGGCACCGTCTACCTCGGTCAGCATCCGCTCATTGGCAAGAAGGTCGCGATCAAGGTGTTGCGTGCCGATCTCGGCTCCGACCCCGACTGCGTGCAGCGATTTTTTCACGAGGCCAAGGCGGTCAACGACATCGGCCACGCCAACATCGTGGACATCGTCGATTTTGGAAAGACCACCATCGACGATACCGAGCTCGTCTACCTGGTGATGGAATATCTGAACGGCGAGAGCATGGCGTCGCGTCTTCGCCGCGCTCCGCTCACGCTGGCCGAATCGCTCTACATCATGGAGCAGTGCTGCTCCGCGCTTTCGGCCAGCCACGAAAAAGGGATCGTCCATCGCGACCTCAAGCCCGACAACATCTATCTGTGCCAGCGTGGCTCAGATTCGAACTTCGTCAAGATCCTCGACTTCGGCATCGCGAAGCTCACTTCAGCGACGGGAAATTCGGCCAAGACGCGCACCGGGTCGGTGTTCGGAACGCCAGCCTATATGAGCCCGGAGCAGTGCGAGAACTCGGGCAAGATCGATTGTCGCTCAGACATCTACTCGCTCGGCATCGTGTTCTACGAGCTTTTGACCGGGCGCGTTCCATTCAACGGCGAAGGCTTCGGCGAGATGATGATCGCGCAGATGCTGCAGCAGCCGGAGATTCCGTCGATCTTCCAACCGTCGGTGCCGGCGGTGATCGACGCGGTGGTGATGCACGCGCTCGAGAAGAATCGCACGCTGCGCTTTCAGACCATGGCCGACCTTGCCGGTGCGCTGGGCACGCCCGACATTCACGCCCAGCAGTATCACAACGTGCCCATTGCGACCGACAGTGTGACCGGACGGCCGACCGATCCGATGGCGCGTGGCACCGCACCGTGGAGTCAAGAGGGCGTCGATGCATCCGCGCCGCATTCGACCACGCTCTCCGGATCTGCGCGGGAAATTTCGCGCGAAATTCTGACGATTCCAAACCCGCAGTCGCGCACGCAACTGGTGGCGATGATCGGCGTGTCGGCGTTGATCATGGGCGCAGTCGGATTGTGGAGATTCACTCAGCCGTCGCAGCCGCAAGCGAGCGCGATGGCATCGCCGCCTCATGTCGCGCCGCCTCCAATTTTACCGATGGGGCCTGCGGCGCAACCGGCTAACACGACCGTCAGCCCGCCGGTGGTGAAGACCCTCTCGGTCAAGATCACCACCACCCCGAGCGGCGCAGCGGTCTATCGCATCGGGACGCCGAGCGCGGCGGCCGGAGTGCCAATCGGGATCACGCCGTTCGACATGGACGGCCTAAGCGAGTCGGAAGAGTTCGACCTGAAGCTCCATCTCGACGGATTCAAAGATCAACTCCGACATGTCATTGCCAAAGAGATGCCTCAGCTCGCGACGGTGTTCGAGCCGCAACTGGTGGCGGCGCAACCGCTCGCGCACGTGCGCGCGGCCGAGCCGCTGAAGAAACACAAGCGCGCGTCGCAAACCGAAAGCGTCGATCCCGACGGAGACGACACGCGCCTCATGAAGCCGGTCTACTGAGCGCGCCCGCAGACCGCGTCCCCGCGCGCGCGAACTTTCTCACGCTTCGAATCTCAGGTAAAATCTAACCGGTCGCACTGTTCAGGGAGAACCCGATGAAGTGGTGGAGTGTGGTCGCCGTATTGCTGCTGCTGCTCGGCTTTCCGGCGGAGGGGATGGCGCAAGAAAAGGTGCGCGCGCGCGAGGCCTACCGACGCGCATCGCAGCACTACAAGCTCGGCGAGTATCAGGACGCGCTCACTGGATTCAAAGAGGCCTATCGCCACTTCGAAGATCCATCGTTCTTGTTCAACGTCGGTCAGTGCTATCGAATGCTGGGCGACAAGCGTGAGGCGATCCGCACCTTCAAAACGTTTTTGTCGGAGCTGCCGCACGCGCCCAACCGGCACGAAGTGACGCAGATGATAAGCTCGCTGCAGACCTCACTGAATCAAGAGGAGGCGGCCAAGAGTGAGCCGCCGCAGGGAACTATGGCGCCGCCGCTCACCAGCACGGAGCCGGTCACCGCCGAGCCGACGCACGTCGAAAAGCCACCAACGATCGAGCTGACCAAGACGCCCGAGCCGCCCGAGCCAACCGAAAAGCGATCTACGCCGACGTACAAGAAGTGGTGGGTGTGGACCACCGTCGCCGTAGTAGTGGTCGGCGTCGGACTGGGCGTCGGACTGGGGCTCGGACTCTCGCAACCGTCGGCGCCGGGAAATCCCAAAGGCGCCACTTCGCTCGGATCGTTTTGATGCGCCGACATGGCTTTGCGCTTTTGCTGTTGCTAGGCGCGTGCGAAAAAGCGCCGGCGCGAATCGACCTGGTGGTGCACGCCGGAGCCGGACAGACGCTCTCAGTGACCGCGCTTCATTTCAACGTGTCTGATGCGTCGAAGTCGGCGATCCTGGCCGCGCAAAATTTCAGCCCGCCCAGCACCATCACGGAGAGCGTGGGTCCGGAGTATTCGTTCACCACCAAAGCCGTCGACGCGGTCGAGCTCTCGATCACCGCGGATTTGGCCGGCGGGCAGACCATCATCGGCAGCCAGTCGGTGACGCCGGCAAGCGGCGCGCTGGAAAAAGTCGTCATCGTGCTCGGCGTACAAGTCACGGGTGATGGCGGAATGCTGAGTGATGGCGGAGTCGACGGCGCCGACGGCGCGCCCCCATCGGACATGGCGAGCACCCTGCATCTGGTCGCACCAGCGTCGAGCGCCATCGTGGCCAGCTCGCTCCCCAGTTTCTCGTGGGACCTTCCCGCCAACGTCACCACCGTCACCGCTGCTATCTATACCGATCACGGTTGCCTCAACAAAGCGACCGACGTCCTAGTGGCGCCCGATCGGCGCGGCGGCGTGGCGATGAACGCGCTCAACCAGGGTTTCTATTTTTGGCGGGTGGTGGCCGACGGCAATCCCAGCGCGGCCTGGGAATTCCGCGTCGAGGTCGGGACCGCGGCCACCTCGCACGACATCAGCTACGGCACCGTGCTCGACTTCGACGGCGACGGGAAACAGGATTTCGTGGTGGGTGCAGACTCCGATGTCAGCGGCTACGGCGCCGCCTATCTCTATCTCGGCGGTGCGGCTTCATTTGGGACCAGTATCTCACTCGGCGCGCCGACGGGGTCGCACGGCTTCGGTCTCTCGGTGGCGAGCGCCGGTGATGTCAACGGCGACGGCTACGGTGACTTAATTGTGGGCGCGCCCGGAACGACCGGTGTGAGCAGCGCCGATCACACGGGACACGCCTACATCTATTTCGGACGCCCCTCTCCCGGCGCAAC
>PLXG01000457.1 GCA_003153195.1 Myxococcales bacterium
GTCAAAATGGCCGCCCCCGCAACGACGCCGCTCAACTTTTCCGCGACCGACAAAGCGCAGGTTCTCGTCGAGTCGCTCCCCTATATCAAAAAATTTCGCGGCAAGACCATCGTGGTGAAATACGGCGGCAGTGCGATGGACGATGAGCGCGCGCGAAGACGATTCTGCGCCGACATCGTGCTGCTCAAGTATGTCGGAATCCACCCGGTGGTGGTGCACGGCGGCGGACCGCAGATCGGCCAGATGCTCAAGCGGCTCGGCGTCGAGTCGCGCTTCGTCGGCGGATTGCGCGTCACCGACGACGCCACCATGCGCGTGGTGGAGATGGTGCTCGGCGGCGAGGTGAATCAAGATCTGGTGCGACTGATCGGACAGGCCGGCGGTCGCGCGGTCGGGCTCACCGGCAAAGATGGAGGCTTGGTCACTGCCCGTCGCCTGGGAACCTCGCCGGGCGAGAGCGATCTCGGACGCGTGGGCGAGGTCGAGACCGTCGATCCGAAAATTCTAGAGAAGCTGTGCGCGGAC
Source organism: Myxococcales bacterium (assembly GCA_003153195.1). Taxonomy (GTDB): domain Bacteria; phylum Myxococcota_A; class Polyangia; order Palsa-1104; family Palsa-1104; genus PALSA-1153. Next base: position 526 of record PLXG01000457.1, read on the forward strand.
GATTTCATTCCGGTGATCGCGCCGATTGGGGTCGATGCCGACGGAGAGTCGCTCAACATCAATGCCGATCCGTTCGCCGCCAAGATCGCCGCCGCCATGCGTGCCGAGAAATTGGTGCTCCTCACCGACGTGCAGGGAGTGAAGGCAGCCGACGGCACCATGTTCTCCAGCCTCAAGCGCTCACAGGTCGAGGCGCTCATCGCTTCGCAAGTGATCACCGGCGGCATGATTCCCAAAGTTCGTTTCGGGCTCGACGCGCTGGCCGACGGCGTCCCCAAGGTTCACATTCTGTCGGGCGCGCTCGATCATGCGGTGCTGCTCGAAATCTTCACCGATCAGGGAATTGGGACGGAGCTCACCGCATGAGAACCGAGCAAGAGTGGATCGAAGTCGCGCAGCGCGTGCTCACCAAAAACTACAAGCCGCAGCCGGTGGTGATGGAGCGCGGCAAAGGCTGCGAAGTATGGGACGTCTCGAAAAAGCGCTATCTCGATCTGGTCGGTGGCATCGCTGCTTGCCCGATCGGACACGCGCACGAAGCGCTGGTTCGCGCGGTGAGTGAGCAGGCCGCGACGCTCATCCACGTCTCGAATCTTTTTTACATCGAGAAGCAGATCGCGCTCGCCGAGAAGATCGAGTCGCTGGCCAAAGAGCTGCAGCCGGCGCGCGTCTTCTTTTGTAACTCCGGCGCCGAAGCGAACGAAGCGGCGATCAAGCTGGCCAAGCGCTATCAGACGATGGTGAAGGGCAAGCCCGAGCGCACCACCATATTTTCGTTCGAAGGATCGTTTCACGGTCGCACCGTCGCCACGGTCGCGCTCACCGGTCAGGAAAAATATCGCGCCGGGTTCGGACCGCTCATTGAGTGGGCGAGGTTTTTGCCGTGGCCGGAGTCGGCCACCGATGCGCGCGCGCTCGACGCGATAAGCGAGCAGACTTGCGCGGTGATTCTCGAGCCGATTCAGGCCGAAGGCGGCATTCGCGTTCCGCCGCCGGGATTTTTGCGCGCGCTTAGAAAGCGCTGCGACGACACCGGCACGGTGCTCATCTTCGACGAAGTGCAAACTGGCGTTGGACGCACCGGACATTGGTTTGGATATCAAGGCGGGGATGCAGTGGCGCCCGATGTATTCTCGCTGGCCAAGGGGCTGGCCGGTGGCGTGCCGATTGGCGCGATCGTGGCGCGCGAGGAATTTGCCCGCGCGTTCGAGCCCGGCACGCACGCCTCGACCTTCGGCGGAAATCCGCTCGCCTGCGCCGCTGGATTGGCGGTGCTCGAGACCATCGAAAAAGAGGGACTGCTCGCGCATACCGAAAAAATGGGACGCCATCTCGCGGGGCGCTTGCAGGAGTTAGTGAAAAAACATCCGGGCGTGGCCAAGGAAGTGCGCGGGGCTGGACTTTTGCGCGGTCTTGCCCTTGCCGGAGACGCGACGCCGGTGGTTCAAAAAGTTCGCGATCGCGGCGTGCTGCTCTCGGTCGCCGGCGGAACTGTGGTCCGCTTTGCGCCACCGCTCATCGTCACTGCGGCGCAGCTCGACGAAGGTGTCGACGCGCTCGACAAGTCGCTCGCCTGAAAAAGCGAAAAAGAAAAGGAAACAGAGGTCACTCTCCTAGGTCGTTAGTAGCTGAAAGAATGGAGACTTAACAGGTAACCGCGCATTTTGTTTCAAACGAATCGACTAGAAACAAAACGCGCGCTTGGGTTAAATTCCCCTTACGAAATAAATGGTTAAGAGGGTAGAGAGGGATCCGTGAAGCTTGATCTGCTTTCGCTGTGGGATTTGGGCGCGGTCGAGATTCGAGCGCTGCTCAAGCGCGCCGGCGAGCTCAAGGCGATGCGCGCGCGCGGCGAGATCTTCGAACCTCTTCGCGGCAAGACGCTCGGCATGATCTTCGAGAAGGCCTCGACGAGAACGCGCGTGTCGTTTGAAGTCGGCATGTTCGAGCTCGGTGGCCACGCGGTCTATCTCGCCTCGCAAGGATCGCAGATCGGTCGCGGCGAGCCGCTGCGTGACACCGCGCGCGTGCTTGGCGGTTACTGCCACGGAATCATCATTCGCACCTTCGGCCACGACGTCGCCGAGGAGCTGGCTCGCTTCGCGCCGGTGCCGGTGATCAACGCGCTCACCGATCTATCGCACCCCTGTCAGGTGCTGGCCGATCTCTTCACCGTTTACGAGACGCTGGGGCCGGACGCCATCGAGCCGGGCCCGAAGAGCGTGCGCTATTCCTGGATCGGCGACGGCAACAACATGGCNNACATGGCGCACTCGTGGATCGAAGCTGCCGCGATTTTAGGGCTCGATCTGTCGCTCGCTTGTCCTGAAGGGTACGATCCCGATACCAACGTTTTACGGCGCGCCAAAAAAGAGGGCGACTGGCGCTCGCACATCGAAGTGGTTCGTAAACCCGAAGACGCCGCCCGCGGTCGTCATGTGATCTCGACCGACGTTTGGGCCTCGATGGGCGAGGAGGGCGAGCAGGCTGCGCGCGAAAAAGATTTCGTCGGCTTCTGCGTCGATGAGGCGCTGCTCGGGATCGCCGCGCCAAACGCAGTGGTACTGCACTGCCTGCCGGCGCATCGGG
>PLXG01000110.1 GCA_003153195.1 Myxococcales bacterium
CCGGGCTCGTTCACCGGGCTGCGCATTGCGCTCTCGACGGCGAAGGGGCTCTGTTTCGCCGCCGGCTGTCCGCTGGCGCTGGTGTCATCGCTGGCCGCGTTGGCAGCGCGCGCGCCCGATGGCACAGTCTGCGCCACCTTGGACGCCTACAAGGCCGAAGTGTATGCCGGAGTCTATCGCGTGAGCGGCGGGGTGCCGGCACCGCTCGGAGATGAAACCGCACTCGCGCCCGCGGCGCTGACAGATCGCTTGCGCGGCCTCGAATCGCCGCTGTTCATTGTCGGCGACGGAGCGCTGCGCTATCCCGAAATCGTAGTACCGGGCGCGACGCTGCTGGAAGGTGACGGCTCGCCTGGCCCGCAAGAGATCGCGCGCTTGGGCTACGAACGACTTGCAGGCGGTTCGGCCGATGACTTGTCCACCAGCGGTCCGCGCTACATTCGCGCCTCGGAGGCGGAGCTGGTCAAACAGCGCCGCAGCTCTTAGAACTCACTCATGCAGCTCACCGACGAACAGATCGAGAAGTTGCGGCAGAGCGGAGTTCGTCTCGATGCCGACGGCCGGTTTTGGCACGAAGGCGGCGAAGTGAGCCACGTTGGTATGCGCGCGGCGTTCTTTCGCTGGCTCGATCGAAATCCTGACGGACGTTACGTGCTTAGACTCGACGAGCGGCGGTTCGTCTATCTGGATGTCGACGACGCGCCCTATTCGATTCGCTCCCTCAGGTGGGAGGGCGCCCGCGCGCTAGTGCGAGTTTCCGACGACGCCGAAGAGGAGCTCGACTACCAGAGTCTGCGCATGGTGGGGGACGTCGCTTACTGCACGGTCAGGCGTAAAGACAAGTCGTTCGACGCACGACTCTCGAATGCTGCCTTCAGCGCGCTCACCGAACATGTCAGACAAGATGATGGGCACTTCGTCGTCGAAGTGGGCGCTCGGGAATTTCCTCTAAAGTAGCGTTATCGAGCGGCGCCGGTTTGGCGCAATACCGCGATCTCTTGGTCGGATAGCCCGATCTCGCGCAACACCACGTCGGTGTGCTGACCCTGCTCGGGCGGCGGCGTGTGACCTTTGGCCGAGCCGAGCGGCGTGCGCACTTGCACCAGATCGCCGATAGAGAAGAACAGCTCGCGCGCCATATGCTGCGGGTGCGTAGCCAACTCGTCGACGGAGAGCACCGGTTCGACGCAACAGTCGGCGGAGGCCAAGAGGGCGGTCCACTGATCGCGGGTGCGGGTCTTCAAGATCGCTTGAATCTCGGTGCGAAGCGGCGATTGATTCGACAATAAAATCTCGTGCTCGCTGGCCGTGGTTCGTCCGATGGCCCGATTGAAAGCCAGCCAAAATTTGGGCTCGAGTGCCGCGACTGCCAGGTGCTTTCCGTCGGAAGTTTCATAGATCGAATAGCAAGCTTTGCCGCCGGTCAAAAGCTCGTCGCCGCGTTTGGGCAGCTCGCCGGTGGCGTCGTAGTTGCCCAGATCGGGAATCATGAGCGACAGCGCGCCTTCGCACATGGAGATGTCGAGATGCCGGCCGCGCGAAGTCTGTCGCGCCGCCAGCAGGGCCGACAAAATTCCGATCACCGCCCACAACGTACCGCCGGCGATGTCCGCAGTTTGCGCGCCGGGAACCTGCGGCGGTTGGCCGGCCGGTCCACCGAGTGACAGCAGTCCAGCCAATGCGACGTAATCGAGATCGTGTCCCGCCCGCGTACGCAGCGGACCGGTCTGTCCATACCCTGAGATCGAGCAGAGGATGACCTTCGGCGAAATCTCCGCCAGCGTTTGGTAGGACAGGCCCAGGCGGTCGAGCACGCCCGGACGAAAGCTCTCCACCACCACGTCGTAGTGCGGTAAAAGCTTCAAGAAGACTTCGCGCCCCGCCGGCGATTTCAGATCAAGGCAGAAAGAGCGCTTGTCGCGATTGAGGGCGTTATAGCGTCCGCTAACGCCGTTCTTGAGCGGCGGAAACGAGCGCAAGTAGTCGCCCATTCCCGGATCCTCCAATTTGTCGACGGAGGCGCCAAGGTCAGACAAGATCAGCGTGCAGAACGGTCCAGGCAGGAGGCGTGAAAGATCGAGGACGCGGACGCCTTGCAGCAAATCAGCCGGCCATCGAGAAAAACTTGTTGAGCTTGGTGGCCAGCATCGGATCGCCGGTGACCTTCAGCTTGCCTTGAAAGTAGAGCTGCATGCCGAGCGCCGGGTTGGAGAGCATGTTCTTGAAGTCTTCGGCGCTCACTTCGATGGTGCAGTTGGGCGTGCCGAGCTGACCTGGCTTGCACGACGGAGACGCCGACGCCAAGTCGACGGTCCAGTCGCCGCCGCCCTCACCGGTGATCTTGAAAAGATAGATCGCATTGATCTCCTTTGCCTTCTCGGGGCTTTTCGCCAGCGACTGAGGTATCTGCTCGTTGAAGAGTTCTTGCGCCGACCCGACCTTGCCCATGAGTGCTCCTTCGAATGATTTTGGAAATGCAGAGTTTGTCACCACGGAAGAAGCAGTGTCAACCCGGCGGGTCTTTTTTCGGCCGCTTGGTCGCCTGCAAACCGGTGTGCACTTCGGCCTTGGTGTCGACGTGATCGAACTCGCTGGCCAAGACCGCGGCGCCACGCTGCTTGTCTTGCTGGCGATCTCGGGTCAGTCGCTCGCGACGTTTCGCCGAGTAACCTTCTTTGTTGACCTGCTTGGTGCGGGTAATGGCCAGCGCGCCGGCGGGAACGTCTTCGTAGACGGTAGTGCCGGCTCCGATCACCGCGTCGCGACCGACTCGCACCGGCGCGACCAGCTGCGTGTCCGATCCGATAAACACGCCGTCTTCGATCACGGTCTGGTGTTTGGAAAATCCGTCGTAGTTGCAGGTGATGGTGCCGCAGCCGACGTTCACCATGGCGCCAATGGTTGCGTCGCCGAGGTAGCTCAAGTGGTTCGCTTTCGAGCCGCGTCCGACGTGGGCCTTTTTGGTTTCGACGAAGTTGCCGATGTGCACTTCGGACTCGAGCACAGTCCCAGGTCGCAGGTGCGCCCAGGGCCCGAGGATCGATCCCGAGCCGACGGTGCTTTCCGACAGCACGCAGTAAGGTTTGATGTGAACGTCGTCGCCGACTTTGCAGTCGGTGATGATCACGCCCGCTTCGATTTTGCATCCCGAGCCGATGACAGTGGCGCCTCGCAACTCGACGCCGGGACCGAGCTCACTGTCGGCACCGACGGTGATACCGGGCTCGAGGTAGAGTCGTTCGGGATCGCGCACGGTGACGCCTTCGCGCATTAAATGTTCGGCCAGACGCAAACGCATGATGCGATCGGCTTTGGAAAGCTCGACCCGATCGTTCACGCCCATCATCTCTTCGGTCGATGCGTCGACGGTGGCCACGTTCAACTCGCGCGCGGCGCGTTCGATCACGTCGGTGAGATAGAGCTCGCCTTGTGCGTTATTGGGAGTGATGGCCTCCAGCGCGGCGAAGATGAATTTCGAAGGACCGCAGTAGATGCCAGCGTTCACTTCCGTGATCTTGCGCTGCGCGTCGCTGCAGTCCTTTTCTTCCACCACGCGTTCGACGCGTCCGGCGGCGTTGCGCACAATGCGGCCGTAGCCTTTGGGATTGGCCGCCTGCGAGGTGACGATGGCCAATGTCTTTTCGTTCGCCAGCGCGCGCAGCTTTTCCAGCGTCTGCACGGTGAGAAGCGGCACGTCTCCATAGAGAATGAGCAGAAGCCCGTCGTGTGTCGCGCCACTTTTGGGCGCCAACAGCGGCGCCGCTTGCGCCACCGCATGACCCGTTCCGCGCTGCTCTTTTTGTAAAACCACTTCGATGGCGCTGGTTCCGAAGCGCTTGGTGATCGCGCCGCGAACTTCGTCGGACTGATGTCCGAGCACGCACACCACCCGCGTCGCGCCGAGCGCCTTGGCCAAGCCAACCGGATATTCGATCATCGGACGTCCGGCAACCGAGTGCAGTACCTTGCCGCGGCGAGACTTCATTCGCGTGCCGAGACCGGCCGCGAGGATGACGGTGGCGAGATCGTTATTCATGGCGCAGTAGTATCGGCGCGGCGCTTTGCTTAATCAAGCGCGCCATTGCCAGTGCGCCATTGCCAGCGCGCCATTGTGCCAGTGCGCAAAAACCTACCTCGATCGCGACGCAGCTCGTCATTTTCTATCGATCTTTTTGCATTGCTTCCGATCGAGCGCTGCAATACGTATGGAGTATGCTCGCTCCGACGATGCCGCCGAAAGCGGATCACGCCACCAGTCTCAAACCGGTCGACAAGGTTTGGATGGATGGAAAGTTGGTCCCCTTCGGCTCCGCACAAGTTCACATTCTCACGCACACGCTGCACTACGGCCTGGGCGCGTTCGAAGGAATTCGCTGCTACAAACGAGCCGACGGAAAGAGCGCGATCTTTCGGCTGCACGATCACATCCGCCGCCTGCTCGAGTCCTGCAAGATCTGCACGATGGACGTTCCGTTCACGCAGACGCAGATCGAGCAGGCTTGTCTCGAGACGCTCAGGCAAAATCGCATGACCGAGGCCTATCTGCGTCCGCTCATCTATCTCGGCGACGGCGGGCTCGGGCTCGGCAGTCTCACCAACCCGGTGCGCGTTTGCGTTGCCGCCTACGAGTGGGGCGCCTACCTCGGCGACGAAGGGCTCAAGAAGGGCATTCGCGCCAAAGTTTCTTCGTTCACTCGCGGCGGGCTCAACTCGACCATGTCCAAGGGCAAGATCTGCGGGCAGTACGTGAACTCGGTGCTGGCCAAGCGCGAGGTCATGAAGGCCGGCTACTCCGAAGCGATCCTCCTCGACACGTACGGACACGTGGCGGAAGCGTCGGGCGAGAATATTTTCTTGGTGAAGAACGGCAAGCTGCGCACGCCGCCGCTGTCGTCGGCAATTTTGGCGGGCATCACCCGCGAGAGCATCATCACCATCGCGCGCGATCACGGTCTCACCGTCGACGAGACTACCTTTGCGCGCGACGAGCTATACATCGCCGATGAGGTCTTCTTCACCGGGACCGCGGCTGAGCTCACGCCGGTGCGCGAGATCGACGATCGAACGATCGGCGGTGGCGCCTGCGGACCGATCACCAAAAAGTTGCAAGAGCTCTACTTCGAAGCGGTCAAAGGTCGCGCCGACAAGGCCGAGCCGCTCTACGCGGACTGGCTGAGCTTCGTTTAGCGCGCTTCGTTTAGCGCGCTTCCGGGCCGCTGAGCTCGCAGTGGCGATGTGAACGCTCTCTCGGTGTGAGCGGAAAATCGAGTGGCTCGCCCAGACGGATCACCCGCAGCCTGAGAGGCTTGTTCGCTTTCCATTGGCTCTTCGATTTGAACGCCGGGTCGCTCACCTCGACGCCGTCGATAGAGACGATGCGATCACCGACCTTCAATCCGGCGATCGCCGCCGGTCCGCCCGGTTGCAAGATGGCGATCGAAAGGTGATCGTCGTCCTCGCCGACGCCGAAGCCGAGCTCGGGTTTGGGTGGATCGCTTCGGCAGGTGAAAGATCGATTGGTGGCCAAGGCGATCGCGTCGACTTCGCGCGGATTTTCCGACCACGCTCGAACGTACTTGGCGACGGTCGGACCTGAGATCGACTCCACCGCACGCGTCAGCACCGCGCCGTCTACCGCCAGCGGTCCGCGCGAAGTCTGCGAAAGAAGATTCTTCATGACGTCGTCGAGCGAACGTTTCCCACCCGATTGCTGGCGAATCGCCGCGTCGAGGCCGTAGGCGATCACCTGTCCGCGCGCGTAAAAAGCGGTGTCCTCGGCGAGCTCGTCGGGGACCTGCCAAGCCAGCTGGGAAGATTCGGCGGCCGTGAGTCCACTGTCGGCGACTTCGGCGGCGCGCGTGAGCTGCTCGGACAGTCGGGCGCGATATTTTCCGTCAGACCAGAGCTCGGTTTCACGCATCACCAGATGGGCGTAGTAGTCGGAGAATCCTTCGCTGAACCAGAGCGATCGCGAAGTCTGGATGCGCGTCAGATCGTAAGGAGTGAGGTCGGCCGGTCTGAGCTTGCGTGCGTTCCAAGCGTGAAACATCTCGTGCGCGATGGCGTAATAGAGCTCAATCACTACCTCTTCGCGCTCGTCTGCAGGAAGTACGATCGAGCAGGAGCGGGCGTGCTCGAGGGCCGCTAATTTTCCGAGCACGTTCGAGCGATGAATCAGGATTAGGTAGTTGTGAAAAGGTGCCGCGCCGACGTGTTTGATCTCGGCGTCGAGCAGCGCGAAGACTCGGTCGAAAAAATGAATGGGAACCGGGTCGCCGGAGCTCTGAGCGTCGCCATGGACGGCCACTCGGATGGTGATTCCATGTTGGGTCCGCGTGCGCTCCACGAATTTTCCGGCTTCGATAGGCGCGTCGATCAGCTCCTGGTAGTCGACGGCGGTGAACGAATTTTCGGCCGGTGTGAGCGCGGTGGCGATCTTCCATCCCGTCGGCAGGGAGAGCTCGACCCGCTGCTTTTTGTCCAAGCTCTCCGCATTGGTGAGAAAAATGGAGCTGCCGTTCAGATAGGCGTGGCTCGCGTCGATCTGACTGGAATCGTCGGAGAGGAGTGGCGCGTAGACGCGATAGATCAGGCGAACCGTATCCCCTGGCTGATGTCCGTCCACCTCAAAGCGGCTGGGATCGACGCGATGAAAGGTAAGCGCGGCATCTTTGGCCGTCGCTGAAACCGGAGTGACGTTACGCCCCCAGGTACGCAGCTCGTAGGCGCCTGGAGTCCAGACCGGCATCCACAAAATGAGCGGCGAGGCCGCGTGCTCTACCACCATCGAGATTTCTACCGAATGGTCGTAGAGGTGCGACGCGTTCGATAGGTCGATCTGAAAGCGAACCTCGGCGCGCGCCGAGAGCGACCAGATGGCAGCCAGCAGACCGACGGCGAGCCTCACGGTAGAAAGCCCGGAACCAACAGATCGGTCGCGCCGCAAAGCAAGATCACGATTCCGATCGGGGACGCCAGCGACCCCAGAATTTCGAGCGGTCGGCCGCCGCGTCGTTTGGGCGCAGCGGATTCTGAGACGCCCCAGATCGCCACGCTGGCGCCCACCACGACGAGCGCGAGATCGAACACATGTCGCATGAGCGCATGGTAGGAAGCGGACGGGCCCGGGTCAAATCTTGGAGCCGCGTCGCTGAGCGCTTGCAAACTCGCACCCTTCGGTCGTATAAACGCGCATCGAGGGCATCTGCGTTCCGCAATATCCACCCTTAACGGATGAGGTTGTCGATGAAGTACGCGAGTTATTTGGGAGCCTTCCTTTTCGCCATGGCCGCAGCTGGTTGTGGTGGTGATACGACGACCGCAGGCGGCGCCGCCGACGTCACCGGCTGCAGCCCGACCACGACGTCACAGTATGTCATCAACTCACTCAAGGTACCGGAGTCGAATCACGACTACGCCATCGACATCAATGGCGACGGCAAAGTCGACAATCAGCTCGGCAACATCATCTCGATTCTCGCGGCGCAGAACATCGACACCCAGGCGGGTGTGGACAGCGCGGTCGCGGCCGGCGACCTGATCATTCTCATCGATGAAAAGTCGTCTGACGCGACCTTCCAAGCGGATGCGTGCGCGGGTGCCGACATTCAGCTCGGGCTAGCCCACGCCACGCCGGACTACACCGGCGCGGGCACTTTCACCGTCGACACCGCATCGCCCGAAGGCAGCTTCCTCGGCAAGATCGTCGCTGGCAAGTTCGCGTCGAACTCGCCGCTCACCACCACCCATCCGGTCACCACCGACATTCGCGTTCCGCTGGTCTCTAACGCGGCGCCGGTCGATCTGACCATCAGCGGCGCGCAGCTGGTGTTCACGCGCGACTCCACCGGCAAGCTCACCGGCGGCGAAATTCATGGCTCGATCAAGAGCACCGACGTACAGAACAAGATCATTCCGAACGTCGCCACCCTGCTCACCAACAAGGCGACGACCGATCCAGCCGGCAATATGCAGATCATCTCCCTGTTCGACACCGGTGGCGCGCCCGATCCGAGCTGCGCCAGCGGCGGCTGTAAGAACCCCACCTCGGTCGGCGATCGTCAGGGAATGTGCGCGGTGGCGGCGGACTCCATCATCGACACGTGCGAAGTGAGCACCAACTCGCTCATCAAGAGCGTGTTGGGACCCGACGTGAAGATGTACGACGACAGCGGCAACTACAAGCCGAGCACCGCCAAGAAGGGCCTCGACTCGCTTTCGATCGGCCTTGGCTTCTCCGCCGTACCAGCGAAGTTCTAATAGCCACACGCTGGTCTCAGCTGTAACCTTTCACTTCCTTTTCAAATTCAAAAGAGGCTCATGAAAGCTCAAGGCATTCTCATATCATTGGTTGCCCTGGTCGGCGCCGGTACCGCCTCGGCGGCCAAGGGTGACGCGGCGTTCGAAAAGCTGGTCGATGACTATTTCGACGAGCTGCCGTCCGCGTCGCCTACCACCGCCACCGAGCTCGGCATCCACAAGCACGATGGCGAGCTCGAGGACCTGTCTGCGGCCGGTCAAGCGCGTGAGACCAAGCGATTGAAGACCTGGGCGGGAAAGTTTTCCGCCGTCAGCGATGCGGATCTGTCACCACCGTTGGCTGCCGATTTACAGCTCCTGCGCGCCTCGATCGCGGCCGGCCTGCTCGATATAAATGGCGTGCAAGGTTGGCTGCATCGCCCCGACACCTATACCGGGCTCGCTTCGAGAACCATCTACGACATCATGAAGCGCGACTTCGCGCCGCTCGCCGATCGAATGAAGTCGGCGATCTCTCGCGAGGCTAAAATTCCAGCGCTGCTTCAGCAAGGTCAGCGCAATTTGGTCGACGTTCCGAAGGTCAGCCTGGACATCGCCGTCGAGGAGCTGCCGGGCATCATCGATTTCTTTCGCAGCGATGTGCCGCTCGCGTTCAAGGCGGTCACCGACAAAAAGTTGCAGGCCGATTTTCTGCGCGTCAACGGAACGGTCATTCGCGCGCTCGACGAGTTCCGCACCTTTCTGCGGGTGAAGATCGCGCCCAAGGCGATCGATCGCTTCGCCATCGGTGAAAAGCTATTTCGTGAAAAGCTGAAGAGCGAAGAGATGGTCGAGACGCCCCTCTCCGAGTTGCTCAAACGCGGCGAGGCCGAGCTGCGCCGGTTGCAGATCGAATTTCGCGCCACCGCCGCTCAGATCGATTCGAAGAAGTCGTTCGAAGACGTGCAAAAAGAGACGTCGAAGAATCATCCGGCCGCCGACAAAGTGATCGCCACCGTTCAGGGTGGGCTGGCGGCGCTGCGCCAATTTTTGATCGATCACAAGATCGTCTCGATTCCGTCGCCGGTGCTTCCGATCGTGCAAGAGACCCCGCCGTTCATGCGCGCCACCACTTTTGCGTCGATGGAGACGCCGGGGCCGTTCGAAAAAGCCAAGGAGGCCTATTACAACGTGACGCTGCCCGAGAAGAGCTGGTCGCCGGCGCAGGTCGAGGAGTTCTTGGCGGGTTCGTTCAATCCCTACATCATGGAGAACGTCTCCATTCACGAGACCTTCCCCGGGCACTACGTACAGTTTCTGTGGGTGCCGCACATTACTTCGAAGGTGCGCAAGTACTATGGAGCCAACACCAACGTCGAGGGCTGGGCGCACTACTGCGAGCAGATGATGATCGACGAGGGGTACTTCAATCGCGATCCCAAGTTGAAGCTCTTTCAGCTGCAGGATGCGCTGCTCCGAGCGGCGCGATTCGTCGTCGGAATTCGCATGCACACCCGCGGCATGAGCTTGGCTCAAGCGATCGAATATTTTCAGGTCGATGGCTATCAGCCCAAGAAGACCGCCGAGATGGAGACCAAGCGCGGCACCGAAGATCCCACCTACCTCTATTACACGCTCGGCAAGCTGGAGATCTTGAAGCTGCGTGAGGACTATCAGAAGAAGCTCGGGCCAGCGTACACGCTACAGAAATTCCACGATGCGTTCTTGGCCGAAGGGCCGCTGCCACTGCCGCTCATGCGGGCGGCCTTGATTGGGGGAGAGACGCATTGATGGTTGACGGGCGACAGTTCACCGTCGACGGTTGAGATCGTTAGCGCTCGGTCGAGCTGACGGGCGCGGTGTATGGCACTGCTGCTCCGACCTTGTAGCCGGCTGATTCGAGCATCGCCTTCACTTCGGCCGCTCTACCCACCACCACCATCGCCGTCGGAGTGAGATGCGCTGCCGCCGCGGCCACCGCCTGATCGCGCGTGACCTCCTGCATCCGCTGCGGAAACTTTTCGACAAAGTCGGGCGTGAGCGCGTCGATGATGGTTACCAGCAGCGCTTCGGCCAGATCGCTTCCGGTTTCCAGGCGCAGTCCGTAACCACCGATCAAATTTCCTTTGGCCGCGGTGAGCTCCGCATCGGTGGGACCCGATTTTCTCATCTTGTCGATCTCGCCGAAGATCAACTTGAGCGTGGGCGCGGTCTCCGAGTTGCGCGTGAAGGTGCTGATGCTGAACGGGCCCACCCGACGACGCGCGGAATAGCTCGAGTGCGCGCCGTAGGTCTTACCCCCTTCGGAGCGAATCACTTTCATCAGTCGCGAGGAAAACGAACCGCCTCCGAGCACAAAGTTCATGAGTTGAACCGCGTAATAGTCAGGCGAACCGTGAGCGATTCCCGGTCCGACGATGAGCACGTTCGATTGCGTCGCGTCAGGTTTATCGACCAGACGCACGGTGAGCCCATTGGCCTTGACCGGATCTGGCAATTCGGTCTGCGCCTGGGCCGCGTCTTTGGGCGTTTTCCAACCGCCAAACGCGGTCACGATCATCGCGCGCAAACTCTTCGATTTGAAGTCGCCCGAAATCGCCAACACCGCGTTCGCCGGCGTGAACCAGTGATGATGAAAATCGACCAGTGCCGCGCGATCGATGGCTGCCAGAGAGCGAACCGAAAGCGACCGTCCCCGCGGATCATTTTCGCCATAGTACAAATTGCGCGCGTGCTCGACCGCCAGCTGCTGCGGCGAATCTTTCACCTGCTCCACCGCGCCGGCGAGCTGCTGACGAATCTCCTCCAGCTCCTTGGCCGGAAAAGTTGGATTGAGCGAAACGTCGCCGACTAGATCGACGCACAGCTTGAGGTTCTCGGTGCGCGCGTGGCAGCTCACGAAAGTGCTCTCGTCGCCGGCTTGCGCTTCCAATGAACCACCGACGAAGTCGATGGCTTCGGCGATCTGCTTGGAAGAGCGCTTCTTGGTTCCCTCGTGCAGCATCGACGCCGCAAACTCAGCGATGCCGGCTTTGTCGACCGGATCGGAATAGTGTCCGGCTTTGATGGCGAGCGTGATCTCGACGCTGGCGACGGTCGTGCGCGGCACCAAGATCACCTGAAGGCCGTTTGGCAAAGTGAAGCGATCGAGGTTGCCCAGCGAAACTTTGGTGTTCGGATGAAGCGAGGGCGCCACGAATAGATCGTCGCGACCGGTCCACGGATCGGGCGATGGCGCGTGCGATGCGCCCTGACGCAGGGCCGCCTGCGACTTCGGCTCGGCATTTTCTTTGGCGATCTTGGCTGCGTGATCGGTCGCGCACGCCGATAAAAGTACGGCAAAAAGGAGTGTTCTCATCGCGCACCTCCTTGCGGAATCAGGGTCACGACGCTGTAGTTGTGGTCGTTGAAATATTTCTTGGCGACCCGCATCACATCCCCGGGCGTGACCGCGTCGTACTTGGCCGGCGCGGTGAAGACATGGAGCGGGCTGCCCGAAATGATGGCCGCTTCGCCCATCTGGCTGGCGATGTCCGACACGCGCTCGCGCACGTAGACCGCCCGCGCCGCCAGCTGATTCTTGGCTTTTTGCAGCTCCTTGGCGTCCACCGCACTGCTCACCAGTTTGCGCGTCTCCTCGTCGAGAACCTGGCGAATCTTGGCTGCGTCTTTGTTGGGAAGATAGGCGGCGTAAGTGACGAACAGGCCCGGATCTTCGTGCTCGAACACGATGCCCCCGGCGGCCACCGCTAACTGCTCGTCTTTCACCAAGCGTCGGTAGAGCCGCGACGATTCACCCGCGGTCAGAATCTGCTGAATGACATCGAGGGTGAACAGATCTTCGTCGGCACCACCGGGAATGTGATACGCGCCCACCATCACCGGCAGCTGCACCGGAAGGTTGAGCTTGGCCTCGCGCAACTCCGTCTGCGGCGGCTCGACCAGATGGTTGCGCGGCGGTTCGGCTCCGCGCGGAAGCTTTCCAAAATGTGCCTCGACTAGCTTGTGCACCGTCTCTTCGTCGGTGTCGCCGATGACGATCACCGAGGCATTGTTGGGCCGGTAGTAGAGATCGTAAAATGCCTTGCAGTCGGCCACCGTCACCGTGTCGAGCATCTTCTTTTCGCCGATGGGAAACTGCCGATAGGGATGCACTGTGTAGGCGAGGTGCAAGACTCGATCGACCGCCTGCATGACCGGGTTATTCTCCAGTCGCATGCGCAGCTCCTCTTTGACCACTTCGCGCTCGGAGTCGATGGTCTTTTGCGTGAGCTCGAGGCCGCGCATCCGCTCCGCTTCGAGCTGCAGCGTGAAGTCGAGCGCTTCCGGCGGAATGGTGTCGTAGTAGCCGGTCAGATCGTCCTGCGTGAACGCGTTCTCGTTGCCGCCCACCGCGTCGATGAAGCGCGCGTGCTCCTCGGGACGCACGTGGCGCGAGCCTTTGAACATCATGTGCTCGAACATGTGCGCGATGCCGCGTTTGTCGGCCGGCTCGTCCTTACCACCGACGTGATAAAAAACCTGCACCGTCACCACCGGAGCCTTGTGGTCGGCCCCGAACAGGACTTTGAGACCATTTTCGAGCGTCCACTGTTTTACGTCCGGTGTCAGCGCCGCCGCCTGTGTGGAGCCGACCGACAGTGACAGTAGTAAGAGCGCGAGACCAAATCGCATCGAAGCCTCCTAAGAGAGCGAACTGTGAGTCGATCATTCGGTAGAAGCAATCGCAAAAATTGCGCGGGCGTGGTAACGATGCGCGCGCTTCACTCGAGAGGACGAACATGCCCGAAGTAGTGACGCACCCGCGAGGGCCACTCGCCCACGAAATCACCGACGGAACACACGCGGTACTCGCCGATGAGCCGATCGAATACGGCGGCGGCGGTGCGGCCATGTCGCCTTATCAACTCTTGCTCTCCGCGCTCGGCGCTTGCACCGCGATCTCGCTCGAGCTCTACGCCAAAGAGCACAACCTACCGCTCGAGTCGGTGAGTGTGAAGCTGGGCCACGCGCGCACCCACGCCGCCGATGCGCTCGAGTGTGTGAGGACACCGGTGCGCCTCGACTACATCGAGCGGCAGATCGCAGTGCGCGGAGATTTGACCGACGAGCAGCTGAAGATGCTTCAGCAGGTGGCCGATGTCTGTCCGGTGCGTCGCACGTTGTCAGACAAGATCCAGATCATCACCCACATGAGCCGATCTACAAGACCTTAGTACTGGTAGCGAAGACCGATCTGGAAGCGGAACGGTGACTGGCGGCTGTTGACTTGGCCAAAGGTGCCGAGGTTTTGCGAGGTCACGCCGGTGACCGCGTTCAGATCGAATACGTTGAAGAGATCGGCGATCACCGTGAGGTGCTGATTGTGTTTGATGAAGGTGCCGATGTCGTAGGCGACGCGCACGTTCACCACGATCACGTCGGGCAGACGGAACTCAGTGATGCTGGACGCATCGTTAGGCGTGCCCGCGCTGGTGCCGGCCGGTGAGCGACGGTTGGTGAATCCGCCGTCGTGCGGGTTGAAGTAGAGCGTGGTAAGTGGTCCTCCTGACGCATAGGAGAAGTTCGCGCCGAGGACCAGGCCCTTCCAGGTGTACGAGCCGTGCAGCTTGATCTGATGGCGCGAATCTTCCGGCAAAAATCCGTAGAAGAACTGCGACTGACGCGGATTGTAAAACTGTGAGTTGCCGGCCAGGCCGCCGTAGACCTGACCAAACTCGTCACGTCCCGGGCCGTACAGCCACGAGAGCGTGTAGCCGGCATAGATATCCCAGTTGGAGCTGGGCTTCGATTCGACGGTGAAGTCGATGCCTTGATAGATGCGCCAGTTGGCGTCGGGCGTGGTGTACTTGAAGACGGTCTGTTGCTGACCGTTGGCGTAACCGACGACGCGATTACCCGATGGATCCCAAACCTGATTTTGCTCGATGCCGTCCCAGATGTTCGACATCTTTTTATAGGTGTAGGCGATGGCCGCCACCGTGTCGTGGAAGACTTCGCGACGAAGATCGAACATCACTTCGTCGGTGTGTGGCACGGATCCCGGGCCGTGATTCGGATCGGTGGTGTAACCGGAGGCGCCGCCAGACTGTTGCAGGTAGTTGAACTGGCCGGGTCCGCCCGGATTGCTCCACTGATAGGTCTTGGACACCGCGGTCACGTCGGCGTTGGCCGCCGGAAGCAGCGACAGCGTTTCGTTGGCTCGTCCGTAAAATCCGGTGAAGATGGTTTTTTGATCGCCGGTGATGTCGATGGTGAAGCCGAGGCGAGGTCCAAGACCGAGCATGTTGGAGACCGCTTGTCCGATGCTGTTGGCGGTGTAGCCGTAGTCGACGCGAAAGCCGGGGATGATGGTGAGCCGCTTCCACGGGGTCTTCCAGCGATCTTGCAGAAACAGTCCGACGCCGACGCCCCACTGATGCTGCGTAGAGTCGGGCGTATCGGTGCGCTGAAAGCAGCCGACGCCGGTGGTCATGGTCGGATCGCACAATCCACCTTCGCCCGGTCCGCCGCCCGCGTCGTTGTAGCTCTGTCCACCCGGAATGTGGCTGCTCACCGTGTGGTAGAGGAAGCTCGACTGAATGCCGATCTTGGCGTCGTGACTGCCGAACAGCTTGCCGCGCAGCGAGATCGACGGATCGAACTGCACGCGATAACGGCGATCGTGTCCGACCGGATAGGATCCTTGATACCAGGCGGTGCCGTCGTCGTTGTTGAAGTGAACCGGCTGCTCCGGATTATACATGCTGTTCTTAGGCGAGAACATGCCGTTGCGCTCGGCGCCGTAATCGATCGAGGAGAGCGTGCCCTGCGGACCGTAGTCGAGCGCACTGTATTGAAATCCCGCGGTGATGTTGGTGTTGACGTTCTGACTCTTGAAGTAATCCCACTGCAAGATGGTGAACACGCCGCCCTGCTTCTGATAATCCTCGGCGATGGCCAGCTCTCCGTTCGACTGATCGACGTTATCAATGAACGCCGGATCGGCCGAGAGAGAAAGCGTCAAACGATGCTTGTCGCTCGGCGCCCAAGTCAGCTTGCCGCGAATATAGATGCTCTGAAATCGACGCGACGGATGCTGCACGTTGAGCGGCGGTCCGGCCGGATTCGACGACTCGGTATAGTCGTATTCGACCGACGCGTTGAACCACAACTTGTGCTTGAGGATCGGTCCACCGACGTTCAAGTTGCCCTGATAAGACTGCGACGCTGGGCGCGGCGTGGTGTCGAACGGCTTCACCCCGTAATAGAGCTGGGGACCAAACTGGTTGCTGTTCGAGAACGATCCGTTGTTCACGTAAAAAGATGAGTCGATGTGCAGCTCGTCGCCACCAGCCGCGGTGATGAGGTTGATGACACCGCCCATCGAGTTGTACTCCGCCTCCATGCCGCCGATGAGCACCTGCTCCGAGGAGACCGAGTCGAAGTTGATGTTGGCGGAAAAGGTGTTGGTCACCGGATCGGTGATGTCCATGCCGTCGACGAGGTAGTGATTCTGCGTGGAGAGCGCGCCGTGGATGTTCGGGTTTCCGGTGCCGTTGTCCTTCACGCCGGCCACCTGATTGGCGATGTCCTGATAGTCGCGACCCGACGCGATCTTGCTCTGCGATTCGAGCGTGAGCACTGTGCCCTGCGCGGCAGAGTCGGGCTTGGTCATGTGGCGCTCTTCGATGATGTTGGTGACCTCGGCCTGCGACACCTCCGGCGACCAGGCGATCTTGAGCGGGACCGTCTCGCCTTGGCGAACGATGACCTTGCGCACCAGCGGCTTCACGCCCTCGAATCCAACTTCTACCAGGTACGGATAGGTGCCGGTGGTGGTGGCGCTGGGTGGCAGATCGGTGACTTCGAAGTTGCCGTTGTCGTCGGTGTTGACCACGCGCGGCTTGCCGAGCAGCGCTTTACCGCTGACGGTAATGGTCGCGCCCGGAACCGCGGCGCCGGTGCCCGCCTCGGTGACTACGCCGGAGATACGACCGGACTGATCACCGACTGCGTAGGCGGTTCCGCCACCCACCATCGCGACAGCGAAAATGAAGAGCGCGGCCGATTTGAACTTAGAAGTCATCTGAGCTCCGCTCACTGTGCGTACTCAAGGCAGTAGATGTACGGATTATTCGGATCGGGTGTGATGGTCGCCGGATCAATCATCGAGGCGTCGGTCTCGATGTTGGCGGTGTCCTTGGGCGTGAACTTGAACACCTGACAAATCGGCTCGTAACCCATCTCGCCGCGCTTGAAGTCGACCACATCGTAGCCGGTGCCGAGGCCGCCGGCCTTGAGCGACTTGTTGCCCTGCGCGTTGGTGGCGACCACCGTGTCGGGATAGAAAATGCGCATGGTCTTTACTTCCTGGACAGTCACTGTCTTGCCGCTCATGTCGAGATGCTCGTGTAGTTGCGGATCGACGTCGAGGGTGCCACCGTCGATGTAGGCGGGCAGGTAGTGGTTGTACCAACCGAACAGCTGCGGTCCGAGACCGGTGGTCGGGTCGAACGAATCATTAGGGAGTTGCACTTCGGCGCCCGGATCGATGAGCGCCAAGGCCTGGTAGATCGGGCCGGCGTCGGGCGTGCCGTGCGGCTTCGATCGCGGAATGGTCGGGTCGGGCGGCGTCAGATTGACCGCGATCTTCGAATCCGACGTGAGCTCGTCCTCGCTCTTGATCGATTGGCAAACTTCGCCCATCGAAGCGACGGTGACCTGCGCGACCACCGGGAAATAGCCGGTCGGATCGTCGGGTAGCTTGGTGAACACGGTGTTCTGCTGGTTCAGCGGAACCGTGTCGGTCTGCTGATTGTAGACGTAGTTCGGCGCGGGCGGCACGCAGCCCGGCGTCGGCTGACCTGGATCGAAGATGTAGGCGATGGGCGCGCGCAGCTCGGCCTTTTCATCGGTGGAGAGCGCCAACGGATCGGAGGCGCCCAGTTGCGCATCGGAAAACGGGAACGAGAAGTAGTAGACCGACTGCCCGTGCGCATGGGCCTGCAGGGGAATGAATTTTCCACCTGACTGCACCGGGTCGCCGCCCTCTCCCAGATATTCGGCCGGGAAGTTTTTGGGATCGACGGAGCCGGCGAAGTATTCGCCCTGATACAGATCGTAGGGCGAGCAGCCGGCCATCGCCGCGCACAAACCCAAGGTCGCCGAAAACCAACTTAAGGACCGTATTCGCGGTGGATGCATCGCGAAGCCTCCGAAAAATGTACGCAAATCTGCGGGACCATAACGAGGAGACGCAACGGAGGCAATGACTTTATCGAGGGGATTGCGCTCCGCGGTCGGTCGGGAACTCGATAATCGGTCGCTTGGTGGTGCGGACCGCAACGCGCTTCCATCGCGCTTGAACCTCCCAGCGCTCTTCCCGCCTGTCACCGGCGTCTGGGTAGGAGACCACGATCTGGGTGCACTTCTGGGTACAGAGACGCCATGTAAAAGCAGGTCGGACACGCCGTCGCCATCGAAGTCTCCGGTCCAATCGGCCATCGAAAAGCCGGGATCGCCGTGCAGAACCCCTTCGCTATACCAGTGTCCCTTGGGTTTAGAAGGGTAGAGGGAGCTCGGGCGATCGCAGGCCTCCTTCATCTGCTGCTTGCATAAGATAGGAGGGGTGACCTCGACCGACGACTCGCGATCATACTGATAAAGGATCGAGAGTCCCATCTCGGGGCAGACCCATCCACCGCCCCCGAGCGTGTCGAGCCGCTTGCAGCCTAGACGGTGGTCGAGCGCGGCAATCGATCCGTGTTCGTCCGTGTGGATAGTCTCGCCGGTCGGCAACTTGAAGCAGCTGGTGTGATGCCGGATGCTGGTGACCTTGGCCTGGGAATCGATCGAAAATCGAACCTCTCCGTGTTTCCACCAGGTGCCGCTGGTGCCGTCTTCCTCGATGGGGAAGAGCTTCTTCATGTCGGTGAGCGACATTTGCAGGCGGAGCTTTCCGATCGACACGCCAGGATGGACGACCGGGCAATCGTCGGCGGCGAAAGCGAGCTGGGGCCAGGCGAGCACCAGGGTCGCTGACAAGAAAAGGGCCCGCACCTGGCGGTAGTCTACCTCAATGGGTGAGGCAGTGCCGGATGCAGAATAAAGACAACGTGACAGAAACGCGCGCCGGATCTTAGCGAAATTCTACTTGGTCATGATGCCGAGGACTTTGGCGCCGGCGCCGCGGCAGACGTCCATTACGTGCATGACTTCGCCGTAGTTGGCGTCGTCGTCGACGTCGAAGAACACCAACTTCTCCGAGCGCGCCTTCATCTGGTCGCTCACGCGCTCCGCCAACTGCGCCAGCACGATCGGTTCACGATTGAGCGCCACTTGGCCCTCCTTGGTCACCGACACCACCACCTGATCGGTCGCCTGGGGCGTGGCGATCTGCACGTCCGCCTTCTCCGGGACGGTAAGATCCATCTCCTTGAGCAGCGTCGGGGTCATGACCATAAAGATGATGAGCAGCACCAGCACTACGTCGACGAGCGGCGTGATGTTGATGTCCGACCGTACGCCCGCGCCACCTCCGCCGAACGCCATTACTTTGCCTCCTCGGTGCCCATGGCGACGTTTTGTGCGCCGGCGGCATGGACCTCTTCCAACAGGGGGGGACTTTCCCGTCCCCCCTCGTCGAGGCGAGCTCGACGAGCCTCCCCCCACCGNNCGCCGGCGGCATGGACCTCTTCCAAGACTTTGCGCACTTCGCCGTAGCGCAGGCCCTTGTCGGCGCGTACGTGCACCGGCCGGCCCGAAGTCTTGAGCTCCTGGCGCAGGCGCGACATCAGCGCTTCGCCCTCGAGCTTTTCGGTTTCGATGTAGGTGCCGTCTTCGCGCACGCTCAATACCAGCTGCTCGCCGGTGTCCTGCTTTTTGCCGTGATGCTGCGTGAGAGGCAGATCGATCTTCACGCCGCGGTGAAGCATGGGCGTGACCACCATGAAGANNGATGAGGAGCACCAGCATCACGTCGACGAGCGGCGTGACGTTGATCTCCGAGCGCGTCTGTCCGACGCGAATGGTGGGCGCGCGATGGCCATGCATGGAGCGATGGCCGTTGTGCCGGCGCTTTTTGCGCTTGGGCCCACCCACCTTGGCCTGCTTGGCCGTGTCATGCGAGAACGTCATCGGATTACGCCCGGTCGCGCTCTTCGCGCAGCACGTAGCTGATGAGCTCCGACGAGACATCGTTCATATCGACCACGAAAGACTCGATGGTGTTGGTGAAATAGTTGAACGACATGACGGCCGGAATGGCGACCAGAAGTCCGACCGCGGTGGTGAAGAGCGCCTCGGAGATGCCGGCCGAGACCGCGCCCAGACCCCCTTGACCAGAAGCGGCCATCGATCGGAAGGCGTTGATGATACCGACGACCGTTCCGAACAGACCGATGAACGGCGCTGCCGACGAGATCGAGGCCAGTCCGCCCAGGCCCTTTTTGAAGTTGGCGACCTCTCGCTCTTTGACGCGATCGATGGCGCGGTTGACCGCGTCCACCACGTCGAAGTCGCCGATGTCTTCGGCCGCCTTGCCGTGGATCGCCTGCACGCCTTCCTCATACTCGGACAGCGCTTCCTGAACCACGCGGGCGATCGGCGCCTGCGGCTCGGTCTTGGAGAGCGTGAGCGCGCCGGCCAGATCGCGCTTGAGCAATCGATCGCGCAGTCCCAGCACGAACGCCAGCGAAGTCTTGCGTGTCTTTGAGAACACTGCGAAGCGATCGATCATGACCCAAATCGAATAGATCGACATACCGACGAGGAGGATGACTACGATCCTCGCCAGAATGCCCATGTTGTGCCACATCTCGAACGGATTGAACGACTCCATCGCTGCTCCTCAGTTGATCTTGAAATTGAAAACCCAAACCACTGCAAACGGTGACGGCTGCGGCTGAAATGCCCAACCACCTTTGATCTGTTCGACGACCGATTCGTCCACACCGCCAATCGCGGTGAGCACGTCAACTTTGTAGACCTTTCCCTGCTGATTCACGAAAAGCTTGTAGCGCGCCTGCACCGTGGCGCCGGCGTGCGACTGCTTGAAGAACTCGGGCAGGTGCGGCTCGGGCTTGGAGATCGCTTTCGAGGCGATCACGAACATCGGCAGCAATTTCGGTTCCGGCGTCGGTGCGCCAGTGCCAGTTCCGCCGACCACGCCACCGACGACTCCGCCGACCACGCCGCCTTTGACGCCGCCCTTCACACCGCCTTCGACGCCGCCCTCTTCGCCGTCGTCTTCTTTCTCTTCTTCTTTTTGCTTCGGCTGCACCAGCTTCGGGATGGTGGTGGGTTGCACCATCGTCGTCGGCGTAGGAATGACTTTGTGCTCGACCGACTTCTTGCGTGCCGGCGGAGGTGGCGGCGGAGGTGGTGGCGGTGCGGCGAAGAAGGTGAGCGAGATGGCCGGTGGCACGATCTCCTCGACGTGCATAATCGACCAGATGCCGATGCCGAGTCCGGCTCCACCGTGCAAGACCAGCGACGCGATGATCAGCGCGCGCCGCTTCCAGCTGGGCTTGGTATCTGCGACGTAACGGTCAAACATTTACTTGGCCGCTGCCTTCTTCAGCTCTTGCGCTTGATTGAAGAACTTGTTGGCCTGTTCGAGATCGATGCGCTTGGCGTCGTCGGTGGTTTCGGCCAAGGTGCGCTCGCGATAGACGAGATTGGTATAGGTGTAGGCGTCGGGTGCGTTCGGCTTGAGATTGATCGATTCGGCCAAGGTCGCCTGCGCGGTGTCGCACAGCGCCAGCCGTTCGGGGCCGAGCAGATCGGCGTGGGAATGAAGCTGACTCCAGAGCAGCACGCCGAGCGCGACGCGGGCGTCGGAGTTTTGCGGATCGAGTGCGATGCGCTTCTCGTACCACTTTCGCGCTTCATCGAAGCGGCCGGTTTGCGACGCGATGGTGCCGAGCGTGCCGATGATCTCGCCGGTGCGAGCGCCGCCTTTGTCGAGCACCGGTTTGAAGTAGGCCACCGCGTCGTCGTAACGGCCGGTGTCGATGAAGGTCTGCACCAGATAACCCGAGGCGCGCTCCTCTTCCGGCTTGAGGGTCAGGTATTTTTCGAACGCGGCGATCGCTTTTTCGGCCGCTTTGGTGCCGCCGGCGCTCTTCGGCGAAGCTTGATAGAGCGCCAAATTGGCAAAGCCGAGGTCGAGTTGAATCGGCGCGATCTCCGAGTCGAGCGCGGCGGCTTCCTCGAACTTCACCGCCGCACCGGCGACGTCCCCTCGGTGATAGAGGTCAATCGCTTGCTGCGCAACCATGCGCGCTTTCAGCGAGTTGCATCCGCCGAAGAGCGCGAGCAGGGTGAGGCAACCGAACCATTTCCGCATGCGGCCCCTAAAGGAGAGTGACGAAGCGAACCCTAGCCGAGCCGTTCTCGGATCGCAAGACGTGCTTGTTAAGGAGTGTGAGCTTCGTTGCGCGTACGGCGCTTTGGCGCTAAAGATTGGGCCATGCGCGCATGGGCTTACGGACTCTCGGTAGTGGCTCTCGCCGGTTGCGGCGGACTGGACGACCTCTTCGGCGGTTCGAATTCTGGCCTCGACGGCGGTATGGTCAGTTTTGGCCGACCGACACTCGAGGTCACCATCAACGGTGTTCACGCCGGACCGGCTGATCCCGACGCCACCGCGTCGTCCTATTTCCGCGATACGCAAGATTCGTTCGGCAACTTCTTGAGCTCGGTCTTCGGTGTGACCGCCAGCGCGTCCAGTGTCGGCGCAGCTTGCAACTTCGAGCTGCAGCGCTTCGGCGCGCAGATCGCGCCCATCGGCACCGGCATGTTCATGGTCGAATCCACCAGCAGCTCCGAAACCGGCGACGCGCTCTCGCCCGGAAGTGGAATCAGCGTCTCTTCGCCGCAGGGCACCTACACCTGCGCCGGATCCGATTGCAACAACTCGGTGCTGAACTTGAGCGCGCTCGCGTCGGATCACAGCGAAGGCTACTGGATTGGCAACTCTCCCGCCGGCGACACCATCACCTGCACGTTCTACTTGGCGATGTCGGCTTACGTTCCTTAAATTCAGTGAAGTCGCTCGGCGCACTTCTATTTTTGTGCGCGGCCGTCCACTCGGCGCTGGCCGATTCGACAGTTGGCTCGAGCGATGCGCCGGGCAAGCTGACCGGACGCGTGCTCGAGCGCGGCAGCATCACGCCGATTGTCGGCGCGCATCTTCAGTCGGGCGACGTCGAGGCGGTCAGCGATGAGGGCGGCCACTTCGAACTCTTGCTGCCTGCGGGCAAGCGACAGATCGACATTACCCATGACGCGCATCTGCCGCTGCGTCTGACCGAAACGGTGGTGGCCGGACAAGGGCTCAAGCTCGAGTACAGCCTGCTCAAAAAGCCGCGCTACAAAAACAAATATGAGTCGACGGTGCGCGGCCAGGCGCGACACGAGGGCGAGCGATTCACGCTCAAAGACGAAGAGCTGCATCAGCTGCCCGGAACGCTCGGTGATCCGTTTCGCGTGATCGGAATGTTGCCCGGCGTGACCACGCCGATTCCACTGCTTCCCTATTATGTGGTGCGCGGCTCGAGTCCCGGCTCGACCGGTTTTTTTCTCGACGGCATGCGCGTGCCGCAGC
>PLXG01000468.1 GCA_003153195.1 Myxococcales bacterium
GCCGCCGAAGGCGGCTTAGTTCAATCGGAACTATGTGTCGCGACACATAGCAAGGATCTTCTTCGGGCGGCGCTCTGCGAGGTCGATTGGCGGGAGATTGCAGAGAACTTACTCAATAGCTAAGGCAGTGAAACCTATTACATTTCCATGTCATGCAATTGCTTTTCCAAACCGCTGGTATCGGTTAGACTGATACCATGAATTCGACCGACACGCTTACGGCATTTGACGAGTTTCTGAGTACTCGTGGTTTACGTCTCGACGCGGTCGTAGTCGGTGGGACCGCATTGAATCTTCTTGGAATCATCGAGCGCCCAACCAAGGACTGCGACATTTTGCATCCTGCACTTTCGCGCGACCTAATCGAGGCGGCGCGCGACTTCGCGACGTTACTTCGGGCGGGCCAGCAGGTTCTCGCCGATGATTGGCTAAACAACGGGCCCGCCTCTCTGACGCAGCATTTACCTTCTGGATGGCAGTCGCGTCTTCAACAGGCATTCCTCGGGAAAGCGATCCGACTGCAGAGTCTCGGCCGTCTCGATTTGATCCGCGTCAAAGTGTGGGCCCTTTGCGATCGCGGATTCGATTTGGCCGATTGCCTCGCCCTCGCACCAACGAAAGCCGAATTGGCGGCGGTTCTACCGTGGCTCGAAGATCAAGATGCCAACCCGGATTGGCCAATCCACTGTCGCGAGACAGTCGCGGATTTGGGAAAGAGGCTCGGTCATGGCGTTTAACCGAGCGGTGCTTCCAAAGATCATGCCTGAGTCGCAACTTCTCTCCGCGGCCATAGCGGGAGTCGGCATGAACTTGTCGGTTCGTCCGGCCCACGATCCCAACATCGAAGATACGCTGCTCTTCGCTGCTGAGCTGTCGATGGAGCACGACGATTTACGCGTGCTTGCGCTCCTCGTCACCTGGTTCGGTGTTCACTCGGCCTACGTGAACGCCGATCGACTGACGAAATCCGTCCAGTCGCACGCCTCGCGTCGGGTGCGCACACTCTTCGCTGCGCTTGCAAAGTGGCAATCGTCTGATCGCCGATTCGCGCGGCTCGCGAGGTTGCATCGAGGCACGCGCGTCGATCTTCTCTCCACCGGTTCAGATTTTCAGATCCGTCGTCATGGCGAAGACGAGCGCTTCGCGCAGGGACCGCTGCGCGTGCCCGCAAATGTTCTACGCGATCGCGAAGCCGACGTGCTCTCCCCCGAGCGTCTCGCAGGTCGGCATCCGACCTATCGCATGCGAGTCACCATCGGTCCGTCGTACCGCGCGGATATGTGGGCCGCGCTCGAGAGCGATCCGAGTCTCACCGCAAGCGCGCTGGCGAGAAGAACGTACGGGTCGTTTGCAACCGCGTGGGCGGTAAAACGAGATTTTTCGATTTCGGCGATCCATCGATCGGAGTCACGAGATCCGTCTTCTCGCTGACGCGAGAGGAGATGTGGTGTCGGTCAATGAGCTGCTAACGACGGCGCGAAGACGCGACGCTCGGACGAGGCCACGACAGACAACCCGAGTTGGCTGATGATAAAACCGATCGGAGCTGTTCAGGCGATGAAAAGCTCACCACTGCCTTACTCGACCGCCTTGCCGAGCACGCCACAGTCATCACCACCAAGGGCAAGAGCTACCGAATGAGGCGTCGCCAGGGCTGATGCCGTGGAACCAATCCGAGATTGCGGTGTCTAACTGATTCGGGAGGAGCAATGCGATTTGCACAGATTATGATCGTTGCCGAAGTCTTCATCGCTTCCTGCGCAACGACTCGGGCCACCAGAGCACCCGCCTCTGCATCCAAGACTGCGCAAGATCCCACATCCAGCGGAAGTGACGAAGAGGTCGAGACGCCAGGTCTCTGTAACGAGTCGGCGCGGCCCCTTGATCGCGTGGGGAAAGCGTATCTGATTGAGCTTGAGCAACACCTCGCAGCCGCTGTTTTGTCAGATACCGCAGAAGACCATGGGCTCTTCAATATCGGAGATCTCCATAGCTTGATTCGTAAGTACCCCGACGCGGAAATGGCGTTCATCTTTCCGTCGCAAGTGCGACTCCCGAAAAGCGCATTTCGCACACGAGCAGCAGCGAATACTTCGGAGATTGAGAAAGCTGACCATCCGATCTTCTATCTGGAACTGTCGGATGTCGGAATGGTGGGCTCAGGAAATCAAACCGCTCTTGTTTTTGATTACGCCGCATGGCCAACGGGAGCCCGACCCAAGAACACAGTGTGGATGTGGGGCTTGTCAGGTCGGTACTGCGTTACCCGCGCCGCTGCAGGGCGATGGTCGGCCTTCCCAATTGGAGTTCAGATCATGAGCAATGCAGATTCGGAAAAACCAACCTTCGCATTTCGGAGTTAGATGTTAGATTGGGCACCACTGAACATACGGGTGGATCAGTTTTACTTCGCCGAACTGGATCAGCTTCACTCCGCCGCCAGCACGAGGGTTTCTCACTAAGAATTGATTCTTATACGCTCCGCTGATCGCCCTGATGTCCGACTGTCGTTCTTTTCTCCATGCGAATCGTTATAGTGTGGTTCGTGAAAGCGATCGCAATCTTTGCCTTGAAAGTAGTCTTGGCAATCGGCGCGAGCCTTGTTTGTTTCTACGTTGGATTGGCAGTCTTGTCCTACTGCCGATGGAATTCCCCGTGGGCAACGGTGGCCAACGGCATCACCTATAACGGGGAATGTACGAAAGGGTGTAGGAGCCTGAATGTTACATTTTCCATGAATGCGTCGGGACAGGTGGAATGTAAGCGGGGCGTGTTTGTTGGGGTAGGGTTGAAGAAATGGGGCCCTTCAGAATCGTCGACTGTTGATCCGCAGAAAGCATTAAACGTCGTTCAAGAGCCTTCAAACCGCATCCGGATCGTTCATGAGAATAGCGAGTGGGAATTCTTCCTGGCGAGCGGTTTGTCTAATCTCTTCCACCGCACAAGCGAGCCCCTCCTCCTTGGTCGCGACATCTCCGAGGCTCTTGTAAAGGCATGTTCACAGGTATTCACCGCCGAATGCGACGGCTCCTCGCATTGTCGCTGAGGGAACCTGAACGCACTCGCGAAGATCTTATCGAGCAGCAGCGCCGCCGCACCTTCATCAAACGAAGAAACGTTGGTGGAAGGCGTCAAACTCGCTCGGACGGACGCAACCGTCGCGAGAGTCATTCCGATCTATTTTTGGAAAACACGAGATGACATTAATATCGAAAAACTCGAGAGGGTCGCTCGTGAACGAGGAGAGAAACAGGCGGTTGGCTTTTTCCTCGATCTCACCGCTCTCCTCTCAAGCGATCGTCGACTCTCGGAATGGTCCAACCGATTTCGGGATCATCGTTTTCGGACGCACGATTTTTTCGAAACCCCCGCGACTCGTTTCACAGAAGCGCTTGCGGAGAAACGAACGCCCGATGTCGCGCGAAAATGGGGATTCAAAATGAACATGGAGCTCTCATCGTTCGAAAGCCAGTTCAGGAAGTTCGTCGATGGCTGAGCTCACCGAACCCCAATTCACGCCGTTGGAGTTCAAGCGATTCCTCGAAGCCATCGACCGAAACCTACCAATTGACGCGCCAGGCTCTCTCGATACGTGAAGCCGGGTGGTGGCGGCGCGGTCACGCGCCGCTCGGGAGGAGCCCCGTCCGACAGACAGCGCAGCTCGCGACGGGGGGAGTTTCCAGGCGTTCCATTGTCAGATACAATCAATAAATCATCCACAGTTAAATACAAACACATGTTTTCACACTCGAAACTAAGGGCAATCTAGGAATTGACACTTGTGGAATAGATCATTATTATATTCCACAACGCATGAAGATCTCGAAACCACGCTCCTTCGATCTGTCTTTCGGCACTGCGTACGCGCAGGCGAAAGAGATCGCGCTTACGCAACCTCACGTTCCCCTGGAAACGCCCGGTTCAGTCCAGCTCGAGCAACGTGGAGGGCAGCCGTTCTACTACTGGTACCGTTACAACCTGGATGGCAAACGAATCACCACCTACCTAGGATCCGCGAACGACCCGTCCGTTCTCCAGCAGATCGAAATCATCCGAGAAGGCAACGAGGGTGTGGAACTCCTCAAAAGGTACTCGAGTGATCTTCGCAAAATCGGTTTCTACAGCGTCGATCGCCCGACGGGGATCACCCTATCCGTGCTGTTCAATCACGGTATCTTAACGCGGGGTGCCGTTCTTGTGGGAACGCACGCGTTCGGCGTGATTCTAAATGACTTAAATGCGTCGTGCCTTGTGCAAATGACGGAGGATGTGGACCTTGGGCGTCGACGAAACATCGAGCTCGGTGGAAATCTCGAACAAGGATTTCTCGGCCTATTGCAGTCGAGTGGCCTGCGTTTCCTTGAAGTGCCGCAACTCAAGAGGCACGAACCTTCGACCTCCTTCAAAGTCCTTGGCAGCAAGCTGAAGGTCGACCTCCTGGTTCCTGCTCGAAGGGAACCGTATGCGTCAGTTGCGATTCCTGAGCTGAAGACCTACGCCACGGCGCTTCCGCATTTCGATTTTCTCCTCGAGAAAACGAACCTCTCGGTGGCGCTCGGTCGAGATCGAATTGTGCCTGTGACCGTACCCGACGCCGGTCGATTCTGTGTTCACAAGATGGTCGTGTATTCCTTACGAACCAACGACAATGCAAAACGGCAAAAAGACATCTATCAAGCAGCGATGCTCGCGCTGATTCTTGGAAGCGAGCAAGAGTCCTTGCTACGGGAAGCCATCGACGACCTGCCGAATGCAATGCGGACAATCGCCAAATCCGGTGCACGAAAAGTAATCACCTTGCTGGAAGAAATGGGTGAAGAGCAATCTGCTCAGGTGCTCGAGGCGATTGGATAAAAATCGCTCGGGGAAGGTGCGTCTGACAAGCAAAGTTGGCTAGCGACGAGAAATTGATCGTGCGGGTTCAACTTCCCGTCGTGGCGGATCTGTGACGACGCCGGAGGCGGCGTCTGCTAGCAGCCCGTTTCCTGTAAACTCGGAGGCTGACGGCCGCGCGAAGACGCGCCACTCGAAAGAAACCGCGATCGAAAACCAGGTTGGGCTGGCGACGAAGACGGTTGCCGAGTCTTGAGACGACTTCTTCGTTCGCACTCACTTCATCGGGATGTCGGGCACGTA
The DNA here is from genome assembly GCA_003153195.1 of Myxococcales bacterium. Taxonomy (GTDB): domain Bacteria; phylum Myxococcota_A; class Polyangia; order Palsa-1104; family Palsa-1104; genus PALSA-1153. The sequence goes on from PLXG01000468.1 coordinate 5,137, forward strand.
TTCCCCAAGGAAAACGCCACACGATTCTTTCGCGACGCCCGCACACCGGATTCCATTTTCGCTGGCGCCTGTGGACGCATCTCCCTCGACGACCGACACCCATTCACAGTGTTCGATTGAAGCATTCACGATCCACTGTTGGCAGTACTTCTGACAACTGCCTGGCTCGTTTCGAATTTGCGCGTCTGGAAAGCGATCTTCTCCGACCAGACTCGCCGCGATCACTTCATCAAACGCTTTCGTTGAACAGTCCAGCTCGCCGCAACCGGGGAGCGCCATAGATCCGATCAGCAAGACGACCAAGCTGCAAAGTTTCATGCGCGCGGTTCAGAGCAAGGGTCGGACCGCGGTACAAAGGCGCTGCATCGTTTGACGTGCAGCTC
>PLXG01000010.1 GCA_003153195.1 Myxococcales bacterium
TTCGAGGACATCATCGCCGCCGGCGCGCTCTATCGTCCCGGTCCGCTCGAAGGCGGAATGGTCGACGACTTCATTCGCAGAAAGCACGGCCACACCAGGGTCACCTATCAGCATCCGGCGCTCGAGCCGATTCTGAAGGACACCTACGGCGTCATCGTCTACCAAGAACAGGTCATGCAGATCTCCTCGGCGCTGGCGGGCTACTCGCTCGGCCAAGCCGATCTTCTTCGCCGCGCCATGGGCAAGAAGAAGAAGGAGGTCATGGAGAAGGAAAAGTCCAAGTTCCTCGACGGCGCGGAGAAAAAGAGCGTCGATCCCAAGATCGCCGACGAAGTCTTCGAGCTCATGTCGAAGTTCGCCGCCTACGGCTTCAACAAGTCGCACTCGGCGGCCTACGCGCTGCTCACCTTCCAGACCGGATATTTGAAGCGCTACTTCCCGGAAGAGTTCATGGCCGGGCTTTTGACCTGCGACAAGGAAGACACCGACAAGGTGGTCAAGAACGTCGCCGAGTCGCGCGCCATAGGCATCGAAGTTCGCCGTCCGGATGTGAACGAGTCGGACATGGACTTCGGCGTCGTCAATGAGTCGACAGTCAAGAAACAGTCGACAGTCAACGGTCAACAATCGACAGTCAACGGTCAACAGTCGACAGTCAACGGTCAACAGTCGACAGTTAGAGCGCAGAGCGGATCGACCCCGTCGACTGTCGACCGTCGACCGTCGACCAAAACTAAGAAGTTCATTCGCTTTGGTCTCTCCGCGGTCAAAGGCGTGGGCGCGGGCGCGGTGGAGTCGATCATCAACGCGCGCAACGCTACCGGGCCGTTCACCGATCTATATGATTTTTGTCGACGCATCGACCTCAAGCGCGTGAACAAGAAGGTGCTCGAAGCGCTGATCAAGTCGGGCGGTTTCGACAGTCAGCATCCGACGCGAAATCGCGCGGCGATGTTGGCGGCGCTCGATCGCGCCGTCGACGAAGCGCAAAAAGAGCAGCGCGATCGCGACAGCGGTCAGACAAACTTATTTGGTCTCCTGGCGGCGCCGACGCCGGCCGGAGCATCCCCGGCGCGAGAAGCAGTGGTCTATCCCGACGTCGACGATTGGCCACCCAAGCAGCGTCTCGCATTTGAAAAAGAGTCGCTCGGATTTTACATCACTGGGCACCCTCTCGATCGCTACCAGGCGGACATCAAGCGCTTCGGCGCCGTGCGAGCGCCGCAAATTCAAGAGAAGAGCGATTGGGAAGAGGTTCAAGTCGCGGGCGTGGTCACCAACTTCAAAGAGTGGCCTCTTAAGAGCGGGGACGGGCGCATGTGCGTCTTCCAGCTCGAGGACACTTTCGGTTCAGTGAAAGTGGCCTGCTTCTCTAAGGCCTTCGCTGCGCATGAAGTCGATCTCAAAGGCGACGAGCCGATTTTGGTCTCGGGCAAGGTGAAGCCGGGTCGCCAAGGCGACCTTGACGAGGGACCGGCGCCGAAAGAGCTCAACATGGCGGAGGCGGTGCTGCTGTCCAAGTTGCGGGCGGAAAAGACCAAGCAGATGACCGTCGAGCTGCCGGCCGATTCGCTCAGCTCGGAACGGGTGGCGCTGTTGAAGACGGTGCTGGAGAAATTCCCCGGGCCGGTGCAGACCGTGCTGCGCTTGAAAGTTCCCATGCGCTCGTTCTCCGATTGCGTGCTGCCTGCGAATTTCAGCGTGACGCCCGCAGACGAGCTGCTCGCGCGCATCGAGACCCTATTCGGCGAAGGCTCGGCGCAGCTTCGCTAGCCTCAAATTTCTGAGTGATACGACCGAGAAGTCTCGAAGACTCTTCTGATAGATCTTCGAATCGACACTCGACTCGACCAAAACCGCCAGCGTCCTCTCCGCGCTGTCGTCGGCCGATGTGCAGCTGACGCTGCCGAAGTTCAAGTTTACGAGCGGCAGCATTTCGCTGAAAGACACGCTTTCGAAAATGGGGATGAGTGATGCGTTCGATCCTGGTGCGGCCGACTTTCGCGGGATGGCGACGCTCTCGGGCGACGAAAACCTCTTCATCTCGAATGTTTTTCACAAGGCCTACGTGAGCGTGAGCGAAACCGGGACCGAAGCGGCCGCCGCGACCGCGGTGGTGGTCGAGGGGACGACCTCGGCGCGAGTCGTGCCGCCCACGCCAGTGATCGTCACCATCGATCATCCGTTCGTGTTCATGATTCGCGATGTGCAGACCGGCGCGATTCTGTTCTTGGGACGCATCACCGATCCGACTACCACAAACTGAGCGCTTACGGTTTGTCGGGATACTTGATCTCGTCGAGCGATAGCGACGGACGAGTCCACTTCTTCTCCACCCAGTAGCCCTTCTTGCGCAGTTCGCCATTTTTTTTTCATCAACTCGAGCCGGTCGGCGGCCACAGCGCGAAATTCGCCGCGCGCGCGTACGACAGGGACTGTGTCCCGACGTTGGTCACGGGCGCGAGGAAGTTACCGACTTTGTAGGCGGTCGCGTCTTTGCGCTGCTCCGCCCGTCGCGCGCTCACTTGTTCGGGCGTTACTCGTCCCGCAGCCGATGCCGCCGTCGAAAACGCCAAAATCGCTCCCATCGCGAACCCAACAATTCCCATATGCATGACGTGACTCCTCATGCAGGTACGCAAATGCAAACCTGGGGCCTGTCGCGCGTTATTAT
>PLXG01000239.1 GCA_003153195.1 Myxococcales bacterium
GCCAGCCGTACGCTTCGAAGCGCTTGCCCACGTCCTCGCTCATGCATTCGTCGAGGTTGCCATCGAGCGTAATCTTGTTGTCGTCATACAAAAAAGTAAGGTTGTTCAGGCCAAGGTGTCCGGCCAGCGACGACGCCTCGTGCGAGATCCCCTCCATCNNCGGCGAGCGCCATGCCGACCGCGTTGGCCGTTCCTTGACCGAGCGGACCGGTGGTCGCCTCCACCCCCGGGGTGAGATTCGCTTCCGGATGTCCCGGCGTCTTCGATCCCCACTGACGAAACTGCTGCAGCTCCGCGAGCGGAAGATCGTAACCGGAAAGGTGCAAAAGCGAATAGAGCAGCATCGAGCCGTGACCGGCCGAAAGCACGAAGCGATCGCGATCGGGCCACTTGGGATCACTCGGATCGAATTTCAAAAAGCGCGACCAAAGCACGAACGCGTAGTCGGCGGCGCCCATCGGCAGTCCCGGATGGCCGCTGTTCGCCTTTTCGATCGCGTCGATCGACAAGAACTTGATCGTGTTGACCGCGAGGCGAGTCAGATCGGGCGAAGCGGCGGGAGCTGGCTTGAAGCTTGGGAGCACGTGACACCTCCAGAAGGGCGATCAATTCTCAGGGGTTAGCCCCGTTTAGTCAACGTCGCCTTTGGCCGCGTGCCTTTTGGGTTTGGGCCACCAGGCGGGTGGCTTTGCCGGTGCGTGCCAACTGGCAAAAGACTGCTTTTCGCCGATGTAATAGCGACGGTAGGCCGCCACCGCGTCCGTGCCACGATATTTTTTCGGCATCGCTTGCGCAAACGGCTGCCGTCGACCTCGATCGCGCAGAGGACCCGCGGCGTGTTGCTCGATCCACTCGATCACAGCGCACGACTTGTGGATCCGCTCGTAACGCCGGGTGTATTCGTCGCACAGCGCCAGCCCATGACGAACCAGCCAGCGCCAATTGGCATAGCCAGCGCCGGCCCAGATCACACACGGATGGTTGGCGTGGGTCGGACGATACGGTGGCGCGTGTCCGTGAAGGTGCGCGATGGTGCACAAGATCTGCGCGGTCTCGAGCACCATCTTGACCACATGGCGATCGGATAACATTCGCGCCGACCTCACCGGATCGGCGTGCACCGCGAAGATGTTCACGACTATGATGGTAACGTGTTTTCTTTCGCCAGCCTTCGCTATCGCTGCACCGGTTGCGGAGATTGCTGTCGCAGTTGGAACATCGCCGTCGACGAAAGCGAGGCGGCGCGTTTTCGAACGCAGATGAGCGCGTTCGTGCCGGCCGATCGACTGAAGCTCAAGAGACTCGAAGGCAAAGGCGGCACGCTGTTCAGCCTGGCCACCGCCGACCGCGCCTGTCCGGCGTTGCTTCCAGACGAGCGCTGTCAGGTGCACGCGGCCTATGGCGAGGCAGAAAAGCCGGGCAGCTGCCAAATATTTCCCTACACGTTTGTTTCCACACCGACGGGAGTCCGCGTCGGCGCATCATTTTCGTGTCCGGCAGTAGAGGTGGAAGGCACTACACTTTCGGAGCAGTCGGCAGAGATCGTAGCGCTGTTTGAGCGCGTGGCATCGTCGCATTCGGTGTCGGTGGGTGAACGCGTTCCTTTCGATCGCGAGCACACCATTTCATTTTCCGACTGCGAATCGTTGGTGAGCGCCATGCTCGACTGCCTGCGCGTGCCGGCATCGGCGGTCGAGAAGATCCTGCGCGCGGTAGCAACGGTGGCGTTGGTGCAAGACGGGCTGATTAAAGGCGATACATTTTCGTTAGAGCTTGCCATCGAGCGTCGCCAGGAGCTGATCGGACAAGTGCTCAGCGAACCTCCTTCGCCCGACCGGCTGTCGCGAGCGCTCTTTCGAACCTTGCTCGCCTCTACCGCACCGGGATATTCGAGCGGCGGATCATTTTTGCGATCGATGGGCGCGCTCGGATCGCTTTTAGGGAAAAACTCGGTCGCGCTTCGAGGCGGCTCGGTGCCGGCGAAAGAGATCGAAACGGTCTCGCGCGATCTCGACGAAGAGGTTCAGTCGCTGATCGCGCGTTGGATGTCGGCGACGCTCGAATCGTTTACCTTTTTCGGCGCGGCCGCATTTGGTCTGCCATTTTCCAGCGGCGTCGAGCTGCTGATGCTCTCGCTTTCGGTCGCGCTCTATTTGGCGCGCGGATACGCAGCGCTGGAGAGGCGCAATCGAGTGACCGTCGAAGATCTTCGGCGCGGCCTTCGCCAAATGGATGCTGGCGTAATGCACCGTGAGGCCATGCCCGACCGCTTGGCGCGCACGCTCGAGGCCAGCGACGCGCTGGCGCTCCTACGGGAGCAACTCGGCTAACCTGCGGAAGCGATTCGGTTAACACTACGCGATTTTTCTGCGCGACATTCTCGTCGAGCCGCCTCTTTGGTCTGAGGCGGTGAACTGATGAGGCTTTCTTGGGGAGTCCTGAACATTCTGCTGGTGGCCGGTTGCGGTGGAGACGACGCGGTGACCTCGAGTGGAACTAACTGCGCGGCCTATCTCTCCTGTCTAAAACAGGTTGCTGATCAATCGGGCCAGTCGGCGGCCTACACTCAAGCCGCGTCACTTTACGGTTCGGCGAGCGCCTGCAACCAATCTTCGGCGGCCATGCAAGCGTGCGAGACAGCGTGTCANNAAAGGATGGCGGTGGCGGAGGCGACACTGCGACCACGCCCAAAGAGACTTGTGAGAAATATCTCGCGTGCGTGGCCGTCGCCAGTCCCACCGAGTACGGCCCCGAGGTCGCGCTCTACGGCGATGGCTCCGCCTGCTGGGCGAACGCGACGCAGTCGGCCGGGTGCGAGAAGGCGTGCGAGGCCGCGTCCACCAACTACGCCGCACAGTGCAATTGCGTCGGGACCTCGTGCACGAAATGTCAGACACTGCCGTCGGGATACTACCAGGTCAGCCAAAATGAAAATCTGAATTGTGGGCTTTCTGTCGAGAGCGTCGACTTCATCACCAACGGGACGGCAGCCAGTTTGATGTTGCAGACGAATGGATTTCTCGGCGCAAACGGGGCTCTCAAGGGATCTTGGATGTGCGAAGGTCCGACGACATTCTCGGTGGCTCTCAACGGTTCGAGCTGTACCGGAACGATGACCGCTACGGTGACGCAGGGGACCGGAACGAGCTATCAGTTGACGGTCACGGTGAGCGGCAATTGCGTCGGCAGCACGCCCTGCAGCCAGACCGTATTGCTTACGCCCCTATAGTAGGGGCCGACTGAATGACGGGCAGCAATTGTGGAGTCGTTTCGGTTGCGCTCACTTCTGGAATCGGCGCGATGCACACGAAGTGTTTCGATGCGCGCGACCAATCATCGAGGATCGCACGCGCCCGCGGACTGCCGGTCGAGTCGGCGTGGACGGCGACGATCCTCTGCAGCTCTTCCAGTTGTTCAGACGCGGCCGAGACGACCTGCACACTCTCGGCATGCAGACGATTTTCGATTTCGCGCGCCTGATCGTAGATCCAGACGATACCGCCAGTCATTCCCGAGCCAATCACCGGACCTATGGGGCCAAGCACCACGCCCATGCCGCCGGTCATGTACTCGAAGGCATATTTCCCCGCGCCTTCGGTGACCATGACCGCGCCCGAGTTGCGCACACCGAGACGTTGACCAGCCCGACCTTCGACGAACAATCTTCCGCCGGTGGCGCCATAACAGGCGGCGTTGCCAATCACCGACGCGGTGGCACGGGCTTCGGCGCTCACGCGTTCTGGTTGACGAACGATCACCGTTCCGCCCGACATCGCCTCGGCCACCGAGTCGTTGGCATAGCCTTCGAGCTCGATGGTGATTCCGTCGGTGAGTGCGAAGCCGAGCGCCTGGCCGGCGTAGCCGCGCAGCATCAGCGACACCGATTGTGCGAGCGGCGTTTGCAATCCAGCCAAGGTGGCTCCGACGGCGCGATCACTGCTCGAAACTTCGAGCGCGATCTTTTGGGCGCCGGCAACCGCCTGCGCGACGATGTCCGCGTTCTTGGGCGAGGTTGGGTCCACCGGCAAATGGAGTCGGGCGCGCGACGAATCAACTTTGAGTAGGAGCTCGGAGAGATCGACTTTGGCGATTCGCGACGGCGCACCGTCGGCCTGTTCGAGTAGATCGACCCGCCCGCGAAGCTCGGATGGATGAGCAAGTCCGAGACCGGCCAAGATCGCTCGAAGATCGGCGGCCAGCGCCTCCAGATAACGTGTCACGCCGAGGCGCGCGTCTTCGTATCGCTCGGTCTCGAGGTCGGGAAGTAGATCGTCCGCTGGCCGACCTTTTTTGTCGGTCATGAGACGGCGCGCGGTGACATCGCTCTGGGTGGTGATGCCGGCCGGACAATTTCCTTTCGAGCAGCCGTGACAAAAAATGCATTGCTCGGCGATCATGAGCGCGGTACCGAGCGACACTTCGTCGGCGCCGAGCGCCAGCACCATGGCCACGTCCTGTGCGGTCTTGATTCCGCCGTCGGCGCGGAGCCGGACGCGATCGCGCACCCCCGAGATCGAAAGCGCCTGATGCGTTTCCGACAGCGCGCGCTCGAGCGGCAATCCGGCGTGCTCGATGCTCGATGACGAGGCCGCGCCGGTGCCGCCTTCGAATCCGCTCACGTCGATGGTGTCCGCGCCGGCTTTGGCGATACCGACGGCGATGGTGCCGATGTCGGTGACCGCCGGAATCTTGACCGACACTTCGGCGCGCGGATTGACCTGCTTCAAGTTGTAGATGAGCTGCGCCAGATCTTCGATCGAGTAGATGTCGTGATGTGGCGGCGGCGAGATCAGGGTCACGCCCACTTGGGTTTTGCGAATGAAGGCGATCTCGGCGGTCACTTTGGCGGCGGGAAGCATGCCGCCTTCGCCAGGCTTGGCGCCCTGGCCGATCTTGATCTCCACGAGCTCCGAGGAATTGATCAACAGCGACGACACCCCGAAGCGCCCCGA
>PLXG01000431.1:0-8677 GCA_003153195.1 Myxococcales bacterium
ATCGCCTGCGTGGTTCAACTTTTTCCAACGGGAGATCGCCAAGGACGACTGCTGGCCGAGCATCAACATCCGACGCTCGCCGCGATGGAGGGGAAATTTCAGCGCGGCTCGCACGCCGAGATCGTGATCATCGGCCAGCCCGACGTCGAGCATCATCGCCTCGACAATCCGGTGGTGGTGCCGTGGATGCTGAGCTACCTCGCCTACGGATCATTTGGCGCCACCATCGAGGGGCTCGATGATTTCCCCAAAGATCAGTGGCCCGACAACGTCGAGCTTTTGTATTACGCCTATCACGTGATGGTCGGGCTCGGCACGCTGTTCATCGCGCTCATGGGACTCTCCGCGCTGCTGCTTTTTCGCGGCCAGCTCATGCGCGCGCGCCCAATCTTGTGGATGTTGATGCTGGCGTTTCCTTTTCCGTACATCGCCACCACCGCTGGATGGATGACCGCCGAGCTCGGTCGTCAACCGTGGCTCATCTACGGTCTTCAGCGAACCGTGCAGGGCGGATCGCCACGGCTCACTGGTGGTGACGTCGCATTTTCCACGCTCGGCTATATCGGGCTCTACTTCGTGGTCGGACTGCTCTATCTGTTTTTAGTCGGACGCGTGATCGCGCGTGGACCAGTGCTCGAAGCAGGCGAACACTAATGGAGGCCACCTGGTTCGGCATCATCGGCTTCATGCTCAGCGCCTATGTGGTGCTCGACGGTTTCGATTTCGGCGCCGGCATCATCCACTTGCTGGTGGCGAAATCGGACGACGAGCGACGCACGGTGCTGGGCTCGATCGCGCCGGTGTGGGATGGAAACGAAGTGTGGCTGGTGGCGTCGGGCGGCGTGCTGGTGTTCGCGTTTCCCAAAGCATACGCGGCGGCGCTGTCGGGACTCTATCTGCCGATCATGATGGTGCTCTGGCTGATCATTTTGCGCGGACTTTCGATCGAGCTGCGCAGCCTGCAGGAGAGTCCGCTGTGGCGCAGCTTTTGGGACGCGGGCTTCGCGCTCTCGTCGTCGGTGATCGCGCTGGTACTGGGAATCTCGCTCGGCAATTTGGTGCGCGGCCTGCCCATCGACGACAGCGGCTATTTTCACATGCCGCTCTTCACCGACTTTTTGACGATCCACGAGCTCGGCGCCATCGACTGGTACACGCTCGCCACCGGCGTTTTTTCGCTGATGGTGCTCGCCTCGCACGGCGCAGCGTACGTGGGATGGAAGAGTGAGGGCGCGGTGCAAACGCGCGCGATTTTGCTCGGTCGTCGCGCCGCTTGGGCGACTGCGATCGTTCTTTTGCCGCTCACGTTTTTGACCCACCTGGTGAATCCCAAGCTCTTCCCGTCGCTGCTGTCGCGACTGTGGGCGTGGCCGCTCGCGCTCGTCGCGGCGCTTGGACTTCTGTTCGCGTTGCGCGGATTCGCGCGCAGTCGCGCACGCGATGCCTTCTTCGGGTCATCGGCGCTGATCGTCGGGCTTCTCGGCAGCACCGCCGCCGCGCTCTACCCGACCATCTTGCGTTCATCGCTGGAGGATCGCTTCTCGCTCACCGCCATCAACTCCGCCACCGCCCACCACAGCCTGCTCATCGGCCTGGTCTGGTGGACGCCCGCCATGCTGATCGCGCTCGGCTACTTCACCTATCTGTTCCGAAAAATGGGAGGTCCGAAAAATGGGGGTCACTCCACTACCTATTAACCCCTGGAAATCACGAAGGGAATTTTGCACACCGCGAAAAGTGAATCGTATTTAGTTTTCGCGGTCTTGAAAATTCGAAGAGTAATTACGTGTGGTTATACCCTAGTGGAGTGACCCCACCTTCAGAGCGGAGCGTTGGCGTCTTCGGGGAGCAGTAGTCGACGCAGGGCGATCGGCGGCAGCGAACCGTGCGACAGCACCGCCGCGTGAAAGTCGGACAGATCGTCGTTGGCGTGCGCCGCCAGCCAATCGACCTGCAGCTTTTGCAAAATGAGTCGTCCGACGGTATCGCCGAGCACCATCGGGTCGGCCGCCACTCGCTCCGCCTCGTGTTTGGCGCCGGCGTCATCAAGCCCGGCTTCATCGGTGAAGACCTTGACCGCGTCTTCCAACCTGGCGCCGAGTGCATGCAGCTTCACCGACGCCACCAATCGCGCCGCTTTGAGCAGCGTGGTCCGCTCCACTTGCATTCGCACGCGCGGGTCATCGGGCGCAAATCCCTCCGCCAGCAACATGCGCTCCGCGTAGTGCGCCCAACCTTCGAGAAAAAATGGATCGAACGCCGCACGGAGCGGCAAGGACGCGATCTGCCGGTTCTGCTCGCCTTGAATGTAATGCCCGACCAGCTCGTGCAGCAGTGCCGCCAGCATCGCCGAGTGATTGAGCAGCCGCAAATGCTCCTGCTTGCGCGTCCAGGTCTTGTCCACCGGATCGACGTAGACCACGGGATCGTGCGGCTTTCCTTCGAGCGGTCCGGCCACGTGCAGCATCACATAGCCCCACTTCTCCGGCGGCATCTCCACCACCAGCGGACGTTCTATCCCCGGCGCGCGCGGCAAATCGAGCAGATCGTGCGACTTGAGAAACGCCACCAGCGCGTCCACTTGCCCTTGCGCTTGCGGCAAGAGCTCCTCCGCTTTGCCGTGATCGTCTTCGATCACTTTGGTGACGTCGGTGCCGGCCGGCCGGCCGACTAAAATCTGCTTTGTCAGCTCGTCGATGCGCCGGCGCGAATCCTTGGTCTCGCGCTCACCAATCGCCATCAGCGCCTCCGGCGAAAATGTCAGACCTTCTGACGCCTCCAGCTTTTGCATGAACCGATCACGCCCCAGCGCCAAATCGCCGTGTGCGCGCGGCAAAAGATCTTTTTGCAAAAACGCGACGAAGTCGTCGATGGCGCGCGCCGCATCTCCCGACGCCGCACGAAATTCGTCGGTCGACTTTCCTTCGCCGAGCGACTGCACGATCTTCGGCAGCTGGTCGACGACGAATCCCTTTTCACTCTGCGCCACATCGATCGCGCGCCGTACCATCAGGTCGCCGGCGGTTCCGCGCAAATTGCGCCGTGCTTCATCGAACAGCGGCCGCATGCGCCGCAGTCGCGCGTTCAGGTTGCGAATGCGCTCCGGCAGCGGAGCAAAATCGTTTAGCAGCTCGGAGATTCCGCTCGACGCGATCTGCACGTACAAAAGCGGATTTCGCTCGAGCGGATGTTGATCCGACAGCTCGAACAGGCCATTTTGCGCCCGGTGCATCATGGCCCAGCGCTCCTGCCGGTGCGCCGCATCGAGCTTGCGCTCCTCCATCCGATCGAGCCGCTCCACCAACGTGCGAATCCTTGTGATTTCACGCGCATATGCGTCGGTTCGCACGTCGTCCAGGAGTCCGTCGTTGCGGTGATCACCGAGCCAAGTGGCCGTGGTGGGCGAGAAAACGAGCTCGGCCTCGAGGTTCTGTCGATCGAGCATTTCGATGAGCTGATTGGCGTCTTTGGGAAGCTCGTCCTCGGCGGGCGACCCCAAGTCGACTCCATTCGAGCCCGCGACCGACTTTCCGCGTACGCAGCCAGGTTCGCTCGCGGCGAATCCCACCAATACGACCAAGACCGCGAAAAGTCGGGAGCTAATCCACTTCCGGCCCTTGCGCAAGGCGCTCATCATATTCTATCCTGTGCTCCCAAGGAGAGACTTCGCATTGCTACATAAGTGGCTCATCGAATCAACTCGCCTCCGCGGAAGTGCCAAAGCGTTGGTATATCGCGACACCTATCTTTCGTGGCGCGGACTTCAGCATAGAGTGGATCGGCGCGTTCAGGAATTCAAAGCGATGGGAATTTCCAAGGGCCATTGGGTCGGGCTGATGCTCGGCAATGTCCCCGACTTCGCGATCTTGGCGCTCGCACTCTCCAAAATTGGCTCCACTGTCGTGCCACTCGATCCCACCACCGGCGCGCGCGACCTGTCGCTCATCATGGAATACGCGCCGCTTCGTGCGCTCATCACACGACCGCGAGGCGATGTGGAAACGCAGCAAGCGACGCAAGTGCGGGCGCTCACCAACAAACCGGCCGAAGCGTTGGAAAGTCGACGACGTCTACAAGGTACGCTGCTCACCTGCTCGATCTACAAGACGCCGGGCAAAGCGCCGGGCGAAGCTGCGGTGGTGCTGTTCACCAACGAANNGCCGCGGTGGTGCTGTTCACCAACGATTCGCAGGGCGATCCCAAAGGAGTGCTGCGCACCGACGAGAACCTCGAGCATTCGGCGCAGCTCATTGCCAAGGCGCTCGATGTAACCGAAGAGGATCGCATCCTCACCACGGTGCCGCTGTTTCATGCGTTCGGTTTCGATTTGGGCATTTCGCTCGCGCTCAAGTTCGGCGCTACGCTCTATCTCGAAGACGAAGTGGCGCCCAAGCGAATCGTCAAGTTGCTGCGCGATCAGGAGATCAATTTTCTGCCCGGCACGCCGGGACTCTACAGCGGGCTAGCCAAGCTTCCGACCGCCAAGCCGCTCAAGATCAAAGGTGCGCGCTATTTTTCGGCCGGCTCGCCGCTCACCGAAGCGACGGCGGAAACGTTCAAGGCCAAATACGGGATTCGCGTGATGCCGATGTATCACACCACCGAAACCTCGGTGGTGGCGGTCGACCGTAAAGGCGGAACGCCGGACACCGTGGGCAAAGTGATCGACGGAGTTGAAGTGCGTGTGGGCGATGGAAAGTCATCGACCAGCGACGGCCCGATCTGGGTCAAGTCCAAGGCCATCGCGCAGAAGTCGATCGGCCGCGTGGTCAAAGGAACCTCCGGCGTGCAGGTGGGCGCCTTCGACGACAAGCATTGGCTGAGGACCGGCGACATCGGAAAGCTCGACAAGGCCGGCCGACTATTTTTGTCGGGACGCGAAGATCAGCTGGTCAAGGTCGACGGCAAACGCGTGGCGCTCGGCGAAGTCGAAGGCTGCATCGAGTCGTTTCCCAAAGTCGAGCGCGCACGCGTTCGCGTGATCACCGATCCGCTCGGCGGACCGATGGTGGTGGCCAGCGTGGTGGCGTTTGGAAAGTGCGGCGCCGAAGAGATCATCGATCATTGCGCCAAGAACCTCGCGCCCTACAAAGTTCCGCGTCGCATCGAATTCTGCGAAACTCTCCCGACCTAATTATCGTTCGATCGACCTATTGGCCGGTAAACGAAGCCTCGCGCTTTTCGAAAAACGCCGCCATGCCCTCGGCAAAATCTTGCGAGCGCAGAAGCGCCAGCTGTCCTTCACACTCGCGCGCCAAAGTCTGATCAAAAGTCCCTTCGAGCGAAGCGTACGCAGCTTTTTTGATGCGCGCGTAGACCAGCGGTGGACCTTTGGCCAGCTGCGCCGCCAACGCCTGCACATCGGTTTCCGCGGTGGCCGATGGAAATCGACGATTGATGAGCCCGATGCGCTCCGCTTCGTCGGCTTCGACGATGCGTCCAGTGAACATGAGATCGAGCGCGCGGCCGAGACCGATCAGACGGGGTAAGGTGAAGGTACCACCACCGTCGGGCATGAGCCCGCGCTTGACGAAAATTTCGCCGAAGCGAGTGCGCTCGGTGCCGATGCGAATGTCGCAGATGAGCGATAGATCGCAGCCGAATCCGGCCGCCACGCCGTCGACCAGCGCGATGACCGGCTTTTCGATGGCGCGCACCGCGCGCACCAGTCCGTGAAAATAGACCTTCAGATAATCTTCTAGGTTCATGCCGTCGTTGATCTTGGAGAGCACGTCGCGCATGTCGGCGCCGGAACAAAAGCTCCCACCACGCCCGGTGAGTACGATCGCCCGCGCATCATTGTCGACCGCCGCGGCGTGCAGTGCATCGACCAGCCGCTTATTGAGATCGATGGTGAGCGCGTTTTTCGAGGCTGGTCGCTCGATGGAAATCCATCGCACGCCATCTTGATCTCGAATTGAAAGTTCGTCAGACATGACTCTCCTTTTGGGTCGTCTTGAACGCGCGAGCGGCGCGCGAAGCATATTGAATGGCGGACAAAGTCGTGAGTACCGCGCTCAGAAGTACCATTGCACCCACGAACGAGCGAACCAAATCTCCGCCGATGATCTCCCAACCGAGCGCGCAGCCGACGGTGAGGATTTCGCAGAAGGTGGCGTATTTTCCTACGCGCGTAGGCGGCCAGCGATCGGCGCTGATGCGCACGCGCAAGACGAACGCGAATATGAAGGTGCCGAGCCCGAGCAAGAGGTCGCGGCCGATCACCAGCGCCACCAACCACACTGGAATCACGTGGCGCACCGCCGCCACCAAGAAGCAGGTGAAGAGCATGAGCTTGTCGGCGGCCGGATCGAGAACTTGGCCGAGCGGCGAAATCTGATTGAAGGCGCGCGCGATGAACCCGTCGAGCGAGTCGGTCAAGGCGGCCACGATGAAGAGTATCAGCGCCAGCATTGGCCGGCCCGACCACCAAGCCAGTCCAAAAACGGGAATCAGCGCGATGCGAAAGAGCGTGACGATGTTGGCGGTGGTCACGGACTTTCCCCGGCGGGAACTCGGTGCAGTTTAACCTGCGCGACCGCTAGCTCCGCCGGTCCAACCTGAATCAAACGATATTCGGAAAAATAGCCATCGGCGCTGACTTGCACGCGCGCCTCTGCAGACGACACGGGAATGATCGCGCGCTTGAGATCGGCGGCGCGTCCGATGAGCGAATCATTCAAATAGACCAGCGCTTCGGCCGGCTCGACGTCGAGCTTGAGGCTACCGGCCGGCGTCTTCTTGGTCGTAGGAGCCGATGCGCACGAAGCCAGTCCAACCATCGCCAAGACCGGCAGGAGCCAGCAGGTGCGAATGGATCTCCGCGCGATCATTCGATGCCAGGATCGTTCGCCACCAGCAGGCTCAGCATTCCTTCAGGCGTCACCAGCGACTGAATCTTGAGGCCCGGAAATGACATTCGGCCGAGCGAGCCGATGATCTGCGCCTCCGAAAGTCCGGTCGAAATCTCCACATCCACCTGACCGCNNACTTCGAAAACGCCCGGGATCGATGAGAGCGCATGAATCACCGCTGTCAGATCGGAAAATTGGCTGACTCCTTCGATGCGCGCCCGCAGTGTTCCAGTCGCCTTGGGCGTTTTAGCGATCACGACCGGCTCCAGCGCCGAAACCGCGAGCTCAATGGCCAAAGTTGCCGCTCGATCGCGCGCATCTGCGATCTTTGCGCCGTAACCATCTTTCTCTTTCGCCTCGTCGCCTTTCACTTTGCCTTCGCGATCGATCCATTTGGCTTCGGCACGCGCGTGCGCCGCCGCGAGATCGGACCCACGAATGGTTCCAGCGTCGTCGACCGTCACCCAGACGACCAGCGCGCCTTCTCCTTCTCCCGCGCGCAACAACTGCTGTAACTGCATCTCGTCGCACGGCTGCAAGAACGACGCTTCCCGATGCATCGCGGTGGTGAGCTTGACCGCCGAATCTCGTCCGCGCGGATCGCTGCACACCAGCACCTTGTTCGGAAGTCGCGGTAGCTGCACCTGCTCGGGGGCCTTAGACGTAGTCGATCCAAACGGCGACAGATCGCGGGACAGTCGCGCGGTCGCGATCTGCGCCGACAGATGCACTTGGAAGGTCGTTCCGATCGCGCCTTCGTCGAGAACGCGATAGTTCCCCACATAAATGCGCGCCTTGGGAAAGATCCGCAGCTTGAGCTCGGACGAGCGTGCGGAAAATATCGCCGGATCGAGCAATGCCTGCGTAGCGTGCTCGACCACTTGGCGAAAGGCGTCGTCGAGCGCACGTTCCCGGGCTCGCACTCGATCGCCGCTCATGATCGGCGCCTGTCCAGTGGCCTCGAACGAATTGCCGATCGGCGCGGGCATCGGCGTTGGCTCTTGGGCGCGGGCGAGCGAGGTCAAGAGCAAGAGTCCCACCGAAAGGAGCTTCATGGATTTTTCTTGGCCGGCTTTGCGTGCGCTTTCGCCGGCGCGTCCACCGTCACACTGAGATCGATCGTCACCGATCCGTCCGATCCGAAATTCTCCGCCACCTTGGCCGAGCCGATGAGCGCGTCGAGCTTTTCCATGCTCAACCCGCGCTCTTCCAGCTGTTTGCGCAAATCGCGCTCGGCTCGTCCGCGAGCATTCTTCTCGGCACGGACCCGCGCCACTTCGGCGTTCGGTGCGCGCAGATCGGCGGCCTGCGCGGCGTGCGCGACCAGCACCTCGGGCGCCGCCAACGCCCAAACGAGGGCGATCATTCCCACTCGATGGTCCCCGGTGGCTTGGACGTGATGTCATAGACCACGCGATTTATGCCGCGCACTTCGTTGATCACACGACGACTGATGGTACCGAGCAGCTCGTGCGGAAGCGGAACCCAGTCGGCGGTCATGCCGTCTTTCGAGCTCACCGCGCGAATACACAGCGCGTCGGCGTAGGTGCGCTGATCGCCCATCACGCCCACCGATTTGACCGGCAAAAGTACGCCGAACGACTGCCAGATCGATTCATAAAGGCCGGCCGACCGAATTTCCTCGTCGATGATCGCGTCGGCCTCGCGCAAAATCTCGCAGCGTTCGCGCGTCACTTCGCCGAGCACGCGCACCGCCAATCCCGGTCCGGGAAAGGGTTGACGCCACAGCACATGGCGCGGCAATCCCAGCTCGGCGCCGAGCTCGCGGACCTCGTCTTTGAAGAGCTCGCGCAGCGGCTCGA
>PLXG01000431.1:8683-15896 GCA_003153195.1 Myxococcales bacterium
TCTTGCGCTTCTTCTCCGGATCGGTCACGCCGGCGAGCTTTTCCAAAAAGCGTTTTTCGGCGTCGACCACGTGCAAGTCGGCGTGAAATGCGCCGGCAAACAGCGTCTCTACGCCGGCACGCTCGCCTTTACGCAGAAGGCCGTTGTCGACGAAAATGCAGGTCAGCCGATCTCCGATCGCGTTCAGAATCAGCTTGGCCGCCACCGACGAATCGACGCCACCGGAAAGTCCACAAATCACGCGACCGCGCTCGCCCACCTGCGCGCGTACTTTGGCCACCGCCTCTTCGGCGAACGAGGCCATGTTCCAATTCGGCGACATCTTGCAGATGCGAAATAGATAATTGGAAAGCAGCTCTCCGCCGCGCGGCGTGTGCGCCACCTCGGGNNGGGATGAAACTGCACGCCGTAGATTCCACGTGCCACATTGGCCACCGCCGCCGCCGGTGCATTCGGCGTCTCGCCGATGAGTTCGAATCCAGCCGGCAGTGTCTCGACGCGATCGCCATGCGACATCCACACCGAGATCTCTTCGCCCGATGAGAATCCGTGAAACAGCTCCGACTTGGCGTTCACCACGCGCACATGCGCGCGGCCGTATTCGCGCTTGTCCGACGGAACCACCTTGCCGCCGAGCAATTTGGCAGTAAGCTGCACGCCGTAGCAAATCCCCAAAATCGGAATTCCCAAATCATAGATCGCCGGATCGATCGTCGGCGCGCCCGGCTCGTAACAGGACGACGGTCCACCCGACAGAATGATCGCCCGCGGCTTGCGCGCGCGAATTTCCGCCAGCGCATAGCTGAAGGGATGGATCTCCGAATAGACTTTGAGCTCGCGCACGCGACGGGCGATGNNGCGATGAGCTGCGTGTACTGCGAGCCAAAATCCAGAATCAGGCAGAGGTCACGACTCATGGCTGGCGCTCACTATAGTAGAGGGCGATGACACTGTCATCCTCGAGGACAGTAGCGCGGGTCTTAGTGCCAGGGCGATGGCCAAGAGCGCGCCCACATAGTTGAAGGCAATGGTCGCCAGGTAGGTGCGGGTGGGCGTCACGATTCGCGACAACCCCAACCCAATGAGCACCCCTTCGAACAAGATGGAGAAGTGCGTGAGCAAGGCCGCAGCCGATAAGAAAATCGCCAGCACGACGAACAGCATGCGCGCCCGATTTTTGAGTTTGTAAGCGAACATCCCGAGTAGATAAATCGCCGCCGGCGCAAGTAGCATCAACCAGACCTCGTTGTCGATGGGACGAACAGCCTTGGCGTTGTAATTTCCGCGCGGTACGACAAAAGGGAGTGAACGACAGAAATAGACCGACGGCAGCCAGTAGGCCCGTCGGCAGCCAGCGTTTCAACTACGACTCGACTCGGTAGTTGGGCGCCTCTTTGGTGATGATCACGTCGTGCACGTGNNCGCCGATCGATCCCATGCCGCGATATTGTTTGTACGCACGTCCCTGAAATAGAATCACTTCGCCCGGCGCTTCGTCGGTGCCGGCGAACAAGGAGCCGATCATGACGGTGTGCGCACCGGCCGCGAGCGCCTTGGCCACATCGCCCGAATATTTAATTCCGCCGTCGGAGATGATGGGTTTGCCGAGCTTCTGCGCTGCGCGCGCGCAATCGGAAACTGCGGTCATTTGCGGAACGCCGACGCCCGCCACCACTCGCGTGGTGCAGATCGACCCAGGGCCGATTCCCACCTTGACGCCGTCAGCCCCCGCGCGAACCAGCGCTTCGTACGCTTCCGCGGTGGCGACATTGCCGGCGATGATCTGCGCGTCTTTGAAGGTCTGACGCGTTTGATGAACCGCATCGATCACGCCCCTCGAGTGCCCGTGCGCGGTGTCGATCACGATCACGTCGCAACCGGCCTGCAACAGCGCTTGAATTCGCGGCTCGCGATCGTCGCCCACACCGACAGCAGCGCCGACGCGCAGACGTCCGTGCGAATCTTTCGCCGCGTAGGGATGGCTCTTGGCCTTCTCGATGTCTTTGATGGTGATAAGGCCCTTCATCCGGCCTTTGGCGTCAACCACGATCAGCTTCTCGATGCGGTGGCGATGCAAAAGATCTTTGGCCTGCTCGAGCGAAACTTTTTCCGGTGCGGTCACCAGCTCGGTGGTCATCACGTCGCGCACGCGCTGCTCGAGGTTGCGTTCGAATCGCACGTCACGGTTGGTCAGAATGCCGACGGCAACATTGTCGTCGCCCACCACCGGCAGACCACTGATTCCGTTTTGCCGCATGAGCTCGAGCGCGTGGCTGAGCTTCTGATCGGGATGAATGACGACCGGGTCGACCACCATCCCCGACTCGGCTTTCTTGACCTTCTGCACCTCTCGCGCCTGCTCCACCGGCGTGAGATTTTTGTGAATGATGCCGAGCCCGCCTTCGCGCGCCATGCAGATGGCCGTGGCCGCTTCGGTGACCGTGTCCATCGCCGAGGAGACCAGCGGAATGTGCAGCGCAATCTCAGCGGTTAGCTGCGTCGAGACGTCGCACTCGCGTGGCAGCACCGAGCTTTCGGCTGGAACCAACAGAACATCGTCGAACGTGAGCGCGTCGCGAAGCTTCTCTTCACCCAACATTTGTGGAGATTATATAAGGAATTCGCGCTTGTCAAAGCGACGTCGCCGACCTCGGACGGAGTTACTTGCAGGTTTCTAGGAGGTGTTTGGATTTTTCGCTCGATTGTTCAGCGGGCGGAAGTGCACCGATCTCTTTTTTGGCTTCGACGCACCTCTTTTGCGCGGCCAGGATCTGCGCGAGATGCCAATGCGCATTCGCTAGGTCTTGCTTGGCCAGCGCACCGCGCAATTGCTTTTCGGCCTGCGCGAAATCTCCGGCCTGGGCATAAGCCGCCCCTAGATCCACTTGCGCCGCAGGTCCGGCGCCGAGCTTGACCGCTCGCTCGAACGCGCCGATCGCTTCACTGCTCTGCTTGAGCTTGAGCTCCGCCTTGCCCAGGTTCCACCACGCCGCACCGTCGGACGGCTTGAGCTGGGTGGCGTGAAGCGCGCTCGATTTGGCGACGTCGAGCTTTTGACAGGTGCGCGCGTTGGCAGACAAATTGATGAATCCGTCGGCGTCGGTGGGATTGAGCTCGGTCGCGCGTTGAAAGGCGGCCACGCTCTCGCAGTCGTTCAGGTTGGAATAGGCTTGGCCGAGGTTGTACCAGGCCTCCGGATACTTGGGATTCTCGACCACCGCCAACTTGAGCTCCAGGACCGCTTCGCGAAATTGCTTCCGGTCGGTGAGCATGGCGCCGAGCTCATTGCGTACGTCGGCCCGATGCGGATCGAGCTTGAGCGCCTGACGAAAACCCTTTTCGGCAGCAGCGAAATCACCTTTTCTTTGCAGCGCCACCGCGCGCAGAAAGTGCGGACGCGGATCGGTGGGTGAGAGTTTTTCGGCGCGTGCAAAGTCGGCGAGTGCACCGGCGACGTCGCCCGACTCGAGCTTGCGCGATCCGTCATCGATGATCTTGTCGTCGGGCAGATCCGCGGCCAGCGCCGCACCTGACACCAAAAGACATAAGACAACTTTCTTCACCATATTGAAAAGCCTAACACGCTATCGCGCACGGCCTAAAGTCTCGGCCAATGTGAGCTTCACTTCGTCGGTGCGCTCGGGCGAGAGCTTCCCGCTGAGCGCACGATCCCGATCGCGAACATAAAAGACGTCGGCGACGCGAATTCCCTCGGTGGACACCTTCGAAAGCTGAATGTCGAGCCGAAGCTCAGCCAGCGTGCGGGTGATGGTGTAGAGCACGCCCAGCCGATCTTGCGTGTAGACGTCGATGACCGAAAAATCGTTCGAGACGTGGTTGTCGACCTCGATCTCGGTACGCACTTCGGGCACCACCCGATCGGGCAGCGACTTTCGCTCTCGCCGATCGACGATCAATTTCTCGACGGTGATCTTGCCTTCGATAACCTGCGCTAGGTCGGCTTCGAAGCGCGCCCATTTCTTGTCATCGACCATGGCGCGTCCATAGCGATCGCGAACGGTGAAAACGTCCAGCGCCTCGATCTTGCCGCCCGCCTCCATGCGCGAATGAATCTGCGCCGATAAAATATCCAGGCGATTGGCGAGCAGTACGCCCGCGATCCTCGACAAAAGGCCCGGGGCGTCTTCGGTGCAGACCGTCAGCTCGGAGAATCCTCGACGGGCGCGATGCACGACTTCGATGGCGACCGCTCCGCTGCGCCTGTGGGAAAGCTGAAGGTGACGGACGATCTCCTTCGACGACGCCAAGGTCACGTAGCGATCGGGCAGCGACGCGAACCAGGCCTCGATCGCTGCTTCACTCTCTTGACTGATTTCGGCCACACGCTTCTTGCGACGGGCCACCACCGCGCTGCGATCCGAACCCTGCAGATCGGCGCCGCGATGAAAATGGGCCAGCGTGCGCACGTACAGCTCACGCAGCAGCTGCTCTTTCCAATCGGTCAGATTGCCGGGCGCGACCATCGACATGTCCGCGAGCGTCAGTAGATAGAGCTCGCGCAAGGTCTCTTCGTCGCCCAGCTCGACCGCAACGCCCGCCACCATCGCCACGTCGTTCAGGTCGCGCCGCTGCGAAAGGTGCGACAGGTACAGGTGACGCAGCACCAGAAATTCCGTCTGCGAGACGTCCTGCTCGGAGAGTCCGAGCCTTCGCCCGATGGTGACCGCCAACTTGGCGCCGGTCTCCGAATGCCCTTTGCCGAGCGGCTTGCCGACGTCGTGAAGCAGCGTGCCCAAATAGAGTGGAACGCGCCGCTCCACCTCACCGATCACTTGACTCGCGAGCGGCAGCGACTCCTTGAGCTCCCCGCGTTCGATCTCCTTGAGTCGACCGACCGCGTACAGAGAATGCTGGTCGACGGTAAACACGTGATAGAGATCGTGTTGAACGCGGCCAGTGCAAGGCGCGAACTCCGGCATCATCGCCGCCACGAGCCCGAGATCGTGGGCTTGCTCCAGCAGCGAAGGTGACCGTCGATCGCGTGGATCGATCAGTAGCCTCAAGAATTCGGCGCTCGCCTCGAGATTTCCCGACAGCGCCTGATCGTCCGCCAGCGCCACCACCGCATCAGCGATGAGCTCACAGGTCTGACCGCTCAAGGCCGCGCCAGTCTCGGCGGCCACGTTGAAGATGCGCAACATCTCCGCCGGTTTTCTTCGAAATAGCTCTACGTCGCGAGCAGTCAGCTTGTCGTCCACCAGCGAGAACGAGTCGTCGACGATTTTCTCGACCGGCTCGCGCTCGGGCTCGACCATACAGCGTTCGAGCAGCCGCTCGGTCTCCCGCTTGACCGCTTTGGCGTGCTGGAAGTAGCGCTGCATCAGCGCCTCTACCGCCGGCGCCACCGCCGGTGCCACCACCGGTGCCATTAGGTCGTCGGCCGGTCGCGTCTGCGCCGAGGCGGTCCAGCGCAAGAGTCCCGGCGCGATCGACTCCTGCAGCTCGAAAGTCAATCGATCGGCTTTGCGCCCGGCGCCAAAATGAGCCGCGGTTCGCAGCGTCAGAAAGAAACGCTGCGCCTCCATGAGTGCGCGCGCCTGTCGCGGCGACGACTGCAGCGCCGACGTGAGATCGGAAAATCCGTTCACGCTGTAACGAGCCTTGGCCGCCCACAGCCCAACCAGGAGATCGCGATATCCCCCCTCGCCGTTCTTACAATTGGGCTCGAGCAAGAACACGGTGTCGCCAAAGCGCGCGTGGCGATCGCGCTTTTCGCGATCGAGCCGTCGAACGATGTCGCTCGGATCGCGTTCGAACAGCCGTGGCACTTCAGCGCGCAATCGATCGAACGGTGCGCGATCACCATCGAGGAATCGTGTATCGAGCAGTGCGGTACAGGCGGTGAGATCCTCGCGTCCGAGCTCGACGGCGGACAGCGGCGTGCGCACCGCGTGTCCCACTTCGAGCTTGAGATCCCAGAGCGGATAGAGCACCGCTTCCGCCAGCTCGGACACGCCACGATGAGTGGCCTCTTCGGTGACAAACCAGAGATCTAGATCCGAGAAGGGACAGAGCTCCCCGCGTCCGTAACCACCTACCGCCACCAACGAAACCGGCTCGAGCGCATCTTTCAACCTGGAGCGGGCGGCGCGAAAGAGCGCGATGACGATCTGATCGATGGCGTCCGAATATGCGCGAGAAGTGACGTCTCCCGGCTCGCCCCGCTCGTGCGCCGCCCGAATCTTGCCTCGCGCCTCCTCTAAAAACGTTCGGCAAGCGCTCGCTTGGTCGCTTCGCGGGCGGCCACTGAGGTCCTGTTCGAAACGTACGGCCTGGAGGCTCACCCCGCGATTGTACTCCCGGGCTGCTGCCTGGGAATATGAAGATGTTTTCCGGCACGATTGACAAGATGAAGCGGGACGCGCAAAAATAATTCCTGCGAGGTATGCATGGCTGAATTGGAAATGGGTCCGCTGAGCGATCGTTTGAGTGACGAAGAGATTGTTGAGCTCCGTAAGAAGATGGAAAAAGTAGGTGCACCACCGATTCCGTCCGGCGAGGATGACGAAGCTAGCCCGATCGGCGAGCCGATCGATAACCACGTCCTCACCGAGTTCCTCGATCGTCTCGACGGACACGACGTGGCGGCGGAGATCTATCTGCCGGTCGAGTTTGACGGGGTGATCGAAGTAGCTGGGCTACGCGTCGCCTCGTTACAGGTCCTGGTCGACATTCTCGACGAAGTCAAAGAGGAGCTTGCGCTCGAGGACGAGGATGACGACGAGGATGAGGACGATGGTGACGAAGATGACAATCTTCTCCAAGGCCAGCTCAAAGAGCTCTTCAAAACCTTCCAAGACGGCGCTCAGTTGGCCCTCGAGCGTAAGCTGCCTCTGCATGTAAAACACGCCTGACAATTTGTACGTGACGAACGCCTGACTTCTTGCGCTTTTGCCTTACCTTTATCTTTGGATGAACGAAGTCAGCCATTCGATCCCGCCTAGCACTGCGGATCATTTCGGAAGCTTGCTCGGCTCGAGCCGTCGCATGCGCGACATCTATTCGCTGCTCGAACGAGTGGCGCCGTCGGATCTGGCAGTATTGATCGAAGGCGAGACCGGCACTGGCAAGGAGCTTTGCGCCGAGGCGATTCACGACCGAAGCCCGCGCGCGAAAGAACCTTTCGTTATCTGCGATCTGGCCGGGATGTCGCGATCGCTCATCGAAAGCGAGCTGTTCGGTCACGTGCGCG
>PLXG01000431.1:15944-16079 GCA_003153195.1 Myxococcales bacterium
ACGTTCGCGTCATCGCTGCCACCAACCGCGACTTGCGCGAGGAGGTGCGAGCCGGAAGATTTCGCCCAGATCTTTATCATCGGTTGGCGGTAGTCCGCATCGACCTACCACCGCTGCGCGAGCGCAAAGAAGATA
>PLXG01000341.1 GCA_003153195.1 Myxococcales bacterium
GCCCTCCGGCATGTCGGGTACTGTCCCGAGCACGAGCGCGCCTACGACGAGCTCACCGGTCTGGAATTCTGCACCGCCCTCACTGAGCTTCACGGATTTGCGCACCACGAAGCGAAAATCCGCGCGCGAAACATGCTCGAGCGATTCGATCTGACCGATGCGATGAACCGCCGCATCGGCGAATATTCAAAAGGTATGCGACAGCGTTGCAAGCTCGCGCAAGCACTGGCCCACGATCCAGAGGTGCTGCTACTCGACGAGCCGCTGACCGGCTGCGATCCGCTGGCGCGCGTGCGCGTGATGGAGGTTCTGCGCGAGGCGGCGGCGCGCGGACGCTGCATCGTCCTTTCGTCGCACGTTCTGCACGAGATCGAGAGCCTGACCTCGCGCATCGTGCTCATGCACAAGGGACGCGTGCTCGCACAGGGCAACATCGAGGAGATTCGCGCGCTCATCGATCGCCATCCGCACAAAGTACGCATCGGCTGCAGCGCACCGCGAAAATTGGCGGAGGTGCTGATCGCGCTCCCACACGTGGTGCAAGTCAGCATTGAAGAGGCTGCCATCGAGGTCGAAACGCGCACCCCCGACGCGCTCTACTCCGCGGTACCGCAGGCAGCGCGAAGCGCCAGGGTCTCCATTCAATCGCTCACCAGCCCGGACAACAACATCGCCGCGGTGTTTCACTATTTGACCAAAGACGAGCGGCTCAGCGCGGAGCAGGTTTTGAAAGCGGGTGCGACGTGACGTCTGCCATCGTGATCTACGCGCGTCTTCATCTTTTACGCCTGCGCCGACGGAAGATGGGATGGCTATCGCTCGCGGTTCTGCTGCTTCCACTCTTGGCAGCCGCCGGCTTGGTCCTGGCCGGCCGATTCGGGATCGGATTCTATGACGAGCTATTGGACGTGCACTTCACCTTCGTCCTACCGTTTTTACCCGCACTGCTGCTGGCCAATGCGCTCTCCGAAGAGCTCGAAATGCAGACTCATACTTTTCTGTTCGCCCGTCCGACGCCGCGCTCGGCTCTCTTGATCGGTAAAGCGACCGCGGTGCTGATCCCGATGGCGCTCGCCCTGATCGCGCTCTTGCCGCTCGAGTACCTAGTATCGCTCATTCGATTTCCCAACGACCTGGGCGAAAATTTCGGGCACCTCTTCCGCTCCATTGCCGCAGCGGTCCTCGGGACCTTCGGATACGGCGCGCTCGCGCTCGGAATCGGCGCCCGATTCTGGCGTCATCCGTTCATGTCGGTGCTCGGCTATTTGGTGATCGTCGAATCGGGGCTGGGAAACGCACCGGTACCGCTGCATCTGGTAACGTTGCACTTTCATCTGCATAATATCGCCGGCTTGCCACTTCCGCCGAGCTACTTCTTAGATGTAGCGGTCGCGCCCTGGCAGTCAGCGATCGCAGCGGTGGCGATCACGGCGCTGTTCGGCATCCTCGCGGCGCGCACCATCGACAAGCTCGACACGATATGATGTGTTGAGCAACGCGCTATTTTTCAGTGTAAACGATACAAGCCGCAGCAAACGTATGCACTGACCGAATCCTGACCAGCGCATCGCAGCCTCGATTCGCAGCCTCTTGCTTGACCGCCGCGACGACGTTTTCGTGTGACGCAAAACCAACCAGTTCTGTTTGGATCGTACCAATCTCGACGTATTTTCGCCCTGGCGGGATGGTCAGTACATCGACGGCGTCGCTGGATTTTGCGGCGAGTGGATGGGGCGGCAGGTTCGTTTGCAAATAAGAAACGGAGACGGAGCAGCCGCATAGGGACGCAACCATCAAGGTGAAAGAAATTATCTTCGCTGCGTTCATCTTCAGTCCCTCCGCCTCAAGAACGTCTCTCTACAACCGAAAATTCAATCCAGACCTAAACACAAAACCCCAGCCACCAATCAAGGGCGGCTACCGCGCGGACGCTCGAAAATAAGGGTGACGTCACGACGCGCCGAGGCGTGGGACGAACAAGGACGGCGCCTTAGCGAAGAGCTACGAGCTCTCGGTCCAAGGAATCGCACCGTAGAAGCGCGTGGCGTAGGTCGACGCATCGAAATCGGTGAACACGATCTTGCCGTTCACCGCCGTCACCGTGCCGATGTGAGCCCAGTTACTCAGGTCGGGCGAAACCTGAATCATGTACGTGATGCCCGAGGTGCCGCTGAAGGTGACCTTGAACGAACCGTCCTGCTGTGGCACGACCGATTGGACGGTGGGTTGCGGTCCGGCGTCGAGGCAGACGTGCGTATTAGCGTCGCAAAACGCGCTCGCGCAATCGGTCGGTCTCGTTGCCGTCGCGCACGAAGTCACGGCACTCGTTTACGGCTCCCCGGTGTTGTGATGCGCGAGATCCGTCGTGTGATACGCGAGGTCCGGAGTGTCGTGATGCGCGAGGTCGACCGGGTCGTGATACGCGAGGTCGACCGGGTAGTGATACGCGAGGTCGACCGGGTACCCGAGGTCCGGCGTGTCGTGATGCGCAAGATCCGTCGGCTCAACCCCGAGATCCGTCGGGCTATGGTAGGCAAGGTCGACCGGAAACAGGCCGCCGTCGGTAGCCGCCGGATCGCGCTCCAGTCCGACCACCATGTCCGCCGGCCACAGCTCGAAATCGCGAAACACGATCAGACAGATGCCATCGCTGCTGAGCGTTCGGAGGATGTGCGCGTCGTTGGTCTGCGAATCGGCGTCATCATTCTTGCCGAGAAAGTTGAAGTTCGCGTCAAACAGCCAAGCGATCGGATCGCCATTTCCCGAACGTACCCAGATGTCCACCTTGTCGGCGGCCGAGCCGACGAACGTGAACGCGCGATAGCGTAGAGGGTTCACGTAGCTCACGTGAGGCGAAAGGCTGCCGTAGCTGAGCGTGCCGAGAATCTCGATCTGGGAGGTTACGGTCGCGGAGTCGAGCGCCTGACCGACGAACTTTGAGAAGTCGTCATCGGCCGCCTTCTTTTGACTGGTGCTACAGCCAAATGCGGCGAGCGAAGCGGCGAGCAGCGCAATCTTAGAGTTCATGGCACCCCTCATTGAAGTGCTTGAAGCAAAGGGCGTGCCCGATCCAACGCCGCGCGAAAGGTGTGAAACTGTGTGTCTTCGGCGAAAACACCAGAGGAGTTTTCCCCCACAAGGGGAGGTTCTCCCCCCACACGCGCCGGTTTTGTCGCAATCCTACTTGGTCATACGTGTAGGTCTAAATGAGATTCCGCCGGGCAGACAAATCTACGCGGCGATGACGGGGAGTTTCATGGTGCGCTTGATCCTCGACGGCAGCACGATCGACTCGGCGGTCGCCGCCAGATCGTAATCGGCAAATCCGGTCACGCGCGCGCGCACCAGATCGCCTTGTCGCGGCGCCTTCATCGATCTTTCATCCGAAAGCGCGAGGAATACTTTGCCGTCGATCTATCGAGGGCGCCTACTCGCGCGGACGCCCAAAAATAATACTGACGTTGGGCCGCAGGCTATTGCAACCGTTGAGGTCAATAGACCCTACCTGTTGGGAGCTCCGCTTTCCAATCTCTCAGTTTAATCAAATAGTTCTAGGCTGTTCTGGTTGGCCCGTTTTCTGCTTTCTGTGTCGTACTGAAGAGGTGACCCAATGAACCGCATTCTGGCTATCTTATTCGTTCTCCTTCCCGTGTCCGCGGTTGCCCAGCAGTATCATGCGCCTACAAACGGTCTCAAAGTTATGAAGGCGGCAGACCGCTTTAACATGCAGGCCGATTGGCGCAGTCCAAGGACAACAGTGGTGAACGGCAACACCTCGACGACTACCTTTCGCTCAGGCGCCACAAGCACGACAACCTCCGGCGCCAATGGAGTCAACTCTGTCCTTCGTGGTCCATCCGGTTTGATCCTAAATTCGAGTGGGCGAAGCACTACAAAGACCCCAACCGGATCGGTTACGCGGACCTGGTAGAGGGATATCGCTACAAAGCATGTGGTTCACATCCACGGGCGCGACTTGAACTGGCGACTTAATATGACCTCGCGTTTGTCATGCCCGACTGTCGCGTTAGGCGATCTGAACGCTCGCCGGGCAGTGAGCTAGGCGGCGATGACCGGGAGCTTCATGGTGCGCTTGATTCGCGACGGCAGCACGATCGCTTCGGCGGTCGCCGCTAGATCATAGTCGGCAAATCCGGTCACACGCGCGCGCACCAGGTCGCCTTGTCGCGGCGCCTTCATCGAACCTTCATCCGAAAGCGCAAGGAACACCTTGCCGTCGATCTCGGGCGCCTGACCTTCGTGACGACCTTCGAGTAGATACTCGCTCTCGTCGCTCGGACCTTCGACCAGGACATCGATCTCGCGACCGACCATCTGCTTCATCTTGCGGCGCGAGATCTGTCTTTGCAGTCGCATCAGCGCGCGCTGCCTCTTCTGCATCACCTTGTCAGTCACCCGCCCATCGAGCGTTGCCGAGTGCGTGCCCTCTTCCAGTGAATAGGTGAACGCGCCCACGCGATCGAATTCGGATTCGCGCACGAAGTCGCACAGCCGCTCGAAGGCGGCATCAGTCTCGCCGGGATGTCCGACAATGAACGTCGTGCGCAGAGTGACGCCAGGAATTCGTTCGCGGATCTTCTTCACCAGCCCGCGCGAAGTCTTTCCGATATGGCCGCGCCGCATTTTTTTCAGAATGTCGTCATCGATGTGCTGAAGCGGCATGTCGATATACTTGGCCACGCGCGGCTCTTCGGCGATGGCGTCGAGAAGCGCATCCGAGGTCGCCGTGGGATAGGCGTAGTGCAAACGGAGCCAACGCAATCCGTCGACGCGCGCGAGACGACGCACCAAGCGCGCCAGATCGATGTCGTGATCTTTCAGATCTTCGCCATAGGTGGTGAGGTCCTGCGCCACCAAATTGATCTCGACCGCGCCCTGCGCCACCAGCTCGCGCACTTCGCGCTCCACCGACTCCGGCGCGCGCGAGCGCTGTCCGCCACGCAATTTCGGAATGATGCAGAACGAGCACGGACGATCGCAGCCTTCGGCGATCTTCACGTAGGCGGTGTAGTGCGGCAGCGAAAGCAATCGCGGGGTCACGTCGTCGTAGAGATAGGCGGGATCCATCGACACGCCGTCGCGCGCGGACTCACCGCGAATCGCGCCCACGATCTTGTCGACGTCGCCCGAGCCGAGAAAGTGATCGACCTCAGGCATCTCTTTTTCGAGCTCGCCGCCGTAACGCTGTGTCAGACATCCGGTCACCACCAAGCGCTCGCAGTTCCCTGACTCTTTGTGCTTGGCCATCTCCAAGATGGTCTCGACCGATTCTTCTTTGGCTTCGCCGATGAACCCGCAGGTGTTGACCACGATGACGTTGGCTTCGGACGGGTCGCGCGCGATGCGAAAGCCGGCGCCATCAGTGAGGCCGAGCATGACCTCGGTATCCACCCGATTTTTCGGACAGCCGAGCGACACGAAATAGACCGACTTTTTACTCACCGTTTTTACTCATTGCCGACGGGGGTGACTCTGCTTGGCAGCGACGCACCTGTCAAGGGCGAGAAAAACACGACTAAAAACAACTACTTAGCGAATGTAAGGCGGGTCAAACCGGCGCCTTTTCGCATCGACCAGACCAGGGCCACTGCCCCGAGCGCGCCCACGACCGCACAGGCGTAAAGTCCGGCGGAAAGCGATCGCTTGTCGATCAGCACGCCGGCCAGCGGTGCGAACGCGCCGAACGCCAGTCGCCTGGTCATCGATTCGACTGAAAGCATGGTGGCGCGATGGCCAGAGTCGGCGATTTCGCGATTCAGAAGCTCTTTGGAAAAGGGCGAGTAGAGGCCGTTGCAGATCGCTTGCAGCGCGAGCAGCGCGATTCCGCCGATGGCGACGAACTGACCGAGACCGAAGTAGGACGCCGCGATCACGATCGGAAGCAGCCACACCAGCCGGCGCTCGCCAAAGAAATTTCGCACCGACTCGATGCGGTAGGCGCTCAGCGCACCGAGAAGTGAAAGCCCCGCCAGCGAAAGTCCGATCCAGCCCAGGTCGAGATGGGCGGTCGCGAGATAGGCCGGATAGAGATAGAGCCCCATGCGTAGAAGCAAAAAGATGAGAACCGAAAAGCCGATGGCAAAACGGAGCGGCGCATGCGTCACCGTCGCGCGAGCGGCGTGGCCCATCGACGGCCAGAATCCAGACCGATCGCGGCTGACATAGGGCCATTCGCGCAGAAAGAAAGCGACCACTGCAGCGAGAAGACAAATCATCGCCGTCGCCACATAGGTGCCGGCGATCCAGCGACGCGCCATCAGACCACCGAGTGCCAGCGCGATGGCAGCGCCGGAAAGTTTTGCAGCGGTGGCCGATCCTTCGTGACGGCGATATTGGTGCTCGCAGCGAGCCGACCGCAGGAGATCGTAGAGATAGGCTGAGTCGGCGCCGGAGGTGAGCGTCATTCCCAGCGCCAGCAGGCTCTCGCCCACGGCGAAGGTCCAAAAACCTTGGCCCTGAAAATCGACCAGGCAGCCGGCGCCCATGAGCAGCGAACCGAGCACCATCGCGCGGCGACGACCGAAGCGATCGGCCAGCGCGCCGGTTGGAACTTCGAAGATGATGGCGGTGAGCGCGTAGACGCTGTTGAGGAGCGCGATCTGAGTGAAGCCGAGGCCGCGCAGCTGAAAAAACATCACCAGCGCGGGAATGAAAAGATACGACGTGGAGAGAAACCGATAGACGTGAAACAGCTTGAGATCGCGGCGCATGGCCGCTTCGTCGATCTGATAGTAGTCGGCGCGCTCAGGGGCGATTTGCGCGATCATGTGCGGCAGCGAGATCGGCGTGGCCCGAGCGGAAGAGCCGGATTGGCCAGTAGTCTGAGCCTGGCTCGCGAGCGGGTTCACTCGAACACCAGCACGCGCTCTTCGCCATTTGACGCGATCAGTCTGTCGATGTAGGCGACCGCGACGTCACGTCGGCCCAAAATGGCAGACATTTCAGTCTCGCTGAGAATCCCTGGCTCCGGCTCGAACGCCGCCCGAAGCGAGATCATGTCGAGCCGACGAAGTCGCTCCACCAGCGAACGCGAAAACTTCTGCGAATGCGCGAGCGCGACGCGACATTTGACGTGACCTTGCGGCTCCGACTGAAAGCTGAAGGTGTTGTCCATGTAGAAGAGCATTCGGCCGTCGTCTGACATCTTCAGATTGCCGCCGGAAAATCGATCGGGGTTGTTGGTCAACATGTCGAACAAGAGCAGCGACGAGAGCTGCTCCATGAGATGCGACCGCGACGAAGGAATCGATTCACCGGCGGTGAGCCAACGCTGCCAATCGGCCAGGTGCTCGGGCTTGTCGAGCCCCGATTCGAGGATGACCGGAATCCAAAACGAAACTTCGCCGCGGGTGAAACCCTCTTTGTCGAAGATGGTCTCGGCGTTGACTCGGCGAGCCAGGCGCGGCATGTCGGGCGGAAGATTGTCGACCAGCTCGGAGCGATGAAACGTGCGACCGGTCGCCGGCGGAACCGCGTTGAGCTCGAGCAGGCGGTTCAGGCGATAGGCGGCGATCTCTTTGCGCGGAATGGTTTGCGGATGAATCTGCTCGGGCTTGAACGCGGCGCGCGAGCCGTCGGCGAAGTCGAGCCTGAACGAAACCGACGAGCCGCCCTTGTTGAGCTTGGCGTGCACCACCTGCACCGAGTGCATTCTCTCGAGGAGAATCTCGTCCTTCATCCCGAGAAAAGTTCCAGCGGTGCTGGCTAGAGGCTCGACCGTTCCCGGCTCGAGCGATCCGCTGCCAGCGCTCATCGACGGCAAAATGATCGATTGTATTTCGGAACGAGGCTGCGCCGGTAACTCGGGAAATTCAGATCGGCGGAAATGGTCGGTCAACTCCGGCGGATCTTCGTGCAGCTCCGACGCCTGCGCCTGCCCACGAAATAGCTTGATCAACGTTGGCGAAAAGCATCCCAGTCCTAGCAGCGCAATCGCCGCCAAGTTGAGAGACAAGGGCAAAGCATAAGTGCCTACACGCACGGCACAGCCAGGATATCATTTCACTTTTACAAGCTCAACATCTAGCGTCTTGAAGTTCGCCGGCGGGACCATTACGCTAAGGTTGCGAGGGTAACCGATTGCCAGAGTCGTTTGGGGTCTGCTCGATGTGTCGCAAACCGATCGCGATGGGCGAAAGATTCTATCGCTGCTCGGTGTCGACCTGTAACTCGGGTCGCGTGAAGCTGCAATTTTGCAGCGTTTCCTGTTGGGACGCACACTTGCCCACAGCACGCCATCGCAACGCTGCGGCGCTCGAAGAGACCGCCTCCGCCGCTACAAAAAGCTAATCAGCTTAGAAAAAGCTGATCAGTCTAGCTACTTTGCGAGCGACTGCAGCGCTTCGTCGAGCTCGGCTTCGCTGGCGCCGCCATGAAAAACTTTGATGACCATGCCGGCTCGGTCGATCAGCACCAAGTGTGGAATCGTCGTCACCTGATACTTTTTGGCGAGCCCGCCTTGATCGAGCGCTACCGGTAGGCTGAAATGGCGCATCTCGACGAACTCTGAGACGGCAAGGCGCTGCTCGCGGGTGGGCTCGTCGACGTCCACGGCCAAAAAGCGCACCGGTCCGTGCCCGAATTTTTGATACACCTTTTCCAGCACTGGCATCTCGGCGATACAGGGTCCGCACCAGGTCGCCCAAAATGAGAGCAGCGTCGGCTCACCGGGCGAAAGGTGCACCGGCTGACCGCTGAGCGTCAGCGCATCGATCTCGGGCCCAGGCTTTCCCACCAGGCCCGACGGCATCAGCAGCCAGAGCGATCCACCCAGCAGCGCCGCAAAAAACAGTCCGCGAAAAAGTGCATCTCGACGGGAGGCGTCCATGGTCCGCTCGATCAGCCGCGGTTGCGTTCGTAGAGGATTCGAAGACCTTGCAGCGTCAGCATCTCGTCGGCTTCGCCGATGGTCTTGCTCTCTTTGGCGATGAGCGGCGCCAGTCCTCCGGTGGCCACCACTTTGACCGGATGGTCGACCGTCTTGATCATGCGCGTGACGATCTCGTCGACCAGGCCCACATAACCGAAATAGAGTCCGGCCTGCATCGAAGCGACGGTATTTTTTCCCACCACTGTGCTCGGCCGCACGATCTCCACGCGCGGCAACTTGGCGGCCGCTTCGTAGAGTGCATCGGCAGCGGTGATGATGCCGGGCGCGATCGCGCCGCCGGCGTATTCGCCTTTGGGCGTGATCAGATCGAAGGTGGTGGCGGTGCCGAAGTCGACCACGATGCAACCTTGCTTGTAGCGCTCGTAGGCGGCGACCGCGTTGACGATTCGATCGGCGCCGACTTCGCGCGGATTGTCATACAAGATGGGCATGCCACTTTTCAGGCCCGGCCCGACGATAAGCGGCTTGAGACCGATGTGCCGCTTGAACAGCTCTTCGATAGAGAACAGCACGGTCGGCACCACAGTGGCGACGATTCCGGCGGTGATGCCGTGATTTTTTCCATCCCACTTGAGATCCGAAAGCGCGAACAGCTCGCGGAGGAGCGCGCCGAATTCATCGCCGGTGCGTCCCGCGCGGGTCTCGACGCGCCAGCTTGCGCGCAGATCGCCGGACGAAGTGTCGAACACTCCGAGCACGGTGTTGGTATTGCCAACGTCGACCACCAAAAGCATAGCCCGAGCCTAACACGGAAGCCGGAAGACTGTGATAGTCTGGCACAAATGGCTGTTTCCGACGGCTCATCCACGAACAGAATGACGCGCAGCGCGACGCGCACGCTCTGGTTTCCTCTGATCCTTTTGCTCGGAATCTCGACCACCGTCTTTCTTGGATTTTACATCTTCGATTGGATCTCGTTCGGCGACGGACGCAGCCTTTGGTCCACGCTGTTTCACTTCGACATCGACACTTTGCAGAACGCACTCGGCAACATGGCGCAGGTGGTGGCTGCGGTGCTCGGCATCGTCATCACCGTGGTGTCCATCGTCGTTCAGTTGGCCGCCACCCGCTACACGCCGCGCATCGCCGATCTCTTCTTTCGCGACAATACCAACCTCGGCGTGCTCGGTTTCTTCGTGGTGGCCTGCATCAACGCGGTGTGGGTCTCGGTCTCGGTGGGAAAGTCGTTCATTCCACAAGCTTCGATCATCTCGACCATGGTGCTGGTCACCGCCTCCTTGTTGCTCATGGTCCCCTACTTCGCCTACGTATTCGCGTTTCTCGATCCCGAACGGGTGGTCGGCCGCATTCAGGCGCAAGCGGTCTCCGCCGCGCTCGAATCCAAATCCGAGGTCGAATCGCGTCAGCGCTCGGTGCTTACCGGCGTGGAGCAACTGGCCGACGTGGCCATCAACGCGGTCTCACAAAAAGACAAAGCCATCGCGTCCGGATCGATCGACGCGCTCAAAGATCTGCTGGTGCAATATCTCGAGCGCAAAAAGACGCTCGACGCTGAGTGGTTTCACATCGGACGATCACTGCGCGCCAACCCCGATTTCGTGGCGCTGGCGCCGGAGAGTACCGCCGATCTAATCGAGCGACGGATCTGGCTCGAATGGAAAGTGCTTCGGCAATTTCAATCGATCTATAATGAGTCACTCGGCAGCATGCCCGATGTCAGCCAACTCATCGCCATCGACACGCGCTACGTCGGCGAGAGCGCGCTCGGCACGGGCGCCGGACGAGGCGCGGACGATCAGGCGATCGCGCTCACCATCAAGTTCTTCAACACCTATTTGCGAGCGACCATCAACGCCCGCGAAGTTCGCACCGCCTACAACGTGCTCAACCAATACCGGCAGCTGGCCGAGAGCGCGCTCGGCACGCCCGGCTGCGCCGCGATCGCGTCCGGCGTAGCGACTCACTTCAGATATTATGGGCAGCTCGCGCACTCGATGAACCTCGGCTTCGTGACCGAGACCGCCGCCTACGATCTTGCCACTTTGTGTGAACGAGCGTTCGTCGGCAGCGCCGCCGGAGTTTCCGCGGACGTGCACGGCGCGATCTTGAAGGCGCTGCTGGAGCTCGATCCGCAAGATCCGGTAGCGGGCAGCGCGGCCGCGGCGGGATCGAAGCCGGAGATGCACGAGGATATTCTGCGCGGCGTGCGCAAGGCACAGGTGAGGCTCGCGACTTTTTATCTAAACGCGGGTCCGGCCGGCGCGCCCTATGCCCAGACCATTTTTCGCGACATGGTGAATGAGCGGCCCGAACGCCTGCGCTCAATCTTTCGAGAGCTCGAGCAGGTCGAGTCGAAAGACTTCTGGGAGGTCATCGATCGCGGCACCAACTTCGACTATCTAGAAGAGGATCGGAAGGCGCAGCTTCATGTTTTTTCGTCATGGTTTCAATCGCTTAATATAGTAGCTGGCGCCTAACTCCGCCCCCCGCTCGAGCCTCGCTGAGCCAGTAGCCCCGCGTCAACCCGGCGGAAACTTCTGGTTTGACTGTAATCGTTAGGAACGGTTATGATGGGTTCGGTTCGGCCTTTTTGCTGCGCCTCAGGAGGGGTACTTGGAACCGACGGAGTCTCAACTCCACGATGAACCCCGCCGGATTTTGGTGGTGGACGATGAAAAGGTAATCCGCGAGATTCTTTCGGATTTTCTTACGATGGAGGGCTATGCCGTCTCCACCGTGGAGGATGGTCCGTCGGCGCTCGAAGAGATCGGGCGGCGCGATTACGACATGGTCATTTCGGATCTCAAGATGCCCGGCATGGGGGGTCTCGAGCTGCTCGAAAAGATCAGCGCCACCGGTCACAACATTTTGACCGTGATCATGACCGGCTTCGGCACGGTCGAAACCGCAATCGAGGCCATGAAGAAGGGCGCCTACGACTACATCTTGAAGCCGTTCAAGATTGAAGAGGTCGTGCACATCGTCGAGCGTGGGCTCGAGCGCCAGCGACTTCAGGCCGAAAACATCAAGTTGAAAGAGGCGATCACCCTCTACAAGATTTCCGAAGCGGTGGCCCATTCGCTGTCGCTCGATCGCGTGCTCGATCTGATTTTGGAAGGCGTGGTCGAAGAGGCGCAGGCCGACGTGGTCACCCTGCATCTGCGCGATCCGATCACCGGTCAATTCAAGGAGCGCAGTCGCCGCTCGGGACCGAACGCGCCGTTCGACGAGAACAAGACCGCCGGCGAATTGGATCTCGAGCAGGTCATGTCGCACTACCGCTCCGATCGTCCGCTGCTGGTTCACGGACCCAAGGCGCTGGCCTACTTCGCCTCTATGCCGCACGAGAAGCGGCTGATCTCGTTCTGCTCGATTCCACTCAAGGTGCGCGACACCGTGATCGGAATGCTGAACGCCTACTCCTACACACACGGGTACAAATTCTCCGAGGGGCAGCGCAAGATGCTGTCGGTCTTGGCGGCGCGCGCGGCGGTTTCGATCGAAAACGCGCAGCTGTATGAAGACCTGGTGGTGAAGAATCGCGATCTGACGACCGCCAATCAGTCGCTGCTCGACAACTTCCGCGCCACCATCATCGGCTTCGCGCACGCGC
>PLXG01000320.1 GCA_003153195.1 Myxococcales bacterium
TCGATCGGCGCTCGCAGTGCCCGCGACAGACACATACTGACCCGGGTTACAGGTCGCCCACGTAGTGCAACTCGTTGCATTTGCCGCAGAGAACGCACCCGAAGCACATGCAGAACAGGTCGCTGCTCCGACCACGGCAGAATAGGTGCCGGCCGCACAGGGCGTGCATGCCGAGGCGCCCGTCGATGAATAGGTTCCGACTGGACATTGCAGGCACGAGGTAGCGCCCGTCGACGGCGCATAACTGCCCGCAGCACAGGGCGAACACGACGTCGCCGATCCGCCCGCCGAGTAGCTGCCGGCAGCGCATGCGCTGCACTGCGTGTTTGCCGAAGTTAAATAGGTTCCACCCGAACAGGTGGAGCAGGTTTGGTCAGACGTCGTGGTGCAGGTCTCCATGGTGCAGTTGGAGATGATCGTGCAGCTCGAACAAGCGAGATCGGTGGTGGCGGTACAGGCAGCGGTCTGCTGCTCGCCGAGCGGGCAGGCACCCGTGCACTGATGGCAGGATCCGCCGCTCAAGTAATAGTTGTTCGCGCAAGCCGTACAGGTCTGATCCGAGCTGGTCGTGCAGGTTTCCGCGGCGCAGTTGTCGATCGAGGTGCAGCTGGCGCAAGCGAGGTCGGCGTTCGCGCTGCAGGCTGCCGTTTGATATTGGCCTGATGAGCAGCTCACCGCGCACGCCTGGCAAGTGCCCCCGTTCAAGAAGTAATTGGAGCTGCAACTCGTGCACGTTTGATCAGAATCGGTGATGCAGCTCTCAGCCGCGCAGTTGTCGATCGCGGTGCAGCTGGCGCACGCGATGTCGGCATTCGCGCTGCAGACAGTGGTCTGATATTGCCGCACCGCACAGCTCGTCGAACAGGTGACGCAGGCGCCTGCGCTCAAGTAGGATCCGGTTGCGCAGCTGGTGCAGGTTTGATCGGAGCTCGTCGTGCAGGTCTCGGTCGCGCAGTTGGCGATCGCCGTACAGCTCGCGCAAACCCGATCGGTAGTTGGAGTACAGTCGGAGACCTGATATTTTCCCGGGTCGCACGCGGACGAGCACGTCACACCCGAATCGATCTGACCTGAGCTCGCAAGATCCCCTCCCGTGCCCGCCAAATCTCCTCCCATTCCCGCCAAATCCCCCAAATCCCCTCCTGAGCTGGGAGTATCACCACCACACCCGCCGAGCGCGAGCACCACTGCTAGGAGCTTGATCGATGAAGATGGAAAAGTCATTTTGCGACGGTATCAAACATTTGCGGCCTTCGGCAAGCATCGTTTGAAAGAATTTGGCCAATTGACCGAACAAGTTTTTTACTTTCGGACGCGACCTCAACGATAATCTGATCACTCAGTCAAAAAGATGTGTTGGATCATGAGGCGTCGGGGGCAAATCTGGGGGCAGGGTCGCTGAAAACGACTACAAAACTGGTGCGAACTTACTTCCCAACGCTCCACAAGATTTAGAGCTGAGCTCGTCCCCGAGGCCGTTTCGCACCGACGAACGAATTGGCTACGAACTCGCCACCAGTCTTTCTGGATCATTTCGATCACTTGGCTGTTTTGGCGTTTTCTCGACGAGAAGCGTTTTGCTGCGTGGGAAACCTCTAGAACTGTGCGGGAGCGGGCGAAGCAGACTTGCTGAAGAAGAACTTGGTAATGCCCCAGCCGATCGCCACGATAGCGGCAATGATGATCGGAACGCAGGTCGCGTCGGTCGCGGTTCCGTAAAGCATCGTCGGGTAGTGGTTCGAAATCATCAGCAGGATGAGAGGTACGGACATATAGGTGTTGTGCTTGGAGCGAAGACCGGCAGTCGCCACCAGCGCAGCGTCCGGCGCAGTGCCACCTTTGATCGCGCCAATGATCTTGCGCTGATTCGGCCAAATGCGCATCCACACGTTAGCAGCCATGATGGTGCCGAATAGTCCACCGATGGTGATCAACACCGCACGTCCGACGAAGATTTGCGCGAGTCCGAATGCGATGCCCACCACGAGCACGTACGAGACCACGATTCCGGCCATTTCATTCTTGGCCATCGCTTTCCAGAGCATGTCGTAGATGCCGAAGCCGACGATCAACACCGCGAGCATGATTCCGATGCCCGCTCCGCCGCTCATCGTCTCGCTGATCCCCTTGTCCGCCATCGAGTAGACGAGACCGAGTAGAAGGATGCCGGTGATGAAGGTGTACGCCGCGCCCCAGCGAAACCAGTAGAGCGCTCGCGGCATGAGCTCAGGCACGACTTTTTTCTTCGAGTCGGCGTCGTAGGTCTTGGCGACCTGCGCGTTCACGAAGTTGAAAAACCAAAGATGTCCAATCCACATAATGCCGGCGATCACGTGCAACCAGCGGAACGTCAGCTGCATCCATAGGTTCATTTGAGGACTCATGCCACCTCCTGAAGCGGTCGCAAGATTTGCGACCGAGTGCGGCCACATATAGAGGAGCGGGTTGCGTTGTGTCAAGTGCGCACCCATGGTAGGTTGCGCTCGTCAAAGTTTAGGAGAACACGATGAAAGAGCTCAAGGGAACGCAGACTCACACCAATCTCAAGGAAGCTTTTGCCGGCGAATCCCAAGCGAATCGTCGCTATCTCTACTTCGCGAAGACCGCCGACGTCGAGGGTCAGCCCGACATCGCCGGCCTCTTCCGCGACACGGCCGAAGGTGAGACCGGTCATGCCCACGGACACCTCGACTACTTGAAGCGCGTGGGCGACCCGGCGACTGGAGAGCCGATCGGAGATTCCAGCAAGAACTTGAAGGCGGCAATCGCCGGCGAAACCTACGAGTACACCAAGATGTACCCAGGATTCGCCAAGTCGGCTCGCGAAGAGGGCTTCGAGGAGATCGCCGAGTGGTTCGAGACCCTGGCGCGCGCCGAGAAGTCGCATGCCGGTCGCTTCCAAAAAGGTCTCGACAGCCTCAACGACAAGTAGTCGCCCTTCGCTACTGAGCACGCCGCTGTGAAAAAACTCATTCGAACCGACGTTCGCGGTCCCGATCTATATGGGCCGATTCGAGATGATTTGCGCAAGCGGATCATCGAGCTGAAAAAGATTCGACGCGTTTCGGTCGGACCGCTTGTGACGCTGGTGTTCGAAAATCGCGCTACGGTGATCTTTCAGGTCGAAGAGATGTGCCGCGCTGAGAACATTCGTGAGCCGGAAAAGATTCAGGAGGAGATCGACGTCTACAATCAGATCCTTCCCGATCCGGGCGAGCTCGGCGCCACGCTCTTTGTCGAGATCACCGATATGTCCACGCTCGAGCAGACGCTCAATCAGCTGGTGGGACTGAACGAGCACGTATACCTGGTGGTCGGCGGCGCGCGGGTGAAGGCGACGTTCGACCCGCGCCAGTTTCAAGCCGACAAATTAGCGGCGGTGCAGTACATCCGCTTTCCGCTCACGGCGGATGCGCAGGCGGCGTTGCGCAAGGCCGGCACGGCGCTGTCGATGGTGATCGATCATCCGCACTATCGACATGAGACCACGCTCAGTGAAGCAACTCGCGCTGAGCTCGCGCGCGATCTCGACTAGGGGGTGTTCCTAATTACTGGACCGAGGCAAACGGAGCGAGGAGCCCGAGATGCAAGGCGTGACGAAGGAAGATATCCGTAGATATCTGACCGAGGAACAACGCAGAAGATCGGGCCCGCAGCCCGTTTGCCGACGGGAAGTAATTAGGAACACCCCATA
>PLXG01000363.1 GCA_003153195.1 Myxococcales bacterium
TGGTCACACTGGTTTAAGGACTAGTGCAGTCTTACCATAATTGTCCTTCGCATTTACGTCCGCACCAGACTTGAGCAGCCCCGCGATCACATCGGGATTCGTGTTTTGCTGCGCGGCGCGCATCAGCAATGTTTTGCCATCGGC
This sequence comes from Myxococcales bacterium, assembly GCA_003153195.1. GTDB lineage: Bacteria > Myxococcota_A > Polyangia > Palsa-1104 > Palsa-1104 > PALSA-1153. The sequence continues at coordinate 145 of PLXG01000363.1, forward strand.
ACCCTTTGCATTCAGGTCCGCGCCACCTTTCAGCAGCGCCGCGATCACTTCGGGGTGTGGGTTGAACTCAACCGCGCACATCAGTGCTGTCCGGCCGTCCTTGTCCTTCGCATTCACATCCGCGCCAGCCTTGGTCAGCACCGCGATCACGTCGGGATTGGGGCGGGATAATAACGCCACGAGCGGGTCTGAGCCCGCCGCATGCATCAGCGGCGTGTTGCCGTCGTTGTCTTTCGCATTCACATCCGCGCCAGCCCCGAGTAATGCTGTGATTACGTCAGGATTCGGGTTTATTGCCGCCACCAACATGAGCGGCGTGCTGCCATAAGTGTCCTTCGCATTCACGTCCGCGCCAGCGTTGAGCATCGCTTCGACCAAGTCCGGATTCAGTTTGCTCGCCATTTGCATGAGCGGTGTCCACGCACGAAGATCCTTCGCATTTACGTCCGCGCCGGCCTGGAGCAATGCTTTGATTACGCCGGGGCTCTCGTTAAACGCCGCCTCCATCAGCGCCGAATTGCCATATGAGTCCTTTGCATTCACGTCAGCCCCAGCGTTGAGTATTGCCGCGACCACGTCGCGATTCTGCCCCCTCGCCGCGCACATCAACGGTGTCCTCGCGCGATTGTCCTCCGCATTCACATCCGCGCCAGCTTTGAGTAATGCCGCGATCACACCAGGATTTGAGTTGTAGCTCGCCGCGTGCATCAGCGGCGTGTTGCCATCGTTGTCCCGCGCATTTACCTCCGCACCGGCCCTCAGCAACACTGCGATCACATCGGCATTCTGCTTCCACGACGTCTCACCCATCAGTGGCGTTTCGCTATACCTATACTTGACCTTTGCTTCCTTATCCAAGACGCACAATGACGAGAGTATTTGGGAATACGGGCTGAACCCCGCTGCCTCCATGAGTGGAGTGCTGCCATTTTCGTCCTTGGCATTTACGTCAGCCCCAGCCTTGACTAATGCCTCTATCGCATCGGGACTTGGGTTTAACAAGGCCGCACTCATCAACGCCGTATTGCCGAACCCGTCCTCCGCGTTCACATCCGCCCCAGCCTTGAGCAGGACTGCGATTACATCGGAGTTCTTGTTCAACCCCGCCGCGTACATCAGCGGCGTCTGACCATATCTGTCTTTCGCGCGCAAGTCCGCGCCGGCGTTCAGCAACGCCACGATAACTTTGGGATCCTTGTTGTACCCCGCCGCGTACATCAGCGGCGTCGCGCCATCATCGTTTGTCGCATTGAGGTCCGCGCCACTTTTGAGCAGCGCGTTCACCTCTTCCGGCGAAGCCGTCTCAAAAATATCCGCGGGTAACGAATTCCGAACATTGGCATGCGCGGGAAGGTGTACCGCTTGCTTTTCGGCGAGTTGCCCGCCCACTGCCTCGGTTGCTTTCGGTTTTGACCTCGCAAGCCAAATTCCACCACCAACGGCAATGGCGATGATGGCCACAAACCCGACGGCCAAGATCACCACCTTGCTCGTCCCTGCACGTTGCAGCTTCACATGGCAGGAATGGCACACGATGCGCTCATTCCAAATATACGGCGTCTCCAAATCGCCAATTTGGCACCCGCAGTTCGAGCAGTTTTCTTTCGCCATGGTCGATCTCCGTTCCCGCACTCCCCTTCGCCATGATGCCGCGTCGATTTTACCAGATTCGCGCCGGCAGTGTACGTTCCAGGCGGCAGATTTCTGCCTTGACACGCAACGTGCCGGCAACGCCTGCACTGGCGGAATCCCGAGTCTTGTCAACGAGCCGCGCCGTTGAACTGGCGCACCGCCTCGATCATGGCCACGACATTCTCGATGGGCGTTCGCGCCTGCACGTTGTGGATGGCATTGAAAACGAAGCCGCCATGGGGGCTGAAGATTTCCAGGCGCTGGCGCACTTGCCGGCGCACTTGCTCGGGGGTGCCGAAGGGGAGAACGCGCTGGGTGTCGACGCCGCCGCCCCAGAAGGTGATGCGCTGGCCGAAGCGTTCTTTGAGGGCGCGCTCCTCCATGCCGGCGGCCGAACATTGCACCGGGTTGAGGATGTCGAAGCCGGCTTCGATGAAACTGTCGATGAACGGGGCGACCGCGCCGCAGGAATGTTTGCCCGTCTTCCACTTGGTGTGGGCGTGAATCCAATCGTTGATGGCGCGATAGTGTTCCAGCCATAACGCGCCGAAGGTGGCGACCGAGCAGAACTGGCTATTCTGCGTGCCGAAGTCCGTGCCGCAGGTGAAGGCGACGTCGATCAGATTTCCGCAGGCGTCGTTAATGGCGGCCAGGTTCGCCAGCGCGATTTCGACCTGCTTGCGGAAGATCGACTCGATGTACTTGGGCCGCATGGCGATCGAGAGATACCACTCCTCGACGGAGCGGATTCCCTTGGGATGTTTGAGGAACGTCGCCGGCACCAGAGCGATGTCGCCCAGGGCGGTTCCCGGCGTCCAGAGGACCACGGCGCGGCCGGTCTTGGCCGCCGCCTTGACGCCATCCACGATGCGCTCGAGCAGCCCCGCATCCAGCGGGCCGAACTCCTCGAGATTGTCGCGCACGTCCAGGCGGTCCTCGTCGATTGGCTCCTGCCGCACGATGGCGTCGAAGAAGTACCCGCCCGCGGGCATCTGTCCGCTGGGCGGGATACTGGTATCGCCCTGCGGATACAGGTAGATGCTGCCGTCGCCGCCGGTCGTCGTGTTGAAAAGCTCCGGCACCAGCAGATCTTGTCCCCACGGCGCGAACCAGGGTTTGAACTCCTCGGCGGGGAAACCGAAGATCGTGTTGCCGCGGAATATCCCCTCGGCATCGACGCCGATGGCGCGCTGGAGGTCGTCCTCGACAAGCCCGAGCATCTGGTAAGGTTCGCAGAGTTTGACCGGCCGGCGCTCGAGCTGGTAGTGATCGCGCAGCGCGGCGACGATCGAGCAATGCATTCCGGTGACTGCCGTCGCCCCCAGATCGACGGGGACGCGATCGGGTTGACGATGATCCAGCGCCGTTAGCACGCGTTGCCGCGAGTTCATGAGGTTTTTCTCCTCTCCGCTTTCTGTTCCCCGAGGCGGCGCAGTTCCTCCTGGGCCATGGAGATTTCGTTATCGCTGTGCAGGCGAAGCAGGGCTTTGTTCAGCAATTCGCGGGCGCGATCGTATTGTTGCAGATAGCGGGCGCAGATGATGCCCAGCATCAATTCGACGTGCTCGATCCGCTGAAAATTCGGGAAGTGCCGCAGAAATTGTTCGTAGGCATCGGCAGCCTGGGCATAAAACTGCTGGCTGGCCAATTGATTGGCCACATCGAGTTGGGCTTGGCGGGAGAGCACCTGCTGGGGGTCGACGGCTTTGAGGTCGAGGAACAAGATGGCGGCATGGGGAAGATTGTGGTGGGCGACGGCTTCGTGGATTTCAGCGCGGAGTTCCTCGATGCGATGGATGTTGATCTTGTCCTGGGAAGGCCAGCGTCCGCCCAGTTCCGGCGGCGGAGCGTAGTCGAAGGGGTTGTATCCCTGGCGCACCAGCGTCTGGTATTGCCGCCGCCGGTTCCAACGCTGGGCCAAGGCCAGGAAATCGAACGGATCGCGCGGCAAAAGATTGCACCGCAACAGCAGGATGCAGACGGCAAACCCGAAGAGCATCCCCCCCACGTGCGTGATGTAGGCCACTTCGGGAACGCCGGCGACGCTGGCCAGCAAATTCAGCAGCAAAATGATAATCATGAACGGCAGCGACGGAACCTCGAAGGTGCCGACGAAGAGAATCAGGGAAAGAATCTTGATCCGCGAACGCGGGTAAAGGGCCAGGTAAGCCCCCATGACGGCCATGACCGCGCCGCTGGCGCCGACGACGCGCGTTCCGCTGGATTCGGCCAAAACATAACAAATCCCCCCCGCCACCGCGCCGGAGAGATAGAAGGCCAGGTATCCCAGATGGCCCAGGCGGTCGTTAACATTGTTGCCGAAAATATACAAAGCCAGCATGTTGACGGCCAGGTGGGCCCACGAATCCCATCCCCCCAAAGCGCCTTCGGGGTTCCCATGCACAAAGGCATACGAAAAAAACCGCAGCAGGCTGGGATCGCGGGCGCTGAGTCCATAGTTGGCCACCAGTTTTCGGTTGGCCAGTTCGCAAAAAAAGACGGCGACGTTGGCCAAGAGGATGGCCCAATTGGTCCACGGCGTCGTGCGCAACGGGCTATCGGTGCGAATGGGGAAAATCATGGGTTCCGGCTGGCGGTTTGGCGCTCCAACGAAAAGCGAGAAAGCGCAAAACCGCAAGCGCCGTCGAAGGTGCGTCGGCAACCAGGACTGTCGGTTCAGGTCGTCGGGCGCAATTCCGGTTTTTTGACCATTTTGACGCGGCGGCCGCCGCGGCTCCATTCGACGCGGTCCATGTAGGCTTCCATGAGCAGGATTCCGCGGCCGCAGGGTTTTTCCAGATTCTCGGCGCAGGTCGGATCGGGAACGCAGTTGCGGTCGAATCCCCGCCCCTCATCCTCGATGACAATCTCCAGCCGCCTGGGCGTGATCGACGCCTGCACATGGACGCGCTTGGATGGATTGAGCTTGTTGCCGTGCTTGATGGCGTTGATGAGGGCCTCGTCGACGGCGAGTTTAATGCCGAAGACGCTGTCGTCATCGTAGCCGCTTCGCTCGACGGCGTCGATGATGCGTTTCTGTACCAGTCCGCCGCTGGCAAAATCGGAAGGAATGGAAAAATGAACTGGCTTGGCCACCATGATTTTCGGGATGGTTACCCGGACCGCGCGGCGTACCGCAGCCGCGCTGTTGCGACCGATGCGACGTTTGGGTGCCGACATCGCGTCGCCCTCGAAAAACCGCCGCCGCGCTTCTCGACGCCGCCGGGGCAGCCGCACCGCCCAAGCGCTGCGTTACTAAGCCGCGAAGCTCGCCAATGCCTCCGCCTGGTTGGACATTATCCGAAACAGCTTGTGGAGCTGGGTGATCGTGAAAACTTCCATGATCTGCGCCTTGATGTTCACCAGCCGAAGCTGTCCGCTCTGCTGTTTGACCTTGGCGTTGAGGTTGATGAGCATGCCCAGTGCGGCACTGCTCAGGTGGTCCACCTGCACGAAATCCAGGATCAACTTGGGCCGGTCCTTGGACCCGACCAGCGCCGTGAGCGTGTCGCCGATCTCCTTGATATTGGCCTCGTCGAGGATCTTGTGATCGACGAACTCGGCAACATGAACGTCTTTGATCTGCGAAATGTGCAGGCGTTGAGCTTCAGCCATGATGGTTTACAGTAAAAGCAGGTTCGCAGGCTGTCAAGGTTGGCTGGCGCGAAACCGCAAACGGGAACGGGGGATGGTGGTCATCGCTGGCGGTTTGGCGCCGACCTGGAAGCGGCTGGCAATTTGACTCCGCCACGGCAGTGGCTAGGTTATTCCCCTACCAATGAGTCATCCACACACAAACTGGCGGGAACTGCACGGAGAATCGTTCGCCGGCAGGCGCGTTCTCGTCACCGGCGGCGCCGGATTCATCGGGTCTCACGTGGTCGACCGTTTGGTTGGCGCCGGCCACGCCGTGACGATTCTCGATAACCTCGATCCTCAGGTTCACGGCGCGCACGGCGATCACGTTTCCCCACCTTACCTTTCCAAACAGGCGGAGCTGATCATCGGCGACATTCGCGACGCTCCGCTGGTCGGACGACTGGTGGCGGACACGGACGCAGTGATCCATTTGGCGGCGGCGGTCGGCTTGGCGCAATCGATGTACGAGCCGGAACGCTTCGTCGACGTGAACTGCCGCGGCACCGCCATTCTTCTTCAGGCAGTCGTCAAAAATCCCAATTGTCGCAAAGTGGTGGTCGCCTCCTCGATGTCGCTCTATGGCGAAGGTCGCTGCCGCTGTCCGCAGTGCGGCGAATTCGATCCGGCGTTGCGCAGCGCCGAGCAGCTGGCCAAGCGCGAGTTCGAAGTGGTCTGTCCGCGTTGCCGGTCGATCGCGCCACCCATGGGCACCCCGGAGAGCGCGCGCCTTCAGCCCACCACGGTTTACGCGGTCACCAAGCGCGATCAGGAAGAGCTTTGTCTGACCTTTGGGGTGGCCTATCGACTGCCGGTGGTGGCGCTCCGTCTGTTCAATGTTTACGGACCGCGACAGTCGCTGTCCAATCCCTACACTGGCGTGGGCGCGATCTTCTCCTCGCGACTGCTGAATAAGCAGCCGCCGATCGTATTCGAGGACGGGCTGCAGACGCGTGACTTCACGCACGTGAGCGACGTGGCCGATGCGTTCGTGCGCGCCACCTTCGAATCGGGTGCCGACGGACAGGTGCTCAACGTCGGCGCCGGTCGCGCGATCCCATTGGTCGAGCTGGGAGAATTGCTGGCCCGCGAGATCGGTGTCGATTGGAATCCCGAGATCACGCATAACTTCCGCGAAGGCGATATTCGCCACTGCTCCGCCGACGTCACGCTTTTGCAGCGATACCTCGGCCTCAAACCCAAAGTCGCGTTCGCGGACGGCGTAAAAGATTTGGTGCTCTGGGTAAAAAACAGTGATCGCGCCAGCGATTTCGTCCCGCGCGCAATGACGGAGCTCAAAGAGCGCGGCCTTCTTCGATGAGAGACAAGATGACGCAGAAACGGATTTTGGTTACCGGCGGCGCTGGCTTTTTGGGATCGCATCTTTGCGAACGACTTCTTCAGCTGGGGCACGACGTCATTTGCCTCGATAACTTCTTCACTGGTCGAAGGCAGAACATCGCGCACCTGCTCGACAACCGAGCGTTCGAGCTGGTCCGCCACGACATTTGCGAACCGCTCACGCTCGAAGTGGACGAAGTGTTTCACCTCGCCTGCCCGGCGTCGCCTATTCATTATCAAAAGAATCCGGTGCGCACGATTCGCACCTGCGTACAGGGGACGCTCAATGTTCTCGACCTGGCACGCGAAGTTCGTGCTCGCGTGCTCATCGCTTCGACCAGCGAAGTGTACGGCGATCCACTCGAGCATCCGCAGCTGGAGAGCTATTGGGGTCACGTAAATCCCATCGGTCCGCGCGCCTGTTACGACGAAGGCAAACGCTGCGCCGAAGCGCTCGCGGTTTCGTACGCGCGTCAATATGGCGTCGGCGTGCGCATCGCGCGCATCTTCAACACCTATGGTCCGCGCATGCTGGAAAACGACGGTCGCGTAGTCTCGAACTTCATCGTTCAATGTCTGCGCGGCGAATCGATCACCATCTTCGGCAACGGCAAACAGACTCGCAGCTTCTGCTATGTCGACGATCTGGTCGAAGGCTTTCTTCGTCTGATGGCCTCGCCCGAGGAGCAGCCGGTGAACCTGGGCAATCCCGGCGAGTTCACCATGCTCGAGCTGGCCGAGAAAATTCGCAAGCTCACCAACTCCAAGTCGATGCTGGTAGAAAGGCCGCTGCCCGTCGACGATCCAGTTCGGCGGCGGCCGGACATCAGCCGCGCCATCGAGCGCCTCGACTGGCAGCCCAAGATCGCGCTCGACGAGGGACTCAAGCGAACTGTTGCCGACTTTCAGCGCCGAGTGAGCGCGACGTAAGAAGTGGACGCGCTCCTTCCACTGATGATCTGCCTGCTGGTCGGGGTGGTCGTCATCAACCTGATGAGCCGAAAGTCGGACGATCGCGACTGGCTGATTCGAGTGCTCACGCTGGCGCTTTTTCTGCGCCTGGCGGTGGCTACCATGTTCGCGCTGCTCCCTGAGACGCGCTTCTGTCACGAAGACGCCGACGGTTACGAGGAGGTCGGTCTGCAGATCGCCAGTTATTGGCGTGGCGAAGGCCCACCGGTGCTCTCCGTCGAGGCCATGAAGCAGAACTTCGGCTATCCGTATATTTCCGGCATCTGCTACTACGTGCTTGGGCGCTTTCGTTCGGCCCCTTCGTACTTCAACGCCATTTTAGGAACCATCACCATCTATATGGTCTACGCGTTGGCGCGACACTTTTTCCATCGCTTGGTGGCGCGGCGCGCGGCGCTCCTCACCGCGCTGGTGCCCTCGATGGTGCTCTGGAATTCGCTGGCGCTCAAAGACACCGCAGTGACTTTGTTGATCGTGCTGTGTCTGCTCTCGTGCGTGAATTTGAAGGAGCGCTTTTCGATCGGGGCGGCGCTCGGCACCATTTTACCGGTGGTCGCGGTCCAGCCACTGCGATTTTACGTCGTCTACTTTCTGGTGTTCGCCATCGCCGGATCACTCCTCCTCGAGCGCGGCCTCAAGAGCTTCTCGGGCGTACCCAAACAGATCATGGTCGTTGGCGGCATCGTCATTCTGCTCGGCCTGGTCGGATTCGCCGGCGGAACTCGGCAAGGTCTCGACTTCTTCACCTTGGAAAGTGTGTCGAGCTTTCGTCACGGCATGGCGGTGTCGGCAAACTCGGGATTCTCACAGGACGTCGATCTGCGCACGCCGCTTGGCGCACTTTCGTTCCTTCCGCTCGGCATGTCGGTTCTTCTGCTCGGTCCGTTCCCGTGGCAGTTCACTTCGATTCGCGCGCTCCTCGCCGCACCCGAGGTCATCTTCTGGTGGTCGCTGTTTCCGTCGTTCTTGCGCGGATTCCGCTTCGCGATTCGAGCGCGCTTCGCCGAATGCTCGCCGATGCTGCTGTTCGCCGTCACGCTCACCTGCTCGTACTCGCTGGTGCACGGAAACGTCGGTTCTGGTTTTCGTCAGCGCGCGCAGATCTTCGTCTTCCTCTTCATCTTCTCGGCGCTGGGCCTCTATCAGAAGCGTTGCCGGGATAAAGGCATCGACGAGCGGGAGCTTTTGATCGGTGGGAAGCCAGCACAGCCAGTGGCACAGGTCCCAGTGGTCTCCGCACGAGCATCCAGATAACACGGTAATTACAAATACTTACTCAGCATAGTGGGTTGACCTTGGTCGGGGTCGCCGCGCTGGAGTGTGGCCAAAAGTGACCGAAGTCTTTCTGTTTTCTATCTGAATGTTGCTGTGGTAAAGGATCACAAACCTTACCAAGGACGTCGAAAAACGATGCGTTATCTCATTACCGGCGGGGCCGGATTTATCGGTTCCCATCTCTCGGAAGAGCTTCTTCGCCGCGGCCACGAAGTATTCGTGGTGGACGATCTATCCACGGGAAGCATAAACAATATCAATCACCTGAAGGACAACAAGAAGTTCCATTACGTGATTGATACTTGTTCCAACGTTCAGCTCATGGCCGAGCTGGTGGACGGTTGCGATCAGATCTTTCATCTCGCTGCCGCAGTGGGCGTGAAGCTGATCGTCGAGTCGCCGGTTCGCACCATCGAGACGAACATCAAGCTCACCGAGATCATGCTCAACGCCGCGCACAAGAAGAAGAAGCCGATGTTCATCGCTTCGACTTCTGAAGTGTACGGCAAGTCGACCGATCTCCCGTTCAAAGAGGACGGCGATCTGGTGATGGGCGCGACCACCAAAGGCCGCTGGTCCTACGCCTGCTCGAAAGCGATCGACGAGTTCCTCGCCATCGCTTATTGGAAAGAGAAGAAGCTGCCGACGGTGCTCGCACGGCTCTTCAACACCGTTGGTCCGCGCCAAACTGGACAGTACGGAATGGTGGTACCGAACTTCGTAAAGCAGGCGCTCACCGGCCAACCGATTACGGTTTACGGCGACGGCAAGCAGTCGCGCTGCTTCACTCACGTGTCGGATGTCGTGCGCGCGCTCATCGGTCTCATGGACCTTGGCGAGTCGGCGTACGGCAATGTCTACAACATCGGCAACAACAACGAGATCTCGATCACCGATCTAGCCAAGCAAGTTCGCGAGATCTGTCAGTCCAAGTCGGAGATCGTCTACATCCCGTATGAGAAGGCCTACGAGCACGGCTTCGAAGACATGCCGCGCCGCGTGCCCGATCTGTCGAAGGTGCAAAAGGCGATCGACTGGAAGCCGACCATTCCGCTGCAGCAGATCTTGAACGACGTGATCGCGTTTCATCGAAAGACGGAATAGGCAAATTAGCGGGGGAACATGCATCAACTCGTCCAGTGCCTGATCAACTTTGCGGTGGCGCTTGCCGCATCGGCGCTGCTGACGTTGATCACCCGCACGTTTGCGCGCAAACGCGGCCTGGTCGCCAAACCCCGCGCTGATCGCTGGCACAAGAAGCCCACCGCGCTGTTCGGGGGCGTCGGCATCTACGTCGCCTTCGTCGCCGCCTATCTGATTCTGCGTCCGGCCCCACTCGCTGGTGGAAACTTACTTTTTCTGTGCGCGACCGGAATGTTTCTGGTCGGATTCGTCGACGATCTGGTTCAGCTCAAGCCCTACGCCAAGCTGATCGGGCAAATCGTCTTTGCCACTTTGTTCACCATGTTCGGCCTGCGCCTTCATTGGCTGCCGGTGGCGGCGCTCGATCAAGCGGTCACGATTTTTTGGCTGGTTGGCATCACCAACGCCATCAACCTGCTCGACAATCTCGACGGACTGGCCGGCGGCATCGCGGCCATCGCATCCGGATATCTGGTGTGGTTCTGCCACGTCGGCGGCCAAGACGTAATGGCGCAATTGTCTGCCATCTTCTGCGGCGCGGTCAGCGGCTTTCTCATCTTCAACTTCAACCCGGCCTCGATCTTCATGGGCGACTGCGGCTCACTGTTCCTCGGTTTCTTCTTGGGCGGCGTCTCGCTGGTGAACAACAATCAGTATGGGCTCAGGCGCGACATCCTGGCGGTTCTGACCATTCCGGTCTTGCTGCTTCTGATTCCGATCGTCGACACCAGCCTAGTCACCTTCAGCCGCAAGCTCAACGGACGCCGCGTTTCACAAGGCGGCCGCGATCACGCTTCACACCGATTGGTCGCGCTCGGATTTTCCGAACGCGCCGCCGCGCTCACGCTTTGGGCGATGGCCGCTGCCTCAGGCGCGGTTGCGATTTTGGTCAAAGAGCTGTCCATCGCCGTCGCTGCGCTGATGGTACCGGTGTTCATTCTGACCATCTTCTTCTTTCTGATCTTCCTCGGTCACGTGCGCGTCTACGAGCCGGTCGCCTCGCCTGAAGAGGGTCGCGGCCGCATGCTACTTCCGACGCTGGCCGACTTCGCCTACAAGCGCCGACTGTTCGAGGTTCTGAACGATCTGACCTTGATCGTGCTTTCCTATTGGGCTGCTTACCTGCTCCGTTTCGACGGCGCCATCGTGTCGCCCTACTACGATCAGTTCGTCAACTCACTGCCGTTCGTGATCGTGATTCAGCTGGCCGCGTTCCTCGGCTTCGGCTTGTACCGCGGTCTTTGGCGCTACACCTCGATGAACGATCTCACCACGCTGTTCAAGAGCGCGTTCGGCGGATGGATCCTATCGTCGGCAGTGTTCATTTTCGTCTACCGCAATCAGTTCTATTCGCGCGGCGTGCTGATGATGGATGCGGTGCTGCTGTTCGGCGGCCTGGCGGGGAGTCGCATCTCGTTCCGCCTGCTGCGCTCGTGGATCAGCCGCTTTCAGGGCATCAAGACCGGCCGTCGCGTCCTCATCTACGGCGCGGGAGACGGCGGCGAGCTGCTGCTCCGCGAGCTGCAGAACAACGCCGAGCTCGGACTCTACCCAATCGGATTTGTCGATGACGATCCGCAGAAGATCGGTCGCGTGATCCATGGTGTGCGCGTGCTCGGCCCCTCGAGCGCGTTGCAGCAGCTGATGGGCGCACAGAAGATTGACGAAGTGGTGGTCTCTACCACCAAGCTCGGCGCGGAGAAGTCTGCCGCTCTCAATACGCTCTGTCAGGCGGTGGGCGTAAATTGCCGCAAGATGCGCATCGCCTTCGACTAGGCGATCGCACGAGCCCATTCGGCCGTTTTCGAAAGGCTTACACGAGTTTGAGCGCGAGCTCGGGCGGGCGGGCGAGGACTGCGCGATCGCTGGTCTCGAGAATCGGGCGCTCGAGCAATTTGGTGTCGGCGGCGATCGCGGAAATGACCTGATCTCGTGTTGGAGATTTCAGCCCAGCTTCGGGACGAATCATCTTCGGCCAATCGTCGCCCAGTTTCGTCACGAGCGCTTCCAGCTCCATCTGCGTGGGCGGCTCGTCGAGATAGGCGCGAAGGTTAAAGGTCACTTTGCGTGACTCGAGCAGCGCGCGCGTTTGCTGGCACTTGGAACATTTGGCATTGAACCAGAGTGTCATTTTCAATAGCTTTCGTAGTCAGGCGTATTGCGGAAGAACTTCGGCGTCGGCCAGTAGCGGTGCGGTCTGATCTTTGGCAGACAAGATCGGATCTAGAACTGGCCAGTCGACGCCAATGGCGGGATCGTTGTAGCGGATGGCGCGGTCGTACTCGGCGATGTAAAGCTCTGAGCATTTGTAGACGAAATCGGCTTCGGTGATCGCGTAGAAGCCGTGTGCGAACCCGGCCGGAATCCACATCTTCAAGTGGTTCTCCTCGGACAAAATCGTACCGAACCATTTTCCAAAATGGGGTGAGCCACGTCGAATGTCGACCGCCACGTCGTAGACCGAGCCGCGCACGACCTGCACCAGCTTGCCCTGTCCGTTTGGCTCTTGAAAATGGAGACCGCGCAGCACGCCCTTCTTCGAGCGCGAGTAGTTGTCCTGCACGAAGCGAATGCCGGCCACATTGTGGGATACGCTATAGAGCTCGAGGAAGGTGCCTCGCTCGTCGGAAAATGACTTTCCCTCTACCAGCAGCACGCCCGGAAGTGGCGTATCGAGTACATTTATCACGGTCGACCGCTCATTCTATCTCTCCCGCCACCAGCGCGCTGGCGCGTTTGAGCGATTCATGGGTGCCGGCGTCGGTCCACCAGCCGTCGAGTACGTCGAAAGAGAGCTCGCCGCGCGCAATGTAGGCGTTGTTGACATCGGTGATCTCTAGCTCGTTGCGCCGCGACGGTTTCAGGCTGTCGACAATATCGAACACGCTCTCCTCGTACATGTAAACGCCGGTGACCGCCATCATCGATTTCGGTTTGGCCGGCTTCTCTTCGATCCCCACCACCCGATCACCTGCGATCTCGGCAACGCCGTAGCGTTTTGGATCGGGCACCTCTTTGAGCAGAATTCTGGCGCCCCGATCTTGTTTGGCGAAGCGATCGACATGCGGCGCGATGGAGTCTTGGAAGATGTTGTCGCCGAGCACCACCACCATGCGACCGCCATGGACGAAGTCGCGAGAGAGTCCCAGCGCTTCGGCAATTCCGCCGGCGCGATCTTGGACCCGATAGGTGAACTCGCAATCGAAATCTTTTCCCGATCCGAGCAGTCCGACCACGTCGCCCATATGCTCGGTGCCGGTCACAATCAAGATATCGCGAACCTTTGCCTCGAGAAGCTTTTTGATCGGGTGAAAGATCATCGGCTCTTTTCCAACGGGAAGCAGATGCTTGTTGGTGACCTTGGTGAGCGGCAGGAGACGCGAGCCCGTTCCGCCGGCCAGGACGATCCCCTTCATCGGGCCTCCTCCTGCGCATACTCGGCTAGCGCCGTCTGCCATTCGGGCATTACGTCGAGGCCGTGCATGGCGAGCATACTATGCTCGAACAGGCAATTGACCGGACGCGGCGCCGGCGCCGCCAACTCACGGGTCGAAACCTCTTCCCAGTTTGGCTTGGCACCCAAGATTTCGGCTAGGGCGCGCGCAAAGCCGGCCCAAGTTGTCTGACCTTTACAGCTCACGTGATAGAGCCCGCCACCGCGCTGCCCCTCGAGCATGAGCTTTATGATTTGCCGCGCCGCCGAGCGTGCCCAGGTGGGCTGAACACGTCGTTCGACGTCGAGCTTGAGCGACTTTCCCTCAAGGATCAGCTGACGCAACCGCGACGAAAAGTTTTTTCCACCGCGCCCATAGAGTCCTTGCACGCGCACGATGTACCCACGATCCAGCCCTACGCGCGCGACCAACTCGTCGCCGGCCCACTTGCTCCGTGCATATTTACTCAGGGGATTCGGGCGAGCGAACTCGTCATATGGCTCATCCTGCGCGCCGTCGAAAACGAAATCGGTGGAGAGGTGCACGAACGACTTGCCGAGCTTCTGGGCGGCCGCAGCGATATTTTCGGCCCCGAGTGCGTTCACGCGATAGGCATCTGCCTCGTCACGCTCGGCCTGATCGACGTTGGTGTAGGCGGCGCAGTTGACCAGCCAATCGCCCGCACCAGCCTGACTGAGCACCTGATCGAAGTTCCCCACGTCGCAGCCGCGGCGATCGAGCGCGATCACTTGATGGCCCACCAGTTCCTCGGCCAAATGGCGTCCGAGAAGTCCGCCCGCTCCGAAGATCACCACCTTCATTTTGGCGCGTCCTTACGTCCTCGATAATTTCGCTCGTACCAATCGCGGTATTCGCCGGAGCGAGCGCGTTTGCACCAGACGTCATTTTGGCGAAACCATTCGATCGTTTCTGCAAGTCCGTTTTCGAAGCGATGTTGCGGCACGAAGCCGAGCTCGCGCTCGATCTTGGTGCAGTCGATGGCATAGCGTCGATCGTGGCCCAGACGGTCTTGTACGAACTGAATGAGCGACTCGGGCTTTTGGAGCAGCCGTAAGATCTCTTTCACGATCGAAATATTCGTTCGCTCGGCGCGGCCGCCGATGTTGTAGACCTCGCCGCTTCGACCTTCCTGAAGAACTCTCTCGACAGCGGCGCAGTGATCTTTGACGTGAATCCAATCACGCACGTTCAAGCCGTCGCCATACACCGGAAGTCGCTGTCCATCGAGCGCGTTCAGGATCATGAGCGGAATGAGTTTTTCGGGAAACTGAAACGGCCCATAGTTGTTCGAGCAGCGCGTGATTACCATCGGGAAGCCATAGGTCTCGAAGTAGGCGCGCACCAGATGATCGGAGCCGGCCTTGGAGGCGGAATAGGGCGAGCGCGGGCGAATCGGGGTCTCTTCGGTGAACGCCGGCTCGTCAGGTCCCAAATCACCGTAGACCTCATCGGTGGAGACGTGAACGAACTTGAGTACGCCGTGCGCACGCGCGGCCTCGAGCAGCGTGGCGGTGCCGACCACGTTGGTCTGAATGAACTGCGCCGGACCGTGAATCGATCGATCGACGTGGCTCTCGGCGGCAAAGTGAACGATCCGATCGATGGCATGCTCCGCCAGTACCCGGCCCAGCAGATCGCGATCGCAGATATCGCCTTTGACGAAGGTGAATCCGTCCACTCCGTCGAGGGAGCTGAGATTTCCCGCATAGGTGAGCGCGTCGAGCACCACCACTGGCTCGCTCGATTTTGGAGCCACGCGGCGGATGAAGTTCGAGCCGATGAACCCGGCGCCGCCGGTGACGAGCAGGCTCATGGCCCCACTCCTGGTGGGCCACTCTGCTCTCGCTCGTGCGCCAAGAGTCTCGCACGCGCGCGCGCCAGCACCGCCTCTTCGGACTGTCCCTGACGTTCGGCGATCTGCGCCAGTAGCTCTTGCGTGGTCTGACGTTCGGCGAGCGAAAAACTCTTGGTGGCCGGTGAGGAGAGCGCTTGATGCGCACCGTCGAGGTTTCCCAAATCAATGCGAAACCGAGCCAGCTGAAGAATCAACGACGCATCCTCGGTGTGCTCGCGCAGCCCCTTGGTCAGCGCCTCTTCCGCCGGTTGCTTGAGACCGACACCTTGAAGCGCGGTCGCCGCCAGCCCATACGAATGCGCCGACGGATAGGACTCGAGCAATGCATCGGCGGATCGTTGTAGAAATTCCGGCGAATGCGAATTTCCCGCCACGCGGAGTCGCTCGATCTGTGACGCCTCGCTGTCGTGCGCCAACTCCACCGCGCGACTGGTCATCTGCTCGGCCGGCTTGAGCTGCTTTTTGGCGATCAGATACTGCGCCGCGTCGAAGAGCTTGTCCGTCCTCTGTGGAATCGCGTCGATCATGCGGGCTCCGATCACGCCAAAGATCTCATCATAGCTGACCGGATCATTTCCCAGCTGCGCGGAATGAAATTCGAGCGCGGCCTGCGACGCATGTCCGGACTCTGCCAGCACCCTGGCCGCGAGATGGTGCGCCTGTCCGTTGGACGGATGGAGCCCAAGCGCACGGTTCAGGTGCTTCATCGCCTCGGGTGGATTTTTCGCCCGAAGATCTTGCTGCGCCGCCAACAGTTGGAAGTAGTCGTTGGCGGGATGTCGCGCGATCGCCTGACGCAACTCGTCTGAGACCGGTTCCATACGCTGAATCGCGGTGTGCAAGCGCTCGAATTCTGAATCTTGAAGGTGCGGCAGCTGCACTGCGGCGAGCACGACCGCCACCGCGAAACCCAGCAGGCTGAACATCGACGCCGCACGCGGAACGGGTGTACGCCGCAAGCGCTCTTCGTCCTCGGCGCGTGCCAGCACCACCGAAAACGCGACTACCGTCGGAATTGCCACACCCAGCATCTCCAGGCCGAAGTCGCCGAGCTCGTGTACCAGCACCGCAAAGACACCAGCGGCCGCGCCCAATGTTCCTGGCTCGAGCCGCGCGATGGAAAAAAGTCGTGGCCAAATTCCCGCCAGCACCATCGCGATCAGGAGAATGGAAATGGGTACGCCCCATTCGGACACCATCTGCACCAATATATTTTCCGGAAAAACCAAACGCACGCCCTCGTCGTCTCGGCGATGCGACGCGGCCGGCGATTCGAAGGCGCCACGACCAACGCCAGTGAGCAGATGATCCTTGGCGGTCTTGAGTCCGGCGATCCAGCCGCGCGTCTTTTGATTGTCGAGGATGGACTGGGACTGCACGCGATCGCGCAAACGATCGCCGACGGTCCACAAGACCGCCGACGTGCCGAGCACCAACAAGAGTGCCGCCGCCACGCCCGCAGCTGCACCGAACCGTCGCACCAGCAAGGTAGCGAGCAGCACGAAGCCGCCGGCGAGAAGCCCGACCACGCCCGAGCGCGAAGCGGTGAAGATGAGCGCGGTGATGCACACGATCGAGGCGATGGCATAGATCGCGCGCGTGCCTTCGCGAAACTCGATCGCCAGTCCGAGCGCGATCAGCGCTGAAAGCCCGAGCATCGACGCGGCGTGATTGCCGTTCACGAAGGTGCCAAAGAACCCGAGGCTCGGCGTGGAATGAAGATGATAGAGGCCGAAGATCTGCTGAACCCCGAAGGTGCGCTCGACGAACGCGAGCGCCGCGACCACCACTCCAGCGCTGACAATGGCGCCGAGCAGAATATGAACGCGACGACTGGAGGCGGCGATTCCGCGCGCGCTCAGAAGCAGTCCGAAGCAAGCAAATGCGCGCGCCAGCGCCAAGGCGGTCGCAGGAAAATCGAGGGTGAGCGGCATGAGCGTTGAGCCACCCACCTCCCTTCTCAACTCATATGCTGCTGGCGAAAGCGCACGAACCAAAAATGCCGGAAGCGGAATGAGCTGAAACGCGGTGAACACCACCGCCGCCAGCGCTGCGAGCCCGATCCAGTCGAGCCTGACGCGGTGCCGCCGACGGACTTTGATGATGTAGAGCGCGGTGATGAGGAAGCTCACCGCAGCAAGAAAGATTTGGACTGGAGGATTGGCGCCGCCGATCGCCAGCGGCGCGACGAAGGAAATGGCTGCGATCGCCCAGGTCAGCGCGCGCTCGAGACCCACCGCTTAAAACAGGCGCTCGGGAACCGCCAGAATGTCGCCTGGATGCAGGTAGACATTTTTTGCTTTCCCGGAGCCGATGTCCTCGACCGGAACTTTGGTAGTGGTCTTCTTGCCGCTCTCAATGCGCGTGAGCGTGGTGTCGTTGCGCGCCGCGATCGGGGTGAAGCCGCCCGCTTGGGTGATCGCTTCGACCGCGGTCATATCTGGGCTGTAAGTGTAGGTCCCCGGCTTTTGCACCTGTCCGAGGATGAAAATCTTTTTCGAGATCTGATCGCGCACCAGAACGGTCACCTGGGGATTGCGCAGAATTCCGTCGGCGAGCCGCTCGGCAATCTTCTTCGCGACCGCCTGCGGCTCGAGCCCGACCACGGTGATGGTGCCCGCCAGCGGGAAATTTATCGAACCTTCGCCGGCGACTTTGTAGGTGCCTGATAGATCGTTTTCGCCGAAGACGCGCACGTCGAAGGTATCGCCGACGCCCAGCGTCGTGTCGGACACCGGCGTGTCCTTCTGCTCGACGGTAAGCTCCTTCTGATGCGCACAGCTGGCGCAAAGTGAAAGAAGAAGCGCTATGGAGATCGGTCGAAGCATGTTCACGTTAGTACAGGATCGCCAACCGAATGAAGACTTCGTTCTTGGTGTAATCGAGCGGCACCAGCCCCTTGGTTCCCAAGTCGATCGAGCTGTCCGAGTTGTTCCACGAGAGGGTGTATCCAACGCTGGCGATCAGCCAATCTTTGAATGGATAGTCGACGCGTAGATCGAACACGATGGTGTTGTCGGTTCGCGTCGTCGTATTGAGCCCTTGCGCCTGTTGAATTCCTTGAAACCGGTTGTTCGAGTAGCTCAGGCGAGTGGTCCCGGTGAAACGCCAGAGGAGCTGCGTCCAGCCGATGTAGACCATGTCGAAATCGTAGTACGAGCCGACCAGTGAGTTCGCAAAGTCGTGCTTATATCCAATGCTCCCGCTCGACAAAATCGTTGGGCTCCACTTGACCTCGATGCCTCCGATGGGCGTGTTGGGGCTCGGGTCGGGAAGATTTTTGGTAGGATTCTGCGGGTCAGGAACGGGTTGGTAGAATCCATTTCCGTAGCCGATCCAAAGATTGAACGCGAGCTTGGTGGTGAGCAGTCCGTTGAGTCCAGCGACGGCGCGCAGCGGATAGGAGTCGGGATGCCGCAGCATCACGTCGCCTTTGTTCCAGTAGTTGGTCGGCTGCTCGCTGAGCGTCAAGTAGAGCGCGGTCTTGGGCAGGAACTTCCAAGACGCAGTGAAATCGATCTTGTGATAAAAAAGATCGAAGTCTTGGAACTGGGCCTCTTCGAAATAGTTCAGACCAAAGACGTAGGTCAGAAGTAGCTCGAGACGTCCGCCACCCGGCCGAAAACCAAAACGTGTTCCAACCTCGTTCTTGTCTTGATCGAGGTTGGTTGGGATAGTCGAGCACACCATCGTCGTACCGGTGCCGCCAGTCGGTGCGCACGCGCTGTAAGGCGGTTGCGACATGCGTACGTAGTTGTCGAACAGATCGACCGAAAAGAGCTGGCCAGGAAACAGGCTAAGCATCAGACCCGACTGGACGCTGAAGGTACGATGCTGAGAGATGTTCTGGTCGGAATTGAGCCACTCGTTGTATTCGAGGCCGGCGTGCAGACGAAACTCGACGGCGGGTTTCGTCGCGCCTGCGCGCTGCGGAGGACGTGTGGCGAGATCCAGAGTGGGGAGCAAGCGGAACGCGAACGCGCCGATGGCGTTTCCATCCGCGGCATAGAAGATGTTGGAGTCATACCGAAACTCCGTGCCGATTCCTGGATGGAGGACCAGGCGATCGCCGAGCCGGATTCCCGGACCTTCAGCAAAGGCCGTCACACCCCAGAGCATCAAGCCAACGTTAAGCAGCCACCCGAATCGCCGAAGCACCATGAACCCTTCTCATTAAGGCTCGGGAATGGTCCCCCCAAAGCCGAATAAAAAAACGAGAGACGCACCTAGATAAACGGAGATGCCTCCTGCGGTCTAGTCACGTCCGGGACCGGAGTTGGGATTGCGGTCGGGTCT
Source organism: Myxococcales bacterium (assembly GCA_003153195.1). GTDB lineage: Bacteria > Myxococcota_A > Polyangia > Palsa-1104 > Palsa-1104 > PALSA-1153. The sequence goes on from PLXG01000363.1 coordinate 19,750, forward strand.
GTTGTTGGAACGCTCGGATCAATCTCGACGTCGACGACGGTTGCACCGACGTAGCTCACGTCTTCCCCGATGCAATTTTCCGACTCGGTACCGAGCACCAATACCTTCTGGTACAGAATCGTGATGCGCGTGTACTCGTGCTGTCGGGCGGCGTCGTCCGCGCGTGAGATTGCGGTGTTCAGGTCCTTCATCGAGATGTCCGTCACCGATTGAAGACCTTTGAGCTGCTGAAGCTTGTCGCTCACGCAGTTCAGCTTGACGATGTCTCTCTTCTTCCGCGCCTGATCCATGAGAACGTTCACGCGCGACTCGGTCTCGGTCATTCGCAGCTGATATTTATTGGCTTGAACGAGCGTTTCTTGCGGGCTGAGGTTCACTGTCTTGCGAAAATCGACCTCGGCGTCCTTATTGCGGTCTTTTCCTTGCGCTAACGCGACGGTTCCTAAGAGGAAAGCCCCCGTCCCCAAAATCCAATTGCGCGCAGTCATACTACACCCCAAACTTAGGTCGGCATTATCGCCGTCACCCCCATTTGTGTCAACAACTTGCACAGCTATTCAAAGATTTTTTTCCACGAGAAACGAACACTTCGGCCACATCGGCTCAACTGGACTAAAGCAAAACCCCAATCCTCCGAAAACCGCCCCTCCAACGAGTCACGCCCGATCGAACAGCCTCCAAATCCGAAAGCCTCAAGTCGCAACGAACGCACTTGCCCGGTCAGAAATTTGGGATGTACTGCTGCAGGTAGCGCAAAGCCAGTCGAGTCCGAGCGCGAGCGCGCCCGGAGCGAGGCGAGGAGCGTACGCATTTGTACGTGACGAGCTGAGTGAGGACGGAAGCCGCGATCGGGCCGAATGGCTTCGCGCGTTACTTCGAGGCTTGGAAGATGAAGGGGTAGGAGAACTGCACTTCGCCCCCCGACGGCGCCGGGAACCGCCACGACATGACGCGCGACTTGATGCACGACGCGACCTCATCGTCGTGCATGGTGTCGTTTTCGATCTCGGCCGCGGTTACCTTACCGACGGTCGACACCGTGAATCGCAGAACCAGCTTGCCGCCGATGCTCGGATTGCGCTTCAGGCCGGCCTCATAGCAAGCCGTGACTGCGCGAATACGGCCGCGAATTTCTTTGACGATGACGCTTGGATCGAGCGATCCATCGACGTCGGTCGGCGCCGAATCTTTGACCGTCGCGCGCACCGCGTGCTCGCTCGCCTTTTCGCCAGTTCCGACCGCGCCAGGGCCCGACGCAACCAGTGAGCCGCCGCCGCGAAGGGTACCGCTGCCGCCGCCCTTGGTGCGAAGTCCGCCCGCGCCGCCGCCCGCGCCGGCAACACCGACACCACCGACTTGCGAGAAGACACTATCTGCGTTCGAGGAGACGCCGCCGCCTTTGAGAAGATCGGCGATTGCCCCACCTTCACCATCGGCGCTCTTGGCACCGAGAATGTTGAGCACGCCCATCTTTTGAACGTCGGCCGCGAGTCGGGCGCGACGCTCGGCTGCAGCGCGCGCTTCCGCCTCGACATCCTTCGGAGTCTTCGGTGCCGCCGCCGGAGCCGCTGCCACCTTCTTTTCCGTATCTACTGCCTTCTTCTTATCGTCTTTCTTTTTCTCGTCCTTCTTGGCGTTCGCGTCGTCTTTTACTTCTTCTTTTTTCTTCTCTTCTTTTTTCGGCACGATCATGTGCACGAAGCTGTCGGGAATCTCTTCGATGTCCGGCTTACGCGAGAAATCGAGCGTTCGCAGGTACATGATCATTCCGAAGTGAATCACGAACGAGCACGAGATCACCGCCACAAGCATCCAGTCCATATCCTGGAGCATCGACGAGCGGACCGACGCGGGAAGTTGCGGACGCGGCTGCACCGGCGGGGGCGAAACGAACTGAAACAGCACGGTGACGTCGCCGATGATCACCTTACCGCGCGACCGATCGTTCAGCATCACGCGCCAGGTATCGCCGCGCTTCTCCGCACCCGACTGACGAAGCGCCGGCAGCGCCGCCACTTGATCGCCGAGCGAAAGACGTCCGTCCATCGTCTCGGTGAACTGGAGTGCGTAGCCTTCGGGGGTCAGCTCGAAAAGCAGAAAGGATCGCGACAGCGTGTTCGACGCCGGCACCACGAACGTATTCTTGGCGGACTGTCCGATGGTGACGTTGGCGCGCTTTCGCACCAGCCGCTCCTCGACAATCTTGCCGCCTTGAATGATCCCGATGCGTAGAATCTTCGGCGCATCACCCGCTATAATCTTCGCCTGGGCCATCTACAGACTCTCCTAGAGACTAGAGCGCAATTTCCGAGCGTCCCTATTTGAACACGTTTTTAAATCGATCGCTACTCCGAAGCGATCTTTTCCGAATCAGAACGGTCCGAATCAGAACGGACTGTGCGACGCCGCTTCGATGATCTTCGGCAAAAAATCTTGTTTTAGAGATTCCCAATCGTAGTCCATGCTCGAACGCTGAAGGACGTAGAACGCGTTTGGCTTTTGGATCTTTCCCTCGACAACGATGCCCTCGGTGATGCGGAAGATCTTCTGTCCTGAGGACGAGCGTTCGACCTTCACTTTGGGCGACTGCGCCTGTTGCGCCGCAGCAGATACGGTCAGCAGGGAGGCGACCGCAAATACCGCGCTCGTTAGCAGAATTTTTTTCATTTCTTTTGCTCCGCCGGTGCAGCTGGAGGCGCGGCGGCGGCTTTGGCTGCGTCGGCGGCGGCTTTGGCTGCGTTGCGTTCCTGCTGCTTCTTGAGGCGCTCGACCTTCTTTTGCTCGCGATCGATCGCCTTTTTGGCCTCTTCGATATAGAGATCAGCCGGATCGTCTTTGGTCAGCTTCGCCCCAGCCAATTGCTTATAGCGATTTAGATAATTGATCGCGAAGTTCTCTTTGGCGATGAGATCGATCCCGGGATATTCCTTCGCATCGAGATACAAAATGCCGAGGTTGAAGTAGGCATCGGACGAGCTCTTGTCGCGATCGAGCGCTTTTTTGAAGGCCGCATCCGCGTCCTTATAGCGAAGCTTGCCGCGATAGGCCGCGCCGAGGTTCATGTACGCGGTGGCAGAATTGGGCTCGAGCTTGACCGCTTTTTCCGCTGCTTCGATCGCGCCGTCATAGTTCTTCGACTGGAGATACTGCGCGGAGAGATTCAACCAAGCGGGTCCGAAATCTTCTTTGACCTCGGTCGCCTTTTTGAACGCCGCCGTCGCGGAGATGCGATCATCGCGAGTCAGTGCGATGAAGCCGATAAGATTGTAAATCTCGCCGTTGTTCGGATCGATCGCCTTGGCCATCTCCGCGATCGAAGTGGAGAGCTCGTATTTCTTGAGATGAAAATACGAGTTGGCCATGACCACCAGCGCCGGCACGTAACGTTCGTCGCGTCCGAGCGCCAGCTTCGATTGCCGAATCGCTTCTTCGTAACGTCCCTTCTTATAGAGATCCCTGGCGGCCGCCGTATCCGGCGCCGGATCCGAGCCCTTGGTCTCCTTGGGAACTTCGATCTTCTTGGCAAACGCGGGCGATCCGACGCCGATTACCGCCGTCACGACGCCGCAGAGCCCGGCGATCAGGGCGCGTTTCCACTGTCGACTGTTGACTGTTGACTGTCGACTCATCATGGCTGCTCCATGCCGACGCGCTCGTCCTTCACCAGCGGAAAGACGTCCGGCTTATAGGCGTTAGCTCGATCGCGCGCACGCTTCGTCCACTCGTTCGAGACGCCGAGCTCGCCGGCTTTCTGCAATGTGACCGTATAACGTTTCACTGCCTCTTCATCTACGCCCGAGACCATCTGTTCGATCTGTTGCCGGTAAACATCGCAGCCTTCGTCGCCGAACTTCTTCTTTACGTCGGGCGGACAGGGCGCGGCGAGTAGCGCTTTAGAAAACATTTCATAGACATAGCCGGTTCGAAAGTAGGCGGCCAGCGTCCAGCTAACCCGTCTGTAGGCGAGCACCTTATTGTACTCGGCGATCAACTCCTCGACGTTTTTCTTGAATGATAGGACCGATGCCGAAAGCTGCTTTCCCGATCCTTTGATCTGGGACTTCTCGACGATCGGAAGCCTCTCCTCGGTGAGGATGTAGGCCGCGTGCGCAGCATACTCGGCAGCGTCCGAGGCCGGCGGTGCACTGGCGCCGAGCGCGACGATCTTGTGATAGGTATCGAGCGCGCCTTTGTGATTCTTCTGCGTCTCTTGCGCCCTGGCGATGTCGAAGTAGGCCTCGAGCACGCGGCCCTTGCCCTTCTCGTCCGATCCGTAGACGTGAATGTATTCGTTCATCGCCTTGATGGTCTGATCGGGCTGCTTCATCTTTTCGTACAACTTGGCGACCCGGAAGAAGGATTCCGACTGATCCTCGCGCTTGACCGATTTGTCGGCTGAATAGCGACGGAACAGGTCGACCGCCTTTCCGTAGTTCTGATTGCTCTCCTCGAGCACCGCGGCGTTGTAGATCGAGTCGGTGCGGTGAGTGGAGTTGGCGAACCGTTTGTCCTCGGCGAGGCGCAGGTAGCTGGCCACCGCGCTGTCGAACTCGAACGCTTTCTTGTAGCTCTCTGCCGTTTGGAAGAGCGCGTCGTCGACGTATTTCGAGTTCGGGTAGTCAGTGACGATGCGTTCGTACAATTTGGTGGCAGCGGCGAAACGATTCACCCTGCCGTAGCAAACAGCGGCGTTGTTGAGCGCATTGTCGGAGTCGTCGCCTTTTGGATTTTCATCGACGAGGTTGATGTACATGACCGCAGCCTCTTCGTACTTCTTGTCCTCGAAGAGTTTGTCGGCCTTTTTGAACCGAGTAGAGCGCACCAGCTTGGTGGCTTCATCGGCGTTCTTGGCGGCCACCTCACCCGAACCGCAGGCGGCCTGCTTGAGCCGAAGACCCCACTCCTCAATCTTGTCGAGGTTCTTCTCGATGATGTAGGTGGCCAAGATCGCCTGACCGGCGTTGGCGCCAATGTTGTCCGCGTTTTTGCAGTACTTGGTAACCACCTCTTCCATGCGCTTGCGCGCTTCGTCCCAGTGCAAGTAGCGCAATGGAATTTCCGCCGCTTTGTAAGTGATGGTCCCTACGCGGCCGGAGGTGGGCACGTGTTCGACGAATGAATCGTACGCCTTTTGCATGGCCAGTACGGTTTCGGGAATTTCCATCGGCTGGACCGGCACCGTGACTTTGCCGTCGGCCGGGATGGGCGGCATGGCGAACTTGCCCGCCTTTTCTTGAAGCTCGAGAAATTTTTCATACGCCTTGATGGCGTTAAACGAGGCGTCTTCGGCGTACTTGTTGTCGAGCTGCGAGTCGCGAACTTTTTCGTACTGCTTGGCGGCTTCGATGTAATGGGCCGAGTAGTAGAGGGTGTCGGCATAACTGTACTGATACTCATAGGTGTTCTTGGAGTGCGGGTAGGCCTCGAGATATTTCTCGTAGGCGATCGACGCGAGCGTGTACTCTTTTAGAATCTTCTCGGCCTGCTCAGGCGTCGGCCTCCCGCCTGCGAGTTTCTTCAACTCCTGCGCCGTCTTGTGGTGGTTGACCGCGGCGGTGACCAGCGCGCTCTCCGCCAGCTCGGAGGCACTGTCGAGCGCCTCTTTATTGTCGCGATTCTTTTTGTACCACTCGGTGCCCTTGGTGTAGGTGGCCACCATCACGTCGCGCTCTTGGTTGGCCTTCTGGAAGTCGCGCATACGCTCATAGCAGAGCACCACGCGATCCTGCAGCTTGGGATTGTCCGGATGGAACGGCCAACGCTGCAGCGCATCTTTATAGACGTCGATCGCCTTTTGGAACTCGGTCTCGTCGAAGTAGATGTCGCCGAGCTTAGCGAAGATCTCGCGCACGTGCGGTTCGCTCTCACGGCCTTGGTAAAATTTCTTGGCGCGCTCGAGCCCGGTTTCAGGATCGTCCATCCCGTCGCCGTTCCAATCCTTCTCGGCGAAGCTGATGCCGAGGTACTGCACCGCTTCCGTTCGCAGATCCGATCCTTCGCCGCCAGTCTCGGCCTTCTTCTTGTCGGAGTAGACCACCAGCTCGTCGAATCGTTTGACCGACTCGGGGTAGTTGTCGGCGCGGTAGAACGACCAGGCTAGCTTGTAGAGCGCTTTGTCGAAGTAAGCCGAGTCTTTGAACTGGAGCACGCGCTGGTAAGCGGCGATGGCGAGCTCGAGCTCGGAGTTGTCGAAGTGGAACTCACCGACACGGGTCCACGCTTCGGGCAAAAAGCGCGACTCGGTCTTCACCGGTACGCAGTCTTTATAAGGATCGACTTCGATGAATCCGCCACGACCTTTGGAGGGCTGAGGCGGCGCCGGCGGATCGAGCGCATTGTACTTGTTCGAGCAAACCAGCGAGCGGAACGCCTGCAGCGACTCGCCTTCTTGGTTCATTTCGCCGAGGCACCAGCCGAGCAGGTAGTAGGCGCCATCGACCAGTCGATAGTTGGGAAAGCGCGCGATCAGCTGCTTGTAGACGTCGATGGTCTTTTGATAGTCGGGCGTGGCCGAGCCGCCGGCAGCGGTGGCCGACAGATACTCGTCGTTCGACTTTTCGAAATAGAGCTCGGCCAGACGGAACATCACGTCCGGCGTCCAGCGAGCGTCGTTGGCGTAGCGCGCGAGAAAATCTTCGAACAGCGCGATGGCGGACACGCGACGCGACTTCTCTTCTTTTTCTTCCAGATCGAGCTGGCCCTGATACTTGCCCATGAGCTCGCGGCGTTTCTCCGCGTACTCGCTCTGCACGATGTGGGTGATGGTGCCCCGGTAGTCTTTGCTGGCCTCTTCGAAGCGCCCGATTTCGTTTTGCAACGACTCGAGCTCACGCGCCTCATCGGCGGTCGCTTGAAGCGGCGTGGGCCCGCCGGTCGCTCCCGGTCCAGCCTGCGCGCCACTCGAGAGTGTGAGACAGAGCCCCGCCGCGACGAGTCCTCGCCACCGACGCCCGCCGATGTCCGACTGCCAACCGCGCCGCATCACTGCTGCTCCTTCAAGACGTCTTTGAATTCATCGTCGATGAGCTTGAGCTCGCGCTTGCGCTCGTTTAGGAGCTTGTTCGATCCTTGGGTCGACGAATCTTTCAGCGCCCAGGCCACGTCGATGATGCCGACGTCCGAGCGAACCACGATGTTGTAGAACCGCTGCGCCACCTCGCGGAAGCTATCGGCAATTACGTCGCCACCGACGTCGGACGACTCGTCCGAGTAGCCGTTCAGCTGTTGACGATAGGCGAGAACATGCGCCTTTTCGTCGGCGAGCTCGCTTTGAATGTCCTTGAGACGCAGATCGAGAATGTCATCGATGCGCGCGTTGAACGCCGCGATCTTCTGATCGACGCCGCGCGACCGCTCGAGGATCGATTCGATCTGCTCGGCCTTGGTGCGTTCGGTGGGCTGAAGGCGCGAACGCACCTCCAAGCTCACTGCGTGAAGACGCTTGAGCAGATCGTCGTATTGCGCTTTTGCCTGTGCGGCTTCCCTGGCGTCGGTGTCATCGATGAGTACGGCGTTGTCCTGCAGATCGCGGCGAAGGTCTTCCAGTTGCTTCTGCCACTCGTCGATCTGCGCCATCCAATCGTCGAGCTCTTTTTGGGCGAGCAGACGCTGTGCGTCGGGAAGCTTCTTCTCGAGCTCGTCGTGATAGAGCTTCACCACCGCCTGGGCACCCAGCCTGGTGCTGGCCAGCTCGGCCTGCGACTCGGTGGCCTCTTTGTCAAAGTCGTTCAAGGCCGTTCGCGTCTTCTTTTGGTGCTCAGCAACTCCCTCGGTGGCCCCGGGCATCGTCGACATCTTGGTCTCGAGCGCCTCACGCTGCGCCTGGAGATCGGTGAGCATCGCTTTTTCATTTCCCGCTACCGGCGCGATGAGCTGCGATTCGCGCGCCACCAGTTTCTTCTTTACCTCAGTGATCTGATTGGAAAGGTCGAGGGCGTTCGCGCGCATGTGCGCGAGCTCGGGGAAGACGTTGACGCGGGCCGGGCCGTTGAGCGTCTTTTCCAGGCGCTTCACGATCTCCTCCGATTCGGTGAGCGAATGGTTGAGATCACCGACGTCGTGCACCAGTCCGGTAATGCGCTTGACCTCCGCTTCGTCCTTCATGAACCTGTTCACCGATGCGGGCAGAATCGCCGCGGTGTCGAACCGGTTCATGTTCTTGGCGATCAGATCGCGAAAATGATTTTTAGCGTCGCCGAGCTTGGCCAGCTCCGCTTCCAGCTGCTTGCGAATCGGCTGATACTCTTCACGGGTTCGGGAGAACATATCGGTGGCCGGACCGTACTCTTGCTGTCGGATGAACAGCTTTCCCACCAAGAGTTTCACTTCGGGCGCGAGCGACGAGTCGGGGGCATTGAGCATGAGCAGGTCGAGCGCGCGGCGCGCCTTCAGATACTCTTTGCCTCGAATGCTGACCCACGCACTCTCGTAGAGCGCGTCGTTGAACAGATCGCTCTTCGACGAGAGCTTGGAATATTCATTGAGCGCGTTGGTGAGTTGATCGCGATCGAGATAGATGCGGGCCAGCGCCATGTGCGTCAGCTCGACGATGCGCTTTTGCGCGTCGTTCTTGGCGTCGGTCTTGAGCACGTTTCCGTAGGTCGCGATCGCTTCAGCGAGGTGCGCGCCGCCTATCGCCACTTGCGCCGCGCCGACGAAATACTGCGATTGGAAATAGTATTCGTTGGTGGGACCGATCGCTTGTAGCGCCGCCAGCGACTTGTCGTACTGCTTGCGGAAGAAATAATATTTTCCCTTCACATAAGGGACGCTCGGCAACAGTCGATCGATCGGCAGACCTTCCAGCTTGGTGATGTAGCCATCGACCGGGCCGTAGTCGCCGGTATGAAGCGACAGCTCGATGAGTCGCTGAAGCGATTCTTGATAGCGACGATTCGACGTTCCCATCTCGACGATCTTCTCGAAGTAGCGTCGCGAGGATAGATAGTCGCGCTGCAGGTAGAGCGAGTCGGCCAAATAGTAGAGGCCCTCGGGATAGGCCGAAGAGCCGGGATATTTGTCGACCAGATCGAACAGAATGATCGAAGCGGCTTCGTAGTTCTTGAGCTCGTAGAGCACCTGCGCGTCGATCAGGCGGCGCTCCGCGATCTCTGGGCCGGGCTCTGCGGGCGGTTTGAGCTGATAATCGAGGTCGTGAACTCGCGCATCGAGCTCCACCACCTTGCCGCCCAACGTATCGACTTCGTCGGCACGCGCCGCAGAATCGATTCCCGCGATGCACGCCAACACCAGCGCGAGATGGGTTCGTCTCATAGTCTACTTCTTTGCCGGTTGCTGCTGAGGCACCACCGCTTCTTTGTCGGCCAAAACCGTCTCGCGGAAATCGACCGCTGGGCGATCTTTCGGGTCGGTGGTGACCGGGTTGCCCTTCTCGTAGCCGACCACCTTGACCGTGAGCTGCTTGCCCTCGGTGGCGGTGAAAGTATGGCTCGACTTGGCGATGAACTTGTAGCCCTTCAGGTACTGAAACACGCCGTAGGCGTTGCCCTGATAATACATTTGCACCGACAAGGTGTGATTGCCGGGAACGATCGATCCGTTGAAGATCTCGATCTCCTTTTGGCTGCCGAGCTTGCCCGAATCGTCCGAGCGCGCAAAAATTTCCGCGCCGTCGAGTGCGTACACGTAGCGGACCGGCAAATAGAGCGAGCCCATCTCGTTACGATGCACGATGATCGCACGTGCGCCGGCGATGACACCGTGAAGAACGGTTTCCTTGAGCAAGTTGAGACGCGCCTTCGAACGGAAGATCTGCTCTTTGAGCTCGTTCACGCGACGTTCGAGATCTTTCAATTTGATTCCGTAGGATGCGCCGCCGGTGGTGCTGGCGGACGCGACCTGCGTGGCCGTCGGAGCCGGAGCCGCCGCCGCTGGTGCGGCCGCCGCCGGTGCTGGAGCTGCCGCCGGTGGTGCCGCAGCCGGAGCTGGTGCCGCAGCAGCAGCCGGAGTCGGAGTTCCGGTCAGTACCGGCGCGGTCGACGCCGCTGGAGCTGGCGCCGCGGGCGGAACCTGCGCAGCCGCAGGAGCCGCGGATGGATTCGCTGCCGCCGCCGCTTGGGCCGGTGTGTTTTTTGAATCGGCTGGCGCACCTCGCGCAACTCCCGCAAATGAGACTGTTCCAAGGAACAAGAATGAAATCAGCCTCAACCCCAACCTCGATCGAATGTGCATGCGCAAGGGCATCTCTCCACTGGTGGATCGGCAAGCTACGGCAGTTGGGGTTTATATCATCCAACCTTATATGGGTCAAGGAACCACGCGGGGACAAGTTGCCCCAACAACGACACTTTTTGCCGATTGATTAAAAGCGCACTTCACTTGCCTTGACCTTCGCCACGCCGGCTGCGGGCCTCGTCCGCTTCGTTGCTCCTCCCTTAAATATCTACGGATATTCTCGGTCGTCGCGCCTCGCGGCCGAGACTCCTCGCTCGGCGTGGCTCGATCAATTCAAGTGAAGTGCGCTTTACGTGTCGCGACTGACAGGCTTGAGGCAGGTCCAAACTTGTTCGAGAAGTTCCTTCACGCCTTCGTTGGTCGCGGCTGAAATCGCGTGAAGCTCGACGCCGCGCTTGGCGAATTTCTTTTTGAGCGCGGGATAGGCTTCGCGCGTTTCGGTGACGTCCATTTTGCCGAGCACGACGACTTGCGGCCGATGGGCCAGCGCCGGATCATATTTCTCGAGCTCGCGATTGAGCGTGTCGAAATCGCCAAGCGGATCGCGTTCGCCTCCATTGTCCGATGGCAAGAGCTCGATCAGATGAATGAGCACGTGCGTGCGTTCGACGTGGCGCAAAAAGCGATGACCGAGACCGTGTCCTTCGGCCGCGCCTTCGATGATGCCCGGAATGTCGGCGAGCACGAAGCTGCGACTTCCCGAAAGTCCGACCACGCCCAAATTGGGAACCAGCGTGGTGAACGGATAGTTGGCGATTTTTGGCCGCGCGCGCGACACCACCGAAATGAACGTCGATTTTCCGACGTTGGGAAATCCCAAGAGCCCGACATCGGCGAGCAGCTTGAGCTCGAGCATGAGCGTGCGCTCTTTGCCGAGCACACCCATCTCCGCCTCTTCGGGCGCTTGATAGGTCGCGGTAGCGAAATGAATGTTGCCGCGACCACCGGCACCCCCTTGCGCCACGATCACTCTTTGTCCAGCTTCGACCAGATCGGCGACCAACTCTCCGGTTTCGAAATCGCGCACCAGCGTCCCGACCGGCACTTTGAGAACCTGATCTTCGCCCGACTTGCCGTAGCGATCGCGGCCCATTCCACCTTCGCCGCTCGGTGCCTTGAAGTGCGGATGAAAACGAAAGTCGAGTAGGGTCGATAGCTGCGGATCGGCAAGGATGACGATCGATCCGCCGCTTCCGCCGTCGCCGCCGGCCGGTCCACCGCGCGGTTCGAATTTATTGGTGTGCCACGCGACGCAGCCGTTGCCGCCATCGCCGGCTTTCACGAAAATCTTTACTTCATCAATGAATTGCATGGGCGAAACGCCCGAGGAGCTAGGCCGCGCTGAGCGGTCGGACGTTGCAGCGACGACGCGAAGTTCCCCGTTGCTTGAAAGCGGTGAACTCTACGATTCCGTCGATGAGCGCAAAGATGGTGTAGTCGCGTCCAAGGCCGACGTTCTCGCCTGGATGGATGACCGAACCGACTTGGCGAACCAAAATGTTGCCGGCGCGGACCGTCTCGCCACCGAAGCGCTTGACGCCGCGCATCTTCGGGCCGGAATCGCGACCGTTTCTCGAGCTGCCTTGACCTTTTTTATGAGCCATTTTCTTACTCGCCTTTAATTATGCGATCGCGGTGATCTTGACCGCGGTGAACGGTTGGCGATGACCCGTCTTGCGACGGTATCCCTTCCGGCGACGATACTTGTAGATGATGAGCTTCTCGCCACGGCCGTTTTGGACGACCTCGGCAGTGACCTTCGCGCCAGCGACAGTCGGCGCGCCAATTTGGACGTTCTCCCCATCGGCGACCAGGAGAACCTGATCGAAAGTCACACTTGCTTTGGCAGCAGCTTCGAGCTTCTCAACGCGGATGATTTCACCCGGCTGAACTCGGTACTGCTTGCCACCTGTTGCGATCACCGCGTACATGAACTACTCCCGATAAGTTCTTGAAGAGGCGAGGAATCTACCTGGTTTCTCTAGGGTGTCAAGCCTTTTTGGGGTCGGTTTTGTCGTCGGAATGGGGCTTGGGATTGGCCTCCGCTACCTTGAGCTGTTCGACCATCTGCAGGAGCAGCGGCCCCAGTGCGCCGGTGAAGCGAATTCCCATACCTTCTTGTTGGTTAGCATCATTGAGCCAAACCACTTGGCCACGCACGTGAAGCGGCGGATCTTCGTCGCCGATGAGCACTTCCAGATCCACGTCGGTCCCGATGGTGAGCGGCTTCCCGGTGCGAATGAACAGGCCTCCGGGCGAAAGGTTGACCACCAGGTCGCGCGCCAGGTCCCCCTTACTCAGGTAGCTCACCTTCAGCGCCACTGGGACGCGAAGATGTTGTCGATGCTCTTTCTCACTCGAGTCGCTTGCCATGACCGCCCCGCTTTCACCAGTGACGAAAAGCCGCCGTAGCGATTCTACATAATTTGGCCGGCAAATACCCGCCTCAGTGATGATAGCGGTGATCAAACGCGACGGCGTCACGTCGAACGCCGGATGTCGGGCGGGCACTCCATCGGGTGCGGTCTTTACGCCGGCGAAGGTAGTGACCTCTTCGTGCGAACGCTCTTCGATGGGAATGTAGGCGCCGTTCGGGACCTTGAGATCGATGGTGGACAGCGGCGCCGCCACGTAGAACGGAATGCGATGCTCGTGCGCCAACACCGCCACTGAATAGGTTCCGATCTTGTTGGC
>PLXG01000453.1 GCA_003153195.1 Myxococcales bacterium
CGTGGTCGAGAACATGAGCTACTACACCTGCCCAGCCTGCGGCCATCACGACGACATTTTCTCGCATGGCGGCGGCAAGCATCTAGCCAAGGATATTTCGGCGCCGTTTTTGGGCGAGATTCCGATCGATTCGAAGATCCGTCACGGCGGTGATTCGGGACGGCCGGTGGTGGTGGGCGCGCCCGACTCGGCGCACGCCAAACTGTTCATGAAGCTGGCGGCCGATGTGGCCGGCGAGGTCGCCAAACTCAATGGCCCGACCGGCGGAACGGGCAAACGCGCCCCAGGCCTAGTGCAGATCCGCTGACAAGGGGTCACTCCACCAGGATCTAACTACATGATCTGCCAAACGATTTTTCCTACACCGCGAAAACCGCTACGTCAGAGTCTGCATAAATTGGGTTTTCGCGGTCTTGAAAAATCGACCTTTAATTTCAAATGGATATACCCCAGTGGAGTGACCCCATGAATCCGATCAATCAAAGGCGGTTGCTTGACGATTTGGAGGCGCTCTCGCACTTCGGACGCGGCGCCGATGGCGGAATTACTCGCCGCGCGCTCAGTCGCGAAGATGCGGATGCGCGCAAGTACGTGATGACGCGCATGCGTGCGCTCGGCTTCGACGTGAAGCACGACGAAGTGGGCAACGTTCGAGCGCGAAGAGCCGGGCGCAAAGCCGGGCCGGTGGTAATGACCGGATCGCACCTCGACACGGTTCCCTCGGGCGGCACGCTCGACGGTCCGCTCGGGGTGGTGGGCGCGCTGGCAGCGATCGAAATGATCGGCGAGGTCAAGACCGAACGCCCCATCGAAGTGGTGGTCTTCGTCGGCGAAGAGGGCTCGCGCTTTCGGCGCGGTACCATCGGGTCGGCGGCGATTTCTGGCCACGTGTCAGTGTCGGACATTTTGAAATTGGTCGATCCGGACGGCGTGGTTTATGGCGATGCGCTGGCGACCTATGGCGACGAAGGCTCGCCGATTCCTGCCAAGCTTGCGAGCGAAGAGGTGCACGCGTTCGTCGAGCTGCACGTCGAGCAGGGCGGTGTGCTCGAGACCGAAAAGATCGCCATTGGCGCGGTCACCGCCATCGCCGGACTTTCGCAGCGACAAGTTTCATTTTTGGGCGAGGCCAATCACGCCGGCGCTACGCCGATGGATCTTCGACGCGATGCGCTCGCCGCCGCAGCCGCTTGGATTCTCAGCATCGAAAAAGGCGCGCGCGAGCTCGGCGTAGTCGGCACCGTCGGTAAGCTCGAAGTGTTGCCGGGCGGCAAGAACATCATTCCCGGTCGCGTGAACGCCATCTGCGATCTCCGCGCACCCCAAGCGGAGCTGCTGTCGGCCATCGACGCGTTCGTAGTTTCGTCGCTGCACGGTATTGGCGATGCGCGCGAAGTCGAGATTGAGCAGTCGTTACTGCAACGAGTCGAGCCGGGTCTCATGGACGAGCGCGCCATCAGCGCCGTCGAGCGCGCCGCGGCCGCCGCTGGACTCTCGTGCCGGCGCATGACCTCGGGGGCCATCCACGATGCGCTGCATATGGCGGAGATCTGTCCGTCGACGATGATCTTCGTGCCGTCGCGCGGTGGAAAATCGCACTGCCCAGATGAGGACACTGCCCCGGAAGATTTGGTGAACGGCTGCGTCACCCTGGCGCACACGCTCATCGATCTGGCCGGCTGAGCCTCGCCATGTCGGCGAACACGAGTGATCTGGAACATTTGCTTACATGATCAACGCTTGCATTCGATTCACTGCGAACGAAAAACCATGGATGTTATATTTCTGGCAACCATGAAGACCCTTTCGCTCGTGCTTTGCCTCCTCTGCTTGACCAGCCTCGCTCGCGCCGACGAGCTTGCGCGCAAGCCATTTTTCACGGTCAAGCGCGGAGTGGCAGTGGGGCTGTTGATCGGCGGCGCGGTGTCGATCGCCATCGGTGGCGTGCTGGTGGGATTGGCAAAAAATGCCAACGACGATGCGACGCGCAACGGGATCTACGATCCGAGCGCATACGATCAGCGCAACGTCTATCAGACCGCCGATACTGCGCTGTTTACCCTGGGTGGCGCACTGGCGATCACGGGAGTGGTGCTCGTATGCGACCGTTAGTGCGATTCGCCGTCTTCAGTTTGTTTGTCGCGCTCGGCCTGAGCGCCTGTTACAGCTTGAGCTTTTTGGACAACACCGTGCGCTGCAGCTCAGATCCTCATCATCCCTGTCCGCCCAACTACTACTGCGTAGGCGGCTACTGCAACAGCAGTCCGGCCGATCTGGGCGCTGACGGGAACACCCTCGACGGCTCGCGCGACTAGCAGCCTTCGCGGACGGTGATCTTCTTGACCGATCCTGAATTGATCTGCGTGCACGATGTGCCGTTGAAGTGAATCTTGCTAGTGCTCTGATATTGCCAGCCGTTGGTGGCGTCGGAGGGCACGACCGTTCCATCGAACTTGACCGTTACGTTGTTCGGATTGCTCGGCGTCGATGGCAGCGCAAAGGTGCAGCCCGCGGTGGCGAGCGCCACCCCTTGCAGCGAGGTCACGAAATTGACAGAGCTGGTCGCCGAGTAGAACTTGGTGGCGCCGGCAAGTGGCCGTCCGCCGGCGGTGGCCATCTGATTCAGATTCGAAACCAGGTCGGAGTCGTCTCCGGGAATTCCGATCACGAAGGTGTCGATGCCCGAGGTGTGAAGCTGGCCGAGAATGCCGACCACGTCGCCGGTGTTGTAGAAGCAATTGGGATCGCCGTCGGTCATGAGTGCGATGAAGCGCGGCCGGGTGGCGGAGATTCCCGCGTAGTAGGTCTTGGCCACCTTGAGCGCCTGATAGGTGGGCGTGTCTCCCGACGGATAGGTGTTGGCGATGTCGTTCGAGATCAAAGTCGCCGATGGCTGCGCCAATTTGACGTCGGGCGTCGATGGAACGTCGCATACGTTGCTTTGGAAAATGCTGTCGTCGTTGAACATGAGCAGACCCATGTAGAAGCTCGAGTCGAGACCTGGCAGCACCGCGTCCGCCGCGGCGCTGAGTGCGTCCCAGCGCGACATGGTGGGAGAGACCGCTTCGGTCATACTCGACGAGCGATCGACCACGAACAGCAGATCGGCCGTCGGCAGTGGCAGCACCTGATCGGTGGCGTTGCAGCAGGCTTGGCAGGCGCTGTCGGCGCAGTCGATCTTGCCGTCGCAGCTGTTGTCGATGGTGTCGGTGCACTGTTCGGTGGCGGGAAGAACTTCGCCGGTGCAGCTGCCCCACTGACCGTACATCGTGCACGGTTGCGTTCCACCGTGACAGGGGCCGACGTTGTCGGTGCCGGCCGGGCCGGTGTAGCAAGCTTGCGTGGCGCCGGGCGCGCACACACAACCGCAGGCGGCGTCATCGCATCCCACTTCGCCGTTGCAGTTCGAGTCGGTGCCGCTCATGCACTGCGTGGTGGTCTCGGGAACCGGAAGAACTTGTCCGGTGCACATGCCCCATTGTCCCATTGAATTGCACTGCTGCATTCCGCCGTGACAGGGGCCTACGCCTTCGGTGCCGGCCGGTCCGCCGTAACAATTTTGCATCGCGCCCGGCGTGCAGACGCATCCGCAGGCTGCGTCTTGGCAACCCATCATGCCGTTACAGTTGGCGTCGATCGACATCCAGCACTGTTCGGTCGCGCTCGGCAAGACTTCGCCGCTACACGGACCCCACTGACCGAGCGTGCTGCACGCTTGCGTTCCGCCTTTGCAGAGGCCGACGTTCTCGGTGCCGGTCGGTCCGGTGTAACAGGATTGCGACGTGCCCGGTTTGCACGAGCAGTTGCACGTCGAATCATCGCAGTCGACTTTGCCGTTACAGTCGTTGTCTTTTCCGTCGCCACATACTTCGGCGGTGCCGGGCGTGGTTTCGAACAGACACGGACCGAAGTGTCCGGTCGCATCACAATAGTGAACGCCGTCGGCGCAAACACCGACGCCGCGCGTGGAGGGATCGCCGTCGTAACAGGCTTCGACGGTGTTCGGGCTGCAGTCGCCGCACACGGTGACGCTGCCGGTGCACGGACCCCAGGTGCTGAACTCGCCGGAGAGCGTGCAGGTCTGCATTCCGTCGTGACAGAGATACAAGTTGCGATTGGCGGCTGGGCCAGTGAAGCAGGCGCGCGGCATGTCGCCGTTTGAGCACGAGCAGCCTTCGAGGTTGCTCGTGTCTTGGCAGGTTCCGCTGCCGCCGTCGCCGTTCTGGCCGGTCGTGCCGCCATCCCCGTTGCCGTTCTGGCCGCTTGAGCCAGCGTCGCCCGCAGTGTCACCGATGCCGATGGTACCGCCGTCGCCCTGTCCGTCGCCGGTGCCGGGACCACCTTGTCCCACGCCGACGCCGTTTGGTTGATGATTACAGCCCGTGGTCAGCGCCAGCAGCAACGCAGAGCACAAGGCGCTAGTTCGGACACGCATGGTCATTGGAGGACTCTCCCGGATCTTGCTCTGCGCGCAATAGCACGAATTTCAAGTCGCTGTCACCAACTTCGGGCGCGAAGCGGTCAGCCGGGTGGCGCGAAGTGGGTCAGTTGGACGTGGAGGATCCTTGGCCGCCTTTGGGACCGCCTTGTGGACCGCCTTGACCACCTTGGGGCGGCGTCTTTTTCGACCCCTGGCGCGCGACTTGGCCGATCACCTGCGCGAGGTGTGTGCAGAGACGCTCCGCGCGCTCACCCACCTGAAGCGTTTCGAGCAATTTCTGTCGATCGTCGGGATCCAGCACCAGGGTGCCGGCCAGCACGTCGGTGAGCGCGCCCAGATCGGTTTGCGCGTCGAGCAGGCCCTTTAACACGTCACCGCCCGAAGGAATCTTGGCGGCCAGCTCTTGCGTCAAAATTCGCAGCGTTCGCTCGCTGGTTTGATCCTCGGGCCCGCTGAGATCGGCGAGTAGGTCGGCGCGGACTACGCGATAGGGCTCCTCTTTGGGCGGCCACTCCGACAAAATACGGACGCGCGCCACACCTTGTAGAAGAATGTTCGAGCGTCCATCCGCGAGTGGTTCATGAGCGATGATGCGACCGACTCCACAAATGTTGAACACCGGCGGGCGACCTTCGTACTCGGACTCGTATCCGGGCTCGAGCAGCGCCACGCCCATAAGTCCGCTCTGCGTCATGCAGTCGCGCACCAGCATGCGATAGCGCGGCTCGAACACATGCAGCGGTAAAAGTGCGTGCGGAAACATCTGCACGCCCGGCAGCGGAAAGATGGGAAGTCGCTCGACCTGATCGCGGGTGAGCTCGATCTTTTCGGGAAGCTCGTCGGAAACGTCGTCCATCAACCGAACACGTCTATGCAAGAGCCGGTGAGCGCGGCCGGCGCGTAGGCGGCCAAGTACAGCGCTACGTTGGCGACGTCGTCCGGTTTCATCTGCGGCGCGAAGCCTGAGCCTTTGAGCATCTCGGTGTCGACCGAGCCGGGACAGATCGCGTTCACCTGAATTCCCACGTCGCGGGTCTCTTCGGCGAGTGCGCGAGTGAGGCCGATGACACCGTGCTTGGCGGCGCAGTAGGCGGTGAGTCGCGGCGTTCCTTCTTTACCGGAGATCGATGCGATGTTGAGGATGCGTCCCGATCCGCGGCTGCGCATCTGCGGCAAGAACGCGCGGGTCACGTTGAACACGCTCTTCAAGTTGGAGCTCACCACTTCATCCCAGATGGCTTCGCTCATCTCGTCGAGTCGCATCCGTGCGACGGAGCCGGCGTTGTTGACCAAGATGTCGGGCACACCCAACTTGGCGTCGACTTCGGCGTGCAGCTTGCGCACGTGCGAAAAATCGGTGACGTCGCAGCGTACCCACAAGACTTCGTGTCGTGGATTTTTCGCGGCGATCTCGGCGGCAACCCGTTTGATGGTCTCTTCGTGACGGCCGCAGATGGCCACTCGCGCGCCAGCAGCGGCAAAGTGCTCGGCCAGCGAACGTCCGATGCCGCGACTGGCGCCGGTGATGACTGCGACTTTTCCGTCGAGAACGTGCGAATCGGAGTCGGGCATCAGTGCAGCAGCCGTTCGGCGCGAGCTTCTTGGTTGATCGGCTGTCGCGAACCGAAACCGGAGTCGAGCTCATGCCAAAATTCGATCTTCTTCTCGCCGTACTGCCAGCACAACCAGACTTCGCGTCCGCTCATCTGTCCCAGAAAATCGCACAGGCCGAGATCTAGATCTTTGATGGCGACGTCCATCTCTTCGACGGCGGCCAGCTCTTCGGTGAGCGACTCCATGAGCGCGCGAAATCGTCCACGCAGCCGGACCACATCGGGCGAGCCACCTTCGGAGACCAGCATCTCTGGCGTAGGCGGATAGCCCGCGTCTTCCATCAATCGATAGAGGTTGCGCAGGCTGACGCGCAGTTGCATCACGCGAGAAAATCGCACCTCGAGCGCAGGAATGAGCGCCTCCGCCTCGACCACCGTGAACAGCCGCTTATCCGCCATGGTGCTTGATCGTTATCATAGGTTTTGACGTCTGAGTAGGGAGTCATTTTCGTACCAGTTTCAAGGCCCTGCCGCTGCCGATGGCGTCCTCGGCTCGAGATGCGGCGGATTTGAGCGAAATATTTTCGGCAAAATGGAGCAGTGGCGCAGCCGCGGCGATGGCGCGCTCTTGCGCCGGTGATTCCCCTCTGAGCGCGGCGAGATTGATTTCGGCGGGATCCTCTCCGTCGGCGTTTGGCGAAAGGGGCAGAAAGCGCAGATCGAGCGATGCCGTCTCGGTCGCATTGGACTGCGCGATTCGCGTGATTTTCCCCGGCGCAGCCTCGGGCAGTCCGCCCAGCGCCTGCACGCAGACCGCCGGCATGTCTGACAAAATGGCCAACGCCCGCGCGGTCGATTCGAGATAGGGCGCGTGAAAGACACCCACCAGGCGCAATCGAGAGGGCAGCGGATCGAGCAGCTTCATGAGCGTCTGCGCCACGGTGCGAACGCCAAAGAGCGGACGCAGATCGACCAACCGCTTGAGTGGCGGACAATATTCACGCAGATCGATCACTGCGATGGGAGGTTTGGCGAGCGCCGGTCGAGCCGGGTGAGAGATCAGCCCGAGGCCTTCGAGCGCGCTGGCGATCCCGTGTCGCGCCGTCGAAGACCCGAGATCGGCGCGGAGTAGCACTGGATGTCCAAGCGACGCGACGATGCAGGCCGCCGCCGGCAGAAGTGAAGCGCGCCCTTTGTGTCCATCCCCGTGGCAGTCGATATCGATCCACGACCGCTCACTGTTTTCATGCGCGGGAAAGGTGGTGCGCAGCGCGTCGACGAATCCGGCCAGCTCGTCGGCAGTTTCGCCCTTCATGCGCAATGCCAGCAAAAAAGCGCCGACTTGTTCCGGCGTTGCGCGATCCTCGATGAGAATCGTCATGGCCTCACGGGCTTCCTCGCGAGTGAGCGCGCGCGCCCGTTTTTGTCCCGCTCCGACGGCCTTGATGTAGCGATGCACGCGCTCACCATAGTAGGCCAAACCGGGACTCCGAGACGAGATTTGTGATCGAAGCTGCTTGATCCGGGAAAGTTCACCGAGTTGAACGGTGCGCTGGTCGACTTTGTCAATCATCCCGGTCCGTGCGCCTACTGCCTGCTGGATTCGGGTGAAAGCGGTCTCTATCAGAAATCTAGTTATGTCTGCCATGTTGCCGCCGACTGCAATCCGAAGCAGTGTACGTCCGAAGTCCAAGCTTGCTTGGCCGACTGATTACTCCGAAGGAGTCTAGGGGGTGTTCCCAATTACTTCCCGTCGGCAAACGGGCTGCGGGCCCGATCTGCTGCGTTGTTCCTCAGTCAGATATCTACGGATATCTTCCTTCGTCACGCCTTGCATCTCGGGCTCCTCGCTCCGTTTGCCTCGGTCCAGTATTTAGGAACACCCCCTAGACGCCGCTCAAAGTCCGCCGGCGTGCATGCGCAGCGGCTGAGACGGACGCGCGATGATTTCTGCTTCGATGGTGGTGAGCTGTTCGAGGCGCATTTGCACGTCTCCGCCGGCAAATGATTCCGCCAGTCCCACGTACAGATCGCCGTGGCGCGCTTCGGCTTCGGCCAGCTCTTCATAAAACGACCGCAGACGTTCATCGGTGGATGCGCTGGCGAGTCGCTCGAATCGTTCGTGACTTCGGGCTTCGATAAGCGCGCAGACCAACATCTCGTCGACTGAGCCTTTCACCAATTCAAACAGCGCAGCGGCGTATCCTGCCGATGGAAGCGGACGGAAACCAATTTTTCGCGTACGCAACTCGGCCATCACGCGCTCGAAATGGACCAGCTCCTCGCGCGCCAGTCGCGACATCGGCACCGTCAGAAACTCGCGATCGGGATAGCGCGACAAAAATCGCAGCGCGGTCTGTGCCGCCTTACGTTCGCAGTGCGCGTGATCGACGAGCAGCGTGGGCAGATCGGCCAGCGCCGCCGCTACCCACGCATCCGATGAGGCTGAGATTTTCACACGACCTCGACGTGAATGATCGCTTCCGAGCGTGACAACTCGGCCACCAACTCTGCTGATGGACGCGCCGACAGCCGAATCTTGGCGCTGGCGGCTTTAGCGCCGTCAAAGATGGTGTTCTCCATCTCCTCCACATTGATATCGTGGCGACGAATGGCGCCGAGCACTTCGGCAAGCACGCCCACGCGATCGTAGTGGCGCACCACCACTTGGCAGGCCGCCTTCGATCCTTTGGCGATGTTGACCACCGACGAGAGCGCGCCGCCTTCGAGAAAGGTGCGAATGATGCGAACCGTTTCGTCGGCCACCGCGTTTTGCGCCTGCTCCGTCGATGCGCCGATGTGATGCGTACCGATCACGCGCGCATGTTTGACGATCGGATCTTCGAATGCGCCCGCGCCACCGGCCGGCTCTTTTTCGAATACATCGAGTCCCACTCGCAGATCTTTTTCGGCGATGGCGCGATCCAGCGCCCGCAGATCCACCAGCTCGGCCCGAGAAGTATTGATGAAGGTCGCACCTTTTTTCATGCGCCCAATGGCGTCCGCCGAAATCAGCTCTTTGGTATCCGCCGAAAATGCGCAGTGCACGGTGACGACGTCGGATTGCGCGCACAGCTCGGCCACGCTCGCCATACGCCTCAGTCCCAGCGTCTCCGCCTTGGCGTCATCGAGCGAACGCGACCAACCGACCACCTTCATACCGAATCCGCGGGCGCGCTTGGCAACCTCACGCCCGATGGCGCCGAGCCCCACGATGCCGATGGTGCGACCGAAAAGGCCGTCGGCCTGGCCATAGTCTTTCTTGTTCCATTTTCCTGCGCGCAGATCGGCGACCGCGTCGGGAATTCGGCGATCGATCGCCAAGATCAGCCCGAGCGTGAGCTCCGCCACCGCGATCGCGTTCTTACCCGGCGTGTTGGCGACATAGATCGCCCGCGCGGAGGCGGCCTTGAGATCGATGGTGTTGACGCCTGCACCGGCGCGAACGATGAGCTGCAACGCATCCGCTTTCTCGATCGCCTCGCCGGTGACCTTGGTCGAACGGGCCACCACGATCGACGCGCCACCGATCGTCTGCGCCAGCTCCTCCGCCTTGAGCTGCGGCCGATAGTCGACTTCGAGCCCGAGCTTCTTCAGCTCCTCGAGATGTGCCGCGGAAAATGCGTCGATGACGAGAACTTTCATGTCGCGAAGCTCGCACGCGCGGCCGTCGAGATCAAGTGAGCGAGATGTCAGCGAGCGCACTTAGAGCGGGCCGTCAAAACCTGTGCTCTCGCCTGGCTTGCTGCGGGCCTCGTCTGCTGCGTTGCTCCTCCTTTAAATACCATCGAGGTATTCGCAGTCGTCGCGCCTTGCAGCCGAGGCTCCTCGCTTCGCCGGGCTCGTCACAGGTTTTGACGGCCCGCTCTAAGCCCCACGACGCGCAAGGCACAGGATACCGTCGCGACAGATCTGACTCAGATCGTGGATGAGGCCCGAGGACTGTCGCGAGCAATGCGCTGACAAGCGCAAAGCGCAAGTCAGTCGAACAAAAGCGAGCAGTCAGACGCGTTCAGCGCGGCGCACCGCCGGAGCGACCGAGGAAGCAGGCTGTAAGCCTGTGACCGAGAGAGTGAGGCCTCGCCACGGGCTCGGCACTTCCTGCGGGTGCGCTCACTACGTTCGCCGCTTCGCGCCCTTCGGTCGGAGGTACGTCGCGACGACCGAGCGTGGTGAGCGAAGCGAACGAAAGCGAGGAAGTGCCGAAACGCAGTGAGGCCAACGCGTCTGACAAGCGCGTGCCTAAGGGGTGTAGCCGCCTTCGTGGACATAGTTCATGGCCAACGCCGTAAGGAACGTAGTCAGCGAGACCACCGCCTCTGACTCACGATCTTCCGCGTAGCTCAAGTTGAGCAGGTCGGCTCGTTCAGCCAGATGGCGAAGCAACATGCGTGTCCGCTCGGGGAAATGGCCGGTCCATCGATAGACGTCCGCCATGAGCGTGTTTTCCATTCGATGAAACAGCTCCGACGCCTTTTCGTTCACGCCAGTCGTGCTGCCCAAGTCTTCAAAAATGGATCGCATCGCCGAGTCGAGCGTGGGCGGCTCTTCCGACGTGCTGTTCAAGCAGTTGCGATAGTACTGCTCGGGCGAGAGCGTGATCTCGGCGACGTCTTCGTCCAAATCTTCGGTGGTGACCACCGGCGGGACGTCGACCAATCGGCGCACCACCGCGTCGACATAGTTGAGCTTCATGAGCGCCCGGGGCCACTTGGCGTATTCGCTTCGCCAATCGAGCCCTGGCGTCAGCCAGACTGCGAAGGTTTCGGCAAAGTCCTCATCCGGATGTTTTTGGGCGTACCAGCCGGGCAAATGGCGCACGAAACGGCGCGAAAACGGCTTGGGTCGATAGTCTTCGACATACGGACGGGTGATCGGTCCGAACAGCGAGATCCACTCTTCGTCCTCGTACAGCTTGTAGCCGTAATTGACCACATGGCCGAGCTCGTGACGGAGATAGCGAAGCAAATCGGTTCGGCTTCCACCCTCGATGTGGCCCACCCGCTCAGCGTGCAAGCGAAGAAGCTCGGGCTTGGCTAGATAGAACGGAATCCCAACCGAGACCGATCCGAACGGGACGCCCCATTCGGTCGATAGGTAGAAGCGCGGCTTGAGCCGCTTGAGCGTGCAGGCAAGCTCGGCACGGATCTGTTCAATCACCGGTTCGAGCAGCGTTCCTTGGATTCCGAGTCCAAGATTACGCAGAGGCGTGTCACTGACCGCCATGTTTCCAGGCGGCAGGACCGGAGCTTCGAAGAAATGGGCACGTTGCGTCGACATTGGGCCTCTATCCTCTAAAGGTATCCCTCAAACGCGTTGCGAGCCAGGGAGTCTCAAACCTACCAAAGGGCCTCATCGCCCACCGTGAGCCCGCAAACGGTATTGACCAGAATCTCATCTGCCTCAAACAAATCAATTTTTCTGGCTGTCGAGGATTTGGTGTAATCCAGGTCACGCTAGTCTCCATTGTAAAGCGCATTTTCGGACGCTCGCCGCGCGCATTTTTTTTTCAGCCGAACGTTCGAATGGCTGCTTCCGTGCGCACTCTTCCTCACCTTCCGTCGGAGATTCGCTCCCCAAAAAACGAGAAGTTATCGGCTGCCGCCGCCAAAAGTTGCGTCTTCAGCCCCCATGTAGTTGTAAGTGCATAAAAAAATAAGGTAATTATTGGCTCTTGATGGGTCGCTCGATCTGGGCTTTGGCAGTTTTGTTGGCTGCGATCGAGCCTGCTTTTGCGGCTCCGCCCGATCTCAGCATCGATCTACATCCGTGGAATTTCGAAGGGCGCCGCCTCGGGACAGAGGCGAGCATCTATCTAAAAAACAGCTCGACGCAAGCGCGCCAGATTTTGATCGGCGGCAACGACGCGCATCCGCTCACGATCGAGGTCATGAGGCTGCTAGGCTGCGCGAAATCGAACAGCTTCTGCTCGCTCACGGCGCGAAATAGCTAGAGCTTGGCGAAGGCGGCGAGCACTTTTTCGCGCGCTTCTTCGGGACTGGCGGCGGTGGCCGACAGATGACCCATCTTGCGGCCCGGTCGCGCTTCGCGCTTTCCGTAAAGATGCAGTCGGATGCCTGGGATCGCCAGCGCGTGGGCGAAGGCCGGGGTGACCGCGCGGCCCTCTTTCGACCACAGATCGCCGAGTAAGTTCACGATCGCTGCGGGTTTGAGCAGATCGGTTGCGCCGAGCGGAAGATCGCACACCGCGCGCACCGCTTGCTCGAATTGGCTGGTGGTGCATCCGACTTCAGTCGAGTGAAAACTGTTGTGGGGACGCGGCGCCAGCTCGTTCACCAGCAGCTGACCATCGGTGGTGATGAACATCTCCACCACCAGCAGTCCTTCGATCTTCATCTTGTCGGCGATCGAGCGTCCGATCTGTTGCGCCTGTTCGATGAGTCGCTTGGGAATCGGTGCTGGCAGCACCGACCACACCAAAATGCGCTGTTCGTGATGGTTGAGCGCCGGCGGATAGACGGCCATCTCGCCCGACGGACGGCGCGCCACCAACACCGAGATCTCGCACTGAAGCGAGAGCGCCTTCTCGACCACGCAGTGCACCTTGTCGACTGGACCAAGCGCGCGCCAGATCTTGTCTGCATTGGCGCTGGAGCCTTGCATCTGACCGCGACCGTCGTAGCCGCCGGTGCAGGTCTTGATGAAGCTGTCGGCGCCCAGCTCTTTGAGCGACGCACCGAGCTCTTCGGCGGAGGCGGCATGGCGATGAGGTCCGATGGGAAAGCCATTTTGCGTCAGCCAAGCCTTTTGCAGGCCGCGATCTTGAATGGTACGCAGGACCTCGACGCTCGGGCGAAGTGGCACGATGCGCGCCACCGCTTCGAGTGCCTTCGCTCCAATCTTTTCGATCTCGATGGTCACCACCTGTGCGCGACTGGCCAGATAGGCGGCGGCGATGTCGTCGTCGAATTGCGCGGTGATGCAGTTCTCGACCACAAAGCGCGCGGCGCACGAGGGATCGGGATCGAGCGCGTCGACGTGATAGCCGAGCGTGCGCGCGGCCATGGCGGTCATGCGGCCGAGTTGTCCTCCACCGAGAATGCCGATGGTCGAACCAGGAAGGATCGCGCTCACGCTCTAAAAATAACACAGCCTGACACCGGTGTCAGAGTTACGCGCGTGTGAGCTTCGTGATTCTCTGCGTTTGGCGGTAGGCCTATCGATTGCACGGCGCCTGCGCATGACTTCTGCGAACGTAGGTCTGATGTGCTTGGTCGCGATGGTGTCTGCGGGCGGTTGCACTCTGTCGGAGCAGGAATTCGAACAGGCGGTGGAGAAGGCGGCTGCGTGCAAGTTAGGAGATACGTGCGTGCTCGTGACAGGGCTGACGGGAAGTTGCGGAGCCTGCGGCGTCGTCGTAAATGCGAGCAAAGTCGAAGCCACGAGATCGGCGGCACGAGACTCCGATTGTGGCCGCGGTGGAGTCGATTGTATTAGTTGGTCCGGCGCAACGTTTGTCTGCGAATCCTCGATCTGCACCGCCGTTTTTCCCGGTGCGGACGGTAGCGCCGACGCTGCTCCCTAATTACGGCAGCGTCTGCTTCTCGACCTCGTCGGTCCGCGCTTTGCGCCAGGCGCGCAAGCGATCGCGCACTTCCGGATGCTTGCCCGCGACGATTGCGGCCGCCAAAAGTGCGGCGTTGGCGGCTCCCGGCTTTCCGATGGCCAGCGTTCCAACGGGAACGCCTTTGGGCATCTGCACGATCGAGAGCAGTGAATCGAGGCCGTTCAGCGCACTCGGCATCGGCACCCCGATGACGGGGAGC
>PLXG01000506.1 GCA_003153195.1 Myxococcales bacterium
GGTGGTTTGCGAGAACGTGAAAAACGAGGGTTTTCCGCGCAGAATGCACCGGCCAGAATGACGTAAATCTCTTGGCGGAGTCGTTTCGCGGAGTCGTACCTGGGGGCCACTACAGCGATGTGGGGTGTTTCCCACCTGTGTCGGACTCGGTCGACCGGTGTCAAGTATGCATTCGTATTGGGATTGGCATTGCGTTCGCATTCGCATCGCGTTCGCACCGGATTGCGTTCGCTAGCGAGCACAAATGGGGGAAAACATGTACAAGTACACGGTAGGTCGCCTCGGTCGATTCGCACTCGGTGGTGCGTTTCTTCTCTGCGCAACGATCGGTGGAGTTGACGGGTGCGCAGGAGGAATTTCGTCAGACACCGTCAGCGCATCCAACAGTACGCTTTTGTCCATCCATGATTTTCTGATGCAAAACGAAGTAAGCCTCACATTGAACCAAGGAAGCTACAATGAACAGCTTGGCTCCGCGATCGCCAAGGTGCCGGTTCGCGAGGGCAGCTTGATACTAGAAATCGGCTTGCAGAAATCGATCGGCGACACGCTCTCGACCGGACCGCTCGCGGTCACTTTTCAACCGGCGCAGATTGCTGTGTTCTATGGGCTCACAACCTCGGAAGAGGAAGAAGCGATCGCCGCCGCGAATGTCAGCGACGCGCTCACGGACCCGGGACGGCGATCGATCTGCAGCCAACGCCAACTTGTGGCACCCCTGACGCTCAATCTCGAGAGCGGCGAGCCGATATCGACGCAGCTCGGCCTCGGCTTGACCGCCGCGCAGACGGTGCAAGCTGGCACAGTGAGTCAGGCCTTGAACGCATTCGGAGGTTGCGCTTCGATCGACTTGCCCTATAACTGTGGCGGTACGGCTTGCAATGTGACTTTCGGAACCGGTTCCGGTGGAGGAACTGGTGCCTGTACCGCAGGGTGGTTTATCGTCCCCATTTGTTACTGCAAAGCGGGAGCAGCACCTGGAAGCGGAACGGGCGCCGCAAACTGACACTGCGGCTTTGAAATACGTACGAATATCCCAGCGGAGGCAATCGCTCGCGTCCCAGATTCCGCGAAGTATGATCCGCACAAGCGACGCGAGCTGATTGCGCAGTCCTTGGGATTCCACGTTCGTTTCCGTTGGGGTTCCGCAGCCGCTCGCCGTCTGCGGCGACGCCAGGCGAGGACCAGCGAGCGACCGGCGACGCGAGAGCGGCGCCTACGCGAGTGTCCCCAACGGGAGCGAATGTGGAATCCCAAGGATCCCACGCAATCGGCGAGTGGCCTGCGCGATCTGACGAGCTAGTGGCAGATCGCGCGGAATTGAGCCGACGACGGGGCGCCGCCATCCGGATCGAAAAGACACTGGATGACGCCGAACGACGACGCGGTCACGGTTTCGAACGTCATCCAGCCGTCGAGCACCGGATAATTTCCCCACTGGCAGTCGTAACGTGCGCCCGGCGTACCGGTGAGCGTGATGGTGTACGTTCCGCCCGATGGCGAAATCTGGGCGTTGTACGCCGGACCGCACTGCGGGATGAGGTCCAGCTCCACGTGCAGATCTTCCGGGCTCTCGATCACAGCTAAGTCCGGAGGGACCGCCACCGACAGATCGACGACGGGCGAAGTCGACAGATCATCTGAAACGGTGCGCGTGCCGGAATCGCAGCCGCAAAGCGCGAACGCGAACGAAAATCCCAATCGAAGCACAAGAGGTAGTGGTCTTTGCATTTGGTGGCGCACCTCGACGGAAACTTACATCATGTTGTCGGTCATCCAGCGCGGCGCAGTACTCATTTGCTCCGGCGTGACTCCGCGACGTTCGACCAGTTGAGCGAATGCGTCCATTCGCGCGGGAATGACCTCCGGCATCTTGAGCTGACCGTCGAGCGACTCGACCGTCTTGTAGCCGTTGCCGGTGATACAAACGCAGATACTCTCGTCGCGCGGAATTCGTCCTTGCGCGATGAGCTTGATCGCCGCCGCCAGCGTAGTACCACCAGCCGGCTCGGTCCAAATTCCCTCGGTGCGCGCCAGCAGCTGCACCGCTTCATGAATTTCCGGATCGCTCGCGGTCTCACCCCAGCCGCCGGTGCGACGCAGCACGTCGAGCACCGAGTAGCCGTCGGCGGGATTTCCGATCGAGATCGATTTCGCGATGGTATGCGGCTTTTGCGGCAAGATCGTGTCGCGCCCCGATTTGAGCGCTTCCACTACCGGACTACACCCCGCCGCTTGCGCCGAATAAATACGCGCCTCTTGCGCATCGACCAACCCGAGCTCGACCAGCTCCGAATAGGCCTTGTGAATCTTCGGCAGCAGCGTCCCACCCGCCGTCGGCACCACGGTGTGGCGCGGCAACTTCCAACCCAGCTGCTCGGCGATCTCGTAGCCGTAGGTCTTGGCGCCCTCGGTGTAGAACGGTCGCAAGTTCACGTTCACGATCGCCCAGTGATAGCGGTCGGCAATCTCTGAGCACAAACGATTTACATCATCATAGTTGCCGTCGATGCGCACCACTTGCGGACCATAGATGAGCGAGCCGATCACTTTGGCGTGCTCCAGATCGTGCGGAATCAGCACGTAGGCGTTCAATCCCGCTTCGGCCGCATGCGCCGACAAGCTGTTGGCCAAGTTTCCGGTCGACGCGCATGCCACCGTGCGGTAGCCAAGCTCGATGGCCTTTTGTATCGCCACCGATACCACCCGCTCTTTGTAACTCCAGGTGGGATAGTTGGCGGCGTCATCTTTAATATAGAGCTCTGCCACGTCGAGCACCCGCTCGAGATTTCGCGCGCGACGAAGCGGCGTCATGCCCGAGTAGAGCCCGGTACGCGGCGGCCCGAGCGTGAAGTCGACCGGCAAGAGTGCAGCGTATCGCCACAAACTATGCGGCCCGGCGGCGATCGACTCGCGCGTGATCTGCCCACGCATCTTGGCGTAGTCGTACTCGACCTCGAGCGGTCCGAAGCACTCTTCGCACACGTGTACGCCCGCTTCCGGATAGCGCCGACCGCATTCGCGACATTTGAGCCCGACGACGTAAGACATCCCCTACCTTCGTTCTTCCCCCGTAGCCGAAGCGAAGATAGCCCGTTTGGTGGCGGATTCAATCGTTATTTGGGTGCTACCAGGTGGGACGGTGCGACTCCATGTCGAACCAGACGCGGTGCGCGGGAACCGAGACCCATTCGCAGCGCGGCCACCAAATTCCGGTGAGCGAGCGGCCATAGACGCAGCCGGTGTCGAGCCCCTTCACGAGCGGGCGATCGACCTTTCCCATCATGGCCCAGTGACCATAGATGACTGTTTCCGGTCCCTTCCACGATTCGAACCAGGGCACACCGTCTACTTCGCGAATTCGCGTGAGCTCGCCACGGGTGCATTCCGCAGGGCGTTTGCCCGGCGCGATTCCAGCGTGAACCAAAATCAGGTTTTCGAGCTCGTGCCCAAGTTCTCGCCCAAGTTCTCGCCCAAATTCTCGATAGACCGGAAGCGCGTCGATCCACAGCAGCCACTCGGGTAGATCGGCGCCGAGCTCGCGGCGCACGCGATCGAGCGTGTCCGACTGCTTTCCGGCCAACAGTCCGTCCTCGTGATTTCCCAAGACCACCCACGCATCGAAATCGCGCATGAGCTCGAGCACCGCTTTCGACGACGGTCCGCGATTGATCAA
This sequence comes from Myxococcales bacterium, assembly GCA_003153195.1. Lineage (GTDB taxonomy): Bacteria > Myxococcota_A > Polyangia > Palsa-1104 > Palsa-1104 > PALSA-1153. The sequence continues at coordinate 3,677 of PLXG01000506.1, forward strand.
ATCGCCCACGGATGCCAGTTGATGACGCGCGCGATCGAACTTCGCCACCGACAACAACTCGAGCAGCTCCGCGTGGCATCCTTGCACGTCGCCGACGACGAAAAGGTCCTTCATGCGGGGTGCTACTTGAGCGCAGCCAGCGCCGACCGCATCGCTTCGGTCGAAAGGCGATCGAACGTGCAGAATCGAACCGTCAGCGGAAGATCATTCGACATGAGAAAGCGCGAAACGGCGCGCGCGGCGATGTCGCAGGCGTAGGGAAGCGGATACCCGTAAGCGCCCGTCGAAATCATGGAGAACGCCACGTGTTTGATCAGATTTCGATCGACCAGATCGAGCGACTTTCGATAACAGCTCTCGAGCAGCGCCGGCTCGCCCGACTTTCCACCGCGCCAAACTGGGCCAACAGTATGGATAATGAAGTTGACGGGCAAATTGTGACCACCGGTGATCTTGGCGTCACCGGGTTTGCAGCCGCCGAGTTTTTTGCACTCTTCGAGGAGTCCGGGGCCGGCCGCTTTGTGAATAGCGCCGTCCACGCCCCCGCCGCCAAGCAGCGTCTGACTGGCGGCGTTGACGATGGCGTCGATCTCGAGTGTGGTGATGTTGCCTTCCCACACTTCCATTCGTTCGAGGATTTTAGGAGCTATGCCCACGGTCTCAGTACCTGCCTTATCCTAGCGCGATTTCGAGAAAAAATGAAATTTCTGCCCTCGTCCAACCGCATTGTAGACCGTTTTTGCCAGCGCCGCGTTTACCCCGGTCAGGAGGTTAGAATGCGGCTCCCTTCCAAAACCATCGGCTTTTTACTGTTTTTTTGCGCCTGTGCGACGTCGGATCCGGGCTTGGCCTATGCCGGCGGCGCGGAAGGCCATGGATACACCCTCGAGGTGGTCGACGAATATGGCACCACCTTACCCACCTTTGAATATGGCGGCCGAACCTACGTGATGGGGGACCATGGCCGTCGCTATCAGGTGCGCGTGCAAAATCAGACCGGCCGACGAATCGAGGCGGTCATCTCGATCGACGGACGCGACGCGCTCGACGGCAAGCCCGCCGGCTGGGACAAGCGCGGATACATCATCGGTCCCTACGACAACGTGCTGGTCTCCGGCTTTCGGCTCAACCTCGATTCAGTCGCCACCTTTCGTTTTTCCGACGTGCCGCATTCCTACGCCGCGAAGATGGGCGATGCGCGCAATGTCGGCGTGATCGGAGTGGCGGTTTTTCCGGAGCGATATGTGCCGCCTCCGCCGCCGCGCGATTATGGATACCTGCCGCAACCGCAACACCATCGCTATTCCTTTGAGGACGACTACGACGGCGCGGGTGGAGAGAGAGCAAAAAGATCGGCACCGTCGGCCTCGCCGGCGCCATCGGTCTCTTCGGGTCGCGGTGGACTTGCGCCGGACGATTTATCCGAGCGTCGAAACGCCGAGTCGCGCCCAGGATTGGCTACCGCATTCGGTGAGCAGCGCGATTCACGCGTGAGTACCACGCAGTTTCGTCGCGCGTCGAATCGACCGTCGGAAGTGCTGGCGCTGCGCTACAACGATCGCGGCGGGCTCATGGCGCTCGGAATCGACGTCGATCACGATCGCTACGGAAGTTACGACAACGAAAGCTGGCGACGCGAAGTGGCGCGGCCGTTCTCCAATCGCGCCTCGTTTTCGTCACCGCCTGCGGGATGGACGCCGGAAGATCCGTAGTCGATAATCACGCTCGCGTTGCTGAACCCCTGGAACAGACCTCGCTTTACTTCCACTCGCCGACGAGCTCGAATCGATCTATGCGCGCTGCTCGACGGCGCCCGCGTGCAAGATTCGCTCGATGCCGCGCGCGAAGCCATCGACGACGATGACATCTGGCACAAGCTCGACATTCAGATCCATTCGCGCCAAACCGACTTAGGACGACTCGACGGGCTGTTAGCCGGACGACCCAGCCTCGGGATCGAATCGCTCGGCCCGCACGCGCAGCTCGAGATCGATCGCGCCAGTTGGTACGCACTCATCGAAAGCGAATTGTCCGATCCGCCGACGATGGCGGTGCTGCAAGCGGCGATGGCTACGCTCAGTCAGCTAGCGCGGGAAAATGATCTGCTGTTCGCGTTCGATGCCGAAACCGCTCAGTGGTGGACGCCCGAGGTGCTTTCGGCACTGCATTTAGCGATTCCGTTCGTGCCCGACGATCATGTCCGCGTCGCCGTCGAGGCGGTCGAGCGCAAACCGGGCGTGGGACATCTGGTGCGATCGCGAGGGCTGGCGAAATTCGCCCGTCCCGATTTGGCCGCGCGGGTACCCAAACGCGACGCGCCGATCTTGGCGGAGATCCTGCACGATCTGGTGCGTCTCTTGGCCGAGGGCGAAACGATTTCAGCGGGCGATCGAGTGCGCCTCCGCGATCTTCCAGCCTTGACCATGATTCCTCGCTCCGAGGACGCGCTTTCCGACGCGCCCGCCGATTCGGCGACGCTATACGAGCTCCGCGATCTCCTCGACGACGGATCGGCCGGCCCGAACCTCGATCGGCTCCTCAAAAGCGCACGGCCCAAGCCCAAACTACCCATTCTTCGCTAAAAATTTGCGCTCTGGGCGGCGCGCGCGAAGATGAAAGGGTGAGTGCAACCTGGCTTCGCAACTGGACCGCGCAACATGAGCCGCTTTCGCCATCCGCGCTTTCGTGGATGATGACCCGGCCGCCGGAAGTGCGTGCGCTCATGCTCCGCTACCCGCCTTCCTGCGTGGTGCGCGCGGTGAGACCGCTCTACTGCCCGGCGCCCGACGAGATCGCCATCGTCAGCGGATACTCGCCCTCGGGTGATCGCGTCAGCGTGATCGCCGCGCCGACGCAGCCACGCCGAATTTGGTGTCGCGAGAGCTGGCTGGAAGTGGTCGACTATTGGAACGGCGTCACGCCCGATTTTTTGAGCGCGCTGTTCGGCGGGCGCATCACCAATGTCGAAGGTCAGACAATCTCCACGCCCGACGCGTCGCGCCTACTTACGCCCGAACGATAAAAAAGTGCAATTGCACAAGCGGCGAACGCTGCGCCCGCGCCGACGTTGAACGCCAACTTCGCACCGCCCTTTTCGAACAGCGTTCCTGCTACTGCCAACCCACCGATTCCGCCGAGCCCGCAGGCCGCGCCGAACAGTCCCATCGCGGCGGTGACCATCTCCGGTCGTGCCCGCTCGCGCATTAGCGTCACGCCGCCGGCGTAGACCACGCCGAAGGAGATGGCATGCAGCGGCTGCAGCAGCAGAATGACCGGCCACGCCGTAAAATATCCCAGCGCGATCCAGCGTACGCCCGAGATCCCGATGGCGATGGCGAAGCTGCGATGAAGCCCGATGCCGGCGAAGATGCGGGCGCTCCCGTTCATGACGAATACTTCGGCCAGCGTACCGATGGACCAAGCGATGCCGATGAGCTGCGGACCGGCGCCCAAATGATCGAGCTTGAGCGTGAAACATCCGTCGTAAATGGACGACCCGATCTGCGCCAACGCCACCGCACCGAGCAGCAGCCACGTGCCGAGCTCGCTCAGCATGGCGCGCCACTTGCGAAGAAAATTCGGCTCGTGATGCAGCGCCGCCGCCGGCATTTGAAACGAGATGATCGCTGCGACCACCAGCCCGATCAAGGTCACTACCAGCACCGCATCGATCCCGAAATGCGCATCGACCACGCCGCCGGCCAGTACCGTGATCATGAAGCCGAGCGAGCCCCACACCCGCAATCGGCCGTAGCTCACGCCCTCTTTTTTGACCACCTCGAACGCGCTGGCGTCGGCGAATGCATTGAGCGGCGAGCGAAATAGCGCGAACAGTCCCATTGCCAGCCAGAGCCCGAGATGTGAATGTCCGACAAAAAAGAACCCGATGAAGGTGAGCGCGGTGAGAAGCGTGGTCGCGCGTAAAAGCCAGCCGCGCAGATGCCAGGCGTCGGCCAGCATGCCGGACAAAGGCGGCATCACCAGCCCGAACGCCGGCAAAAACCCGAGCAGCAGCGTGATCTCGCCGGCAGCCATCCCGCGCGACTGCAGAAACAGCGTGACGTACGGCCACCACACCCCGAGCGCACCGTAAAAGACGAAGTAGAAGAGCGAGACCGCGCGCGAGATCCGCATCAACCTTTTTGTAAAGTTCGTCCGACCTCGGTGCGCAGAAATCCGAGATAGAGCGCGTACGGATCGTGCGCAAGCGCGAGATGAGTGGGCATGGTCAGATCGTCTTCGGTGGCAAGCGCCTGGTCGATCGCGGCCAATGCCGGCGCATGATCGGCGATGCCACCGCCGGCACGTCCCACCACCGGCATCTCCGGCAGCGGCTCACCGCGCGCCGCCGCCAACCCGCGGGTGGCGTGAAATAGAAGATTCCGCGAGCGCAGCGCAACGCGATAGGCGGGATCATATTTTCCGTCCGCCGCCAGCCCCGCCGATTCGACCAGCGCCTGCTTGGCTTCGTCGAGCTGCCTTCGTACGCCGCTCAAATGCATGAGGCGATTGTACTCCTACATCAGCGACATCGGCGCACCAAGACGCCCTCACTTTTCGGCGGGTTCACTTGCCGATGCGCACGCGAAAACCGTATGATCAATCTATGAACGTCTTTGATGTGGCGCGCTCTGGCCTCGACGCCGCGACTCGTAAGCTAGATACCTCGGCGTCGAACATCGCCAACGCCGGCAGCCAAGGATATCAATCGAAACGCGTCGCGCAGGAGACCGCGCCGGTGAGCGGCACCGAGACGCGCGCGCAATCGCCCGACGGAGGAGTCGATTTGGCGACGGAGCTGGTGAATCAATCGATCGCGGCGGTGACGTACAAAGCCAACGCCAAGACGGTGCAGACCGCCGAAGATGTCGCCGGCGCGCTCTTCGACATCAAAGCCTGATCAAAGCTGATCACGGTTTGAGCGGGAGAAGCCCGCCGTGATAGAGCGCCCATAACAGCATTCCCATGGTGATGAAGAACGCTCCGCGAAAAATCGTGGTGCGGATTTCGGCGCGCTCGAGCAGTCGCCGCTTGGCGCGCACATGGTTGCGAAGGACCTCAAGGTCCTCGATTGCCCGCAGCTGATGAGACTCGAAGTGCATGTTGCACTCCAGCGAAGTTGCAATCCCCCCGCCACTCAGCCACCACCGTAACCACCCGTAATTACTTAACACCATCCTTCGGAAACCGGCCACCAATCCAGCCAACAAGTCGCCAACAGTCACCAGTTTCGATGCAAGTCAGGAGGGGGATGGACGAAGTCCGGTAGCGCAAAGGATATCGCGTTCAGCGACGTTCTTCGCCGGTTTTGATTTCTCTATTTCAGANNCCGGCGAGGACCCTCTCAGGCATCGGGGCAAGGTTGGGGGCGGGGTCACTAACCTAGCTGCGACGATTGGACGTCTTTTGCTGGCAACGCCGTCCCCGACCTTAGCGCCAGATCCCTAGTTGATCGGCGGTGAAGGACATCCATAGATGACAGAAACTTTGGCGCCCATGTCGCCTTTGACCGCATCGCACGAGGTGCCGTGTAGCACCAAGGTCGGGCCCGCGTTGTCGTAGGTATATCCATTGGTGGCGTCGGCGGGAACCGCGGTCGTGCCTTCCCAAACATAGAGCTGGCTCGGGTCGGGCGCCTGACTGCCGAGGTGGAACGTGCAGGAGCCGATCGATCCGGCGATGGTGTCGAGCGCGGTCTGCAGATCTTGCTGGTTGTTCGATTGATAGTATTTCGTCGAGCCCGCGCGATCGGTGTGCCCCGCCACTGCCCAACTGTTGAGCGCGGTCGGATCGCTCGAGAACGCGTCGCCAAAGCCGATGACGAAGGTCTTCACCGACGGCGTCGCGTTGTAGAGCTTGTTGATGCGCGTGACAACGTCGGTGTCGTCGCAGTTCGGCTCGCCATCGGTGACCAGCACGACGTAGTTGCCACGGGTGGCGTCATTGAGGCCGCCCTGCGTGCGAACGTTGTCGAGCGTGATCGCGGTCGGCGTGCTGCCGTCCGGATCGGCGGCGTTGATCTTGGTCATGACCTGCCCGCCAGTGTTGGCCGCGCAGGCGAGCTCGACCGTGCCGGGCGCGCAATCGTCGGTGGATGACTTCGCCGGATCGGGGAACATCGACAGACCGAAACGGATTTTGGAATTGTAAGTAGTGGTGATCGAGCTGAGTGTGGTCTTTAGGCTGTCCCACTTGGCGACCCACGGCAGCTGAAAGAGGTTGGCCGGATCGGACATCGATCCCGATCGATCGACCACCAAGAAGAGATTTGGCGCGACGCGATCGAGCGTAAACTCCATGCCGCCGCAATTCTGATCCATGTTGCCCGCGCCACCGTCGCCAAAAATGAGCGGAGGATCGTCGCCTCCATCGGCGACCGAGTCGCCTTTCCCGTTGATTTGGGTTCCGGTGCCAGCGGTGCCGTGAGGGCTGGAAGCACCACAGCCAAAGCCCACTGCCGACACCAGGGTGATCATCAAGGGCAGATTCCGCATGGTGCGAACAATACCGCGATGTGGTCTATCTCATCCAGATTATTCGACAATCCTACATATACGCAGAATGTGCGCAGTTGTGCGCCGAGACCCGCGGCAGATCGACGAAGCAAATAAAAGCGTTGAGAAATTACTGTTCTGGAACTGCGACGACGGTGGCGGTCGGGTCGAGCAGGCTGCCCAGATTTGCAACCACCTGATCACGCGCGGCCAGCTGTCCGGTGGTCTGTCCCAGCCAGTTCCACTCCACGAACTTCACGATCGAAGAGTGCTCCATCGTCACGTGCGAGATGAAGCTCTTCCTGGCGAACGGCCCCGCCGCGATCACCGGAAGACGCATTCCGTAGGGCTGCATGTCGACGGTGCTGGTGGCCGGCGGAGCAACGTGATCGAAATAACCGCCACCTTCGTCGTAGATGATGAGCAAAAGCGTCGAATCGGCGAAGCGCGAAGCGGCGATCTTGTCTGACAATCCAGTGGTAAACGCGATGCCGGTCGAGATGGCATCTTTTTGTCCCGGATGCTCGGTCTTGTAGCCGAGCGCTTTGACGAAGCTCACCTGCGGCAGCGTGACGCTCGAGCCCGCCGCGAAGATTTTTTCGAACTCGGCGTAGTCCTTCATGTAGGTCGGATTGTCGGCGAAGCGCGAGTAGTACTCGAACGGAACGTCGCCGGGATCGAACACGCACGGATAGATGGGCGTGCCGGCGGGACAGTCGGCGGGTGCATCGGGACAGCGACCATCGGAAGCGATCGAATCGGCCATGGTCTTGTAGCCTTCGGCGTAAAAGGCCCACGTCACCTTGGCGTCGGTCATCAAATCGGCGAGCGTAGTGCCGGTGAACGACATGACTTTGCCGCCGACGGCGCAGGTCTGTCCGACTGAATTGGGCGTGAAGTCGTCGTCATCGAAGACGAAGCGCGCGCTGCCCAAGTACATGTCGTTCGACGTGCTGGCTCCCGCCACCGGTTGAAAGTAGCGATCGGCGAGCGCGTACTTGGCGGCCAGATCGCGCAGCGGCTTTACCGTGATCGGATCGGCGTAGGCGAAATTGCGCGGGTCGCCACAACCGGCCGCGGTCACGAACTTGTCCATCTTGCCGTCGTGAATCTCTTCCACTTCGCAACTCTGCGCATGGTTCGGATCGTAGCTGCCGTTGGCGGTATCATCGAGCACCGTCGGCATGTCGCCGGTTCCGGGATCGGTGTCGGGCCCGCGCTCGCAACAGGACGGGCCGCTCGTGCAAGTTGGATTCGATCCCACGTCGGCGGTGCACCACTGGCCGAAGTAGTTGTCGAAGGTGTGATTCTCTTGAATCACCACCACTAGATGCTCGATGGCGCTCGCCGGTTTGACGGTGGGCGCGTTCGAAGGAGAGGAGCCGCCGCACGCCGATCCCAGCAGGATCAGCGACAGGGCAATCGATTTAGATATGGAGTCCGACACGGAAAACGAAAGTACCACCAAATCCGCCGATCAGGCCGCGTTCTGTATCGAAACCTTGAATGTCCAGATCGACGCCACCTCCGAGCGAGAGCCACTTGATGGGATAGAAATCGAGCGCCAGGCCGAGCTTGCCGCCGAATCCCTCCTCGGTCTTGGCGTTGCCCGGTTGGAAGAAGGCCCAGCCAAAATCCAAATGCATGACCGCGATCATCTTGCCGGCTTTGACGTTCATGCCGATCTCGCCGTAGAGCTTGTTCAAGTTGAGCGAAAGATTTTGCGGCGTATCGAGCTCTTCAGTGCGCTGGAAGAGCACGCCAACGCTGACCGGGCCCAGCTTGAATCCGCCGAGCGCGCCATAGGTGATGCCGCTCGCCACGTAGTCGCCCGACTTGAGCCCGGTCGAGTCGAGTCCGGCGAATCCAAAGCGAGTGACCTCGGCGCCGACGAAGGGCGTCAGTTGGAAAACGTCGCTGTTGGGAAATACCAAGCCGGCGTGAGCACGATTGGGCGCAGCTAGAATTGCCAGCAGCATCGTGCACGCCAAAAACCATCGGGAACGTTTTCTCATGCGCCCATTGTAAGCATTTCGCGCGCGCAATCACGCTTGACTGAAGTCACGTCCCGCCCGATGCTCACCGGCCATGAGATCGCTCGTTCGCACCGTGCTGGTCGCATTCACGATTTTAATCGGGACCGCACGCGCTCACGCCAGTCAGGAAGCCGCCGACTTGAAGCGGCAGATCGAGACGCAACAGGCGGGCATCGTCGATCTGCAGCGACTCGACGCGCACCGTGCGGTCGAAGACGAGATCACGCGCCTGCGTAGTTGGCTCGACGAAGCGTTTTCGCAGCACGCGCAAGCGAAATGGGATCACGTGCGCGAGCTGATCGATCGCTGCCTAGCGCAGGCCGAGCTGATCCGGCAAAAGATCAATGTCGCGCAGCTCTCGGCGCAGCTGTCATTGAAAACCGCCGAGCTCAAGCAAACACGCGAGCGACTGCAGAGCACGCGCGCTTCGCTCGAACAGGCCACCATTCAAAAAAAGGCGATGGAGATCACATCCAAATGAGTCGCTCGATTTTGGTCGCAGCTATTTTGCTTTCCGCGTGCGCGAGCGCTCCCAAGCCGCGAGAGCTGGAGGCGCTGGAACAGTTGCGCGCTTCACCGAGCTTGGAGGCGGCGCAAAAGCGCGCGCCGGATCTGGTGGAGCAGTCGAACAAGTTGTTCAACAAAGCGCACCAGGAATGGCAGTCGAAGGATTTGGAAGAGTCTCGGCGCGACGCCCTCATGGGCCACATCAAGCTCGACACCGCCTATGCGCTCACTGAGCAGGATCAGGCGCGAGCGAAGATCATCGAAATTTCGCATCAGCTGGTTCAGAACAACGATGATCTGTTGCGCGCGGAAAAAGATCTCGTGGTGGCGAGAGAGCAAGTGGCGCTGCTCAAGCGATTGGCGGAGACCAAATCGTCCGCGGACGCGGCGGCGCTCAAGGCGATCGAAGAGAAGCAGGCGATGGAGAAAAAGCTGCGTGAGGAGCAAGATCGCACGCAGGCGCAGCAGAAAGTGTCGCAGGCGGAGCTGGCGCTCAAGACCGCCGATACCGTCGACGCGATCCACAACGCCAAGGTTGAATACGGCGCGGCGATGGATCTGGTGACACGCGCGCAGAACGAGTTCAAGGCGGCCAGCTACGCGGCGGCCGGCACTTCGGCGGAGATGGCCAAGCAGAAAGCGGAACAGGCCTTCGCGGCGGCCAAGCCGATTTTCTCGGAAGTGGAGAAGAACAAAGATCTGCAGTCGCGCAACGATGCGCTCAGCAAAGACGCGGCGTCGATTCCAGGCGTGAGCGTGCGGCTCGAGCGGCGCGGTGAGGTGCAACGCCTGGTGATCCCGCTGCCAAATCTGTTCGTTCGCAAGCAGACCACCGTCGAGCCGTCCGCCGGCGCGACACTCGATCAGGTCGCGCGGCTCATCAGAAAATATCCCGGCTATCCGGTACAGGTGATCGGATACACCGACAAAGTCGGCCGCCCTACCGAGCTGGTCGCGCTGTCACTCGCGCGCGCGCAATCGGTGCAGTCGGCGCTGCTGGTGCGTGGCGTCGAGGCCAGCCGAATGATGGTGAGCGGTCAGGGCGCAAACGAGCCCGTCAACGACAATCGCACGGCTACCGGGCGCAAGCAGAACAACCGCGTCGAAGTCAGCTTCCTCTTTCAATGAGCGTTCGCCGCACGCTCGGCTTGGCCGCGCTCCTATTCGGTTCGGTCCCCGCATCTGCCAAACAAGTAGCGCTGGCCGCACCCGCCGCAGCTCCGCGAAATGATCGCTGGATCCTCTCGGTGGTCGGCACCAACGATCTGCACGGGCACGTGGAGCAGCTACCGATCTTGGGCGGCTACCTGCACAACCTGCGCGAATCGCTGAACGAGGGGCACCGCGGCGAGCTGGTTCTTCTCGATGGCGGAGATCTTTTTCAAGGGACCATCGAATCGAACGCCAGTGAGGGCGAGGCGGTGGTCGCGGCCTACAATTTGCTCGGCTACGACGCCTCCGCCATCGGCAATCACGAATTCGATTTCGGTCCGGTGGGTGAAGCGCGACCGTGGCGCAAGACGGACGACCCGCGCGGTGCGCTCAAGGCTCGCGCGCTGCAGGCGAAGTTTCCCTTTCTGTCAGCCAATCTGGTCGACACCGTCACCGGCAAACAGGTGGGTTGGCCGCACTTGCCCGGCTCGGTGATCCTCGATCGCCGGGGACTTTCCATCGGTGTGATCGGACTTTCTACCGTCGATACGCCCACCACTACGATGGAGAGCAACTTCATCGGACTGCGAATCGCGCCGCTCGCCGAAACGGTGATCACCGAAGCAAAATCGCTGCGCGCGCGCGGAGCCAAGCTCATCTTCGTGGTGGCGCACGCTGGCGGCGATTGCAAGAACGTCGAAGATCCGAACGATCTGTCGTCGTGTCATCCCGACGAGGAGATCTTTAAGCTGGCGCGCGCGCTGCCGATCGGGACGGTCGATCTGATCGTCGGCGGACACACTCACGCCGGCGTGGCCCATGAAGTTTTCGGAATTCCCATCATCGAGTCGTACGACCACGCACGTGCCTTTGGACGCGTCGACTTCACCATCGAGCAGCTCGCCGACGGCGGGCGCGCGGTCGCGCACCATATTTTCCCGCCCAAGCGAATGTGTAACCTCGACTCGCCGTGCGACTATCAGGGTCATCCGGTCAAAAAAGATTCGACGGTGGAAACGCTGATGGCGCCTTACATCAAGCAAGCGGAAGCGCGTCGCGCCGCGCCACTCGGAGTGAAGGTGGTCGGTCGAGTCGCGCGCTCGTACAAAGAAGAGTCACCGCTCGGAAATTTGATCGCTGATCTGATGCGCGCGGCACGTCCCGGCGCCGATGTGGCGATCATGAACGGCGGCGGTCTACGCGCCGAACTTCCAGCCGGCCCGCTCACCTACGGCGAGATGTACGAGATCTATCCGTTCGACAATGCGTTCGCGACCTTGAAGGTACCCGCGCGCGCCTTCGCGGCGTGGCTGGCCCGAAATCTCACCATGGACGCGGGAATCATTTCACTGTCGGGCCTACGAGCTTCGGCAGGTTGCGAGGGCGGTCAACCACACGTAACGCTCACGAGAGAGAGTGGAAAGCGCGTCGGCGACGACGAGATTTTAAAGGTGCTCAGCTCCGACTTTCTCGCCACCGGAGCCGAGGGATTGTCGCAGCAGGCGGGCGCGCCGTATCGAGTGGAGAAGGATTCGCTGGTGCGCGAAACGCTGGTAGATTTCCTCAAGAAGCGCGGCGGCGCTATCGACCCGAACGATCGCACGCTCTTCGATGCGGCGCACAAGCGGTTCAGCTATCCTGGCAAGCGACCACTGCGCTGTGGCGAAGTTCCGGCTAAGGAATGAGGGTCTTACAGCCGAGGACGATTTCGATCTTGCCCTTGAGATCGGCGCGCACGGTGTCGCAGCTCGAGCCGTGCAAGATCACCTTCATCGGATTGGCCGAATTGTCGTAGGTCCAACCGTTGGTCGGATCCTCGGAGATGCCGACCGGCATTCCGCTCGATGGCGTAAAGAGCACGTTCACCGAATTCGGATCGAGCACGACGCCCGGCATGATGGTGAGCGTGTACTCGCACGGAAGCGCCTGCGTGCGAATGGCGTCGAGCGCATTCTCGAACTCCATGGTGAGCTGCGAGACCGTCTTGCCGCCCGGCGTGATCTGAAAGTGACACATCTTCGACTCGTCCATGATCTCATCGGGATTGCACATCGACTGCGCGAAGCCGCCGTTCTTCGCCATGTGTCCGACAAACACCGGATCGTATTCGGCCGGATCGAGCGGGGTCAGATTGCCGATGCCGACCACGAAGGTGCCGATGGGCGGAGTGCGCGCCTCTTCCTGCTGCGTCAGCATGAGCGACCAAGGTTGCTCGTTCACTCCGGCGGGCATGTCGGGATCGGGAACGCCGTCAGTCATGAACACCATGACCGTTTTGCCGCCGGTCATGATCGGCGACTTCGGAACGTAGGCTTCGAGCAACGGATACTGTCCCGACAAGACTTCATAGGTGGGCGTGCCGAGGTTCGGACCGGTAGAGTCGAGCCGCATGCGTAGATTGTCATGCTGCACCGAGTCGACAAACGCCAGCGGAACGTCGAACATGTTGTACGGTCCCGCGGTGGTCGGCCCGATGGTGGCGTCGTTGTTGTCGGCGAAGATGGTGAGCCCAACCGCGAATCCCGGATCGGCGAGCGTCTGCGCGCTATCGAAGATCGAATCGAGCGCGGCGGTGACTGCGGTCCACTTGTTGTCGTCGGCCATGCTGCCCGAGCCATCCAGCACCACCAACATATAAAGAGGAACGCGTAAGGTCTCCTCTTTGGCGCTGGCGCAAGCCACCAGCGTGCCGGGATCGAAGTTGATCGATCCCATGATGTAGGCCAGGTCCGGTGTCGGTCCCAGGTCGTCGATCCCGCCGGACGCCACCAGATGTTTGGTACACGCGCCAAGCGATAGTAGCCCACAGATAGCAAATAGATGCCGCACGATGGTCATCTTATCACGGTCTGCGCAGGCTTCACAAGCTGCGGTTAGTTGCTGAGATTGCCGGAGCCGGAATCGCCTCCTGAGCCTTCACTCGCAGGCGAAGACGATGATCCGCCTGAGGCGCCGGCGGGCAAGTGGGCGGTAACAAACGCAGAACCGTGATGAAGCACAAGCTTCCAGGCTCCGTTGCCAGGCGCGCGGCGAAACACGTTGGTGGCGAACACCGCGCCTTCCGACGCCCGCGAGGTAGCGCGCGAACGAATTCGCTCCACGCACACCACCCACGCCATGTCGCCCGCCACCTCCGCGCGAACGTCTTCGACATCGAAGCGAATCGCATCGGTGTGCTGAAATATCGCTTCCCAACTCTCGCGGACCGCGTCCCACCCGGCTTGCGCCGGCCAGCCCGGGTGCACGCAGATGATTTGGCCCTCGTGCGCCCAAACCGCTTCCATCTGCGCCAGATCGAGCGACTCGAAGGCGCGATAGAATCGCTGATTTGCCTCTACGATTTCGTCGACCGACATCGTGTCCGCATCTTACCGCTTTTTCAGCTCGGTCAAAAGCTCGCCGCGCACCCCTAACGGAGAATGAGATCGAGCGCCCTCATGCGATCGACCAAGGCGGCGAAGGCTTTCTTGCGGCCGAGCTGAAGAACGTGGCCACCGGCGAAGCGAATCTCCTGACAGCCGAAGTGACGCGCCAGTCGGGTGGCGTGCTCGGGCGGTGCGATCTGATCTCCGGCCGCCGAGAGCACCATCGCGCGATCGGATGAAAGGAGAGGCTTCCGACCGAGCGGCAAATGAACCGCCATCGCCGCCTGGAACATCTCGAGCGTGATTCCCTCTCGTTCGGCGCGCGCGCGATCGGGATCGCCTTTGCTGTGCGCCCACATGAGCTCGGCGAAGCTGGCGACGGGGATGATCGGCACCACCAGTGCCAGTGGCTCGAGGGTGGCGAGCAGCGCAGCGGTGTAACCGCCGAGACTCATGCCCATCACCACCACCGGCAGATCGCCCTGTTCGCGTTTGAGCCAGGCGAGGAGCGCACGCAGATCGGAGATGGCCTGACCAAAACCTTCGTTGGTGTGCGCCGGATCGGCAGACGGCCAGCTCGGCGTCATGGTCCGCTCCGACTGAGCGCGCAGGCCGTGAAACGGCAGCGTCACGAACAGCACATCGAGGCCGAGCGCATGAAAGAGGCGCGCGTCAAAGGCATGCTCTTCCAAAAAGAAATTTCCGCCGGCGTAGCCGTGCAAGCAGATGAGCGTCGCGCGCGGCCTGGCCTGTCGAAAGTGGCGCGCGTGAACGGTGCGATTGGGCACGTGCGAAAGATAGCGATCGCGCACCTCGGCCCAGCTGGGCTCATAGGTCGAGGCAAAGCTGAAGTCGACGATCGATCCCACCGCCCGATTGGGACCGTTGTCTACGATGCGGCGTTTGAGCTCGCGCACGTGCGGAAACGGAGGCGGGACAAAAAACTTTTCGCCGGAACGGATGTGCGGCTGGCCATAAAATTCCAACGCGTCGGTGAAGGAGGCGCGACGATCTTGGCGGTGAAGCGAGGTCTCCTCCGACTGCGGATCTCGATCGGTCAGTCGCGCACGTAGCGCCGACAACACCACCTTGTCGACGGCGCCGCTCACGTAGCTAGCAAAATCGCTGAGGCGCGCCATCGTGCCCTACTTGGTGACGCTCTTCCCGCGCAGGTCGAGCGCGACGTACTTCCGTTCGCCGTAACCGGTGAAGATCTGACGCGGCCGCGCGATCTTTTGCTCCGAATCGCCCAGCATCTCTTCCCACTGCGAAAGCCATCCCACCGAGCGCGGAATTGCGAAGAGCACGGGAAACAGATCGGTTGGAAATCCGATCGCTTGATAGATGAGGCCGGAATAGAAATCGACGTTGGGGTAGAGCTTGCGCTTGACGAAGTAGTCGTCGGAGAGTGCGATTCGCTCGAGCTCGAGCGCGATGTCGAGCAGCGGGCTCTTACCGGTGACCGCAAACACTTCGTCGGCCAGCTTCTTGATCACCCGCGCGCGCGGGTCGTAGTTTTTGTACACGCGATGGCCAAAGCCCATCAGGCGCTCGCCCTTGCCGCTCTTCACTTCATTGATGAAGGCGGGCACTTTGTCGACCGAGCCGATGTTCCGAAGCATGTGCAAGACCGCTTCGTTGGCTCCGCCGTGAAGTGGACCGTAGAGCGCCGCCGCCGCCGCCGCCACCGCCGAGTAGGGATCGACCAGCGAGCTTCCGACGGTGCGAATGGCCGAGGTGGAGCAGTTCTGCTCGTGATCGGCGTGCAAGATGAAGAGCGTGTTGAGCGCTCGCTCGAAGACCGGGTTCGGTTGGTACTTGAGCTCGGTGGCCTTCCACATCATGTTGAGGAAGTTCCCGACGTAGGACAGGTCGTCGTCGGGGTAGGCGTAGGGGAGGCCGACCGCGTGGCGGTAGGCGTATGCCGCGAGCGTCGGCAGCTTCGCGATCATCCGCACGATCTGCTCGGCACGCCGCTGCTCGTCAAAGATCTCCTTCGCGTCGGGGTAGAAGGTGGAGAGCGCGCCGAGCGTGCTCACCAGGATCCCCATCGGGTGGGCGTCGT
>PLXG01000091.1 GCA_003153195.1 Myxococcales bacterium
CCTACGTCAGGAGGTCTGAACCTAGACCCTGATATGGGGCGTACTGGTGCTGGAGTTTGGCAAATCGACTTTGCTGGAGTGCGGAATCGGCTTGGGATGCCAGACATGTATCAGTTCTATTTCGGTAAGACCAGAGAAAAGAATGCTGAAGTCCAGCTCACCTTTCAGGCGGCCGGGGGTGACCTTGTGTTGCATGTATCGTGTCTCATGACAGCGGATATTTGCCAAATATCACTCATCCACGGTGGAGTTGCTCTCAACCATGCGAACCCACAGACAGAATCTCTAGTCCGACGGTTGTACAAGGTCGAGCCCTATTTCATTCCGTCTCTCGGGACCATCGGACCGTCCGAGACTGTGCTATCTTACCCCCAACTGATGTCAATGATTGCTGAGGGGCGTTTTTCCGAATCCTGGCGGAATCAGCTTCAATGGCTTAATGAGGGGCGTCGTCCGGAAGCGTTTCAAGCAGTCGAGCGGGCGCTGCGGAACTATCTGAGCGACGTGCAGCTGCGCCCGCCACATCGCTCGCGGGATAATCCTCCGCATGTTCTTGTTCATTATGAAGAAGGGGGCGTTGAACACGATATTTCTGAAGCTGGAGGCGGGCTTCGCACTCTAATTGCCCTCTCTGCCGGGATCGAGCTCTCGACGACGCCGATATTATTGCTTGATGAGCCCGATGCGCACTTGCACTCCACGGTTCAAAGGCAAGTGGCGCGGTTGTTCGCAGAGAAGGCCGGCCCGAACCGCCAGATTCTTGTCTCCACCCATGCTCCAGACTTCATCGACGAGGTATCTACCGAGTCTCTACTCTGGATCGAACGAGAAATGACCACAGCTGAACATTGCGACGATGCAGGTAAAGTGCTGGTCAGTCTCGGAGCATTCAGTAACAGCCAGGCGATGCGCTCCCTTGGCTCTGATACCGTTTTGTTCTTCGAGGCAAAGCCCGACCGACAAACTCTGACTGAGGTTATGAAGCGCTGTGGAAAAGACGAGCTGGCTATCCGCGTGAAGCCGGCTCTACTCAAGGGATTCGGCGACGCCTCAAACCTCCCAGCCGGCCTGCGCATCCTGAAGGCTCTGCTTCCGGTGAAAGTCGCAGTAGCGGCAGTGCTTGACGCAGACTACACGCTCTTGCAACCGAAGTTGACAGTTGAGGATTTGGGCGAAGCGATGGTGTTCCGCCTTCCATGCAAGGAATTGGAGAATCTCTTGCTTAATTCTGGTGACACCATCGAGAAGGCTGCGAAAATAGCGGCGGAGGTTCGCTCAGTCTACAGCAGTAGCCCCACCATTTCCCCCACTTCGGCTCAGGTGGAAGCGAAGATTGACGAACTTACTGCTATGCCTGACCTTCACGATTTGGTCAGGCCACAATGGTTAGTTCGATGGGCCGGAGTAAAGGGTATCCACGATGCTGGACAACTTATCAACGGAGAGCGGGAATTTGAAGCTTGCTGGTCGAGTGCGGAATGGCGACGGCGGTGCTGCCCTGGAAAGGAAGTCCTTTCTCGTCTAAGGCAATGGCTTCAAGCTGAACCCTACAAGCTCAGCCTAACTCTGACACAGCTGTTCAATGCCTACACACCCGGCAAGGATATCCAAGAGTTGTTTGACAAGTTGGAGGACTACGTTAAGAAAGCAAGGGCGTAGTTCGCAGGAAAGGAATAAGGGGTCGGAAGTTGACCTGACCCCTTATCCGCCTGAAACCAGACTTGACCCCTTATCCGCGTCCCTTATCCGCCTTCGACCGCGATTCTCCTTGACGAGTCATCCGCGCTGCTGGTAGCATCGATCGCGTTCCTGAAACCCCACGCTCCACGCACGATCCGTCCGTCGAAGCGCACCTGTGTCCCCTAAAGGTCACAGCGCTTCGCGGCTCCAACACCGCCCCGCGGGAACTTCATGGGCATCCAGAATCGAGACTACTATCGAGAGTCCATCGCTTCGGGTCCCTGGGCGGATTGGGGGCTCTACTCCATCACGCCGATCGTCAAGTTTCTCATCGTTGCCAACATCGTCGTGTTTGTCCTCCAGATGCTCGTCGTCCGCGAAGTACGCGTGTCGCCGCTCGACACGATGCGTAAACACAACCCCGAACTCGACCGGATGCTAACCGAAGCGAAGGACGATCCCGAAGCCCGGGAGGCACTAAAAAAGAAACGCCCGGATCTCGACCAGCTTCTGGATGAGAACGACGTAGATAACCTGTTGGTACCGCCGCAGCGCGTCTCGATCCTCCAGGAATGGTGCGAGTTGGATACTCGGAAGGTCGTGTACCATGGGCAACTCTGGCGGCTGGTGACTCACGCCTTCTGCCACGACCGTTATGGCGTGTGGCACATCTTCTTCAACATGCTCTTCCTGTACTGGTTCGGTTGCACGCTCGAAGCGATGTATGGGTCGCGGGAGTTCCTGCTCTTCTATCTCGCGGCGGCCGTGATCGCGGGCCTTGCTTTTGTCGGCCTGGATCTTTTCACCGGCTCGTCCGTGCCTGGAATCGGCGCGTCGGGGGCTGTGATGGCCGTCGCCATGCTCTATGCGCTGCACTTTCCGCGCGAGACCTTTTGTATCTTCTGGGCCATCCAGGTCGAAATGCGTTGGCTCATTCTTTTCTATGTGATCTGGGACTTGCACCCTGTCCTGTTGACCCTCTCCGGCGATCGGTTGTACACCGGCGTCGCGCACTCGGCTCACCTCGGCGGCCTGGCTTTCGGGTTCTGCTACGGATGGTATGAGTGGCGCCTGGCGCCGCTCCTCGGTTGGGTTCCCGCACTGCGCCAATCCCGCCCGGTGCGCTCGCGCCCGCCTCTTGCTCTTGGAACACGTCGGGAACCGCCGCCGGACCCGGACGCACAGCGCATGGATCAACTGCTGCAGAAAATCTACGAATCGGGCCAGGATAGCCTCACGGTCGAGGAACGCGCTTACCTTCACGAGGCAAGCGAACGCCTGAAGAGCCGCCGAAGCCGCGCGCGCTGAAGAGTATATCAAGGGCGAATCGTTGCGCGGACGCAAGCACGAGCAACGGTCGAAGCCGCAATCAGGGCGGATAAGGGCGGGGCAGATAAGGGGACAAAGCGCGCACACCGGCTTCGATTGCGCGGTCATGCTCTCAGTCCGTGGTGATAATGAACCATGCCGATTCCCAGTCCGCTGCCTTATCATCATGCGATCCTCGCGTATCTCCGAGTCGAGGAACCGGGTCTGTGGGACTGGTTCGCCTCCTCCCAGAAGCGGGGCGAGCAAGCTGCGGCGGTGCGGCTCGATTTGCTCAAGTCGACCTATCGTCTCGATCCCGAATCGCAGCCGAAGCCGTACGAACTCGCGAACGAAATCCGCGAACGCCTGCGGCTGAGTTGCAGCGTCACCCTGTATCAGGCACAGACCGGTAACGCGCTGAATGCGTCCCTGGCCTATCTTCCAGGCGAGGCGCATGTGATCCTGTCCGGGCCGCTGGCGAGTGTACTTTCCGAAAACGAACTGCGCGCAGTGCTGGCGCATGAACTGGCCCATTTCCTGCTGTTCGAGGAATCTCACGGCGCCTACCTCATCGCGGCCGATCTCTTGCGCGCGCTAGCCGCCGATCCGACGGCCGGCGCCGCCGCTCCGGAAAGTGCTCGACTTTATAACCTCTGGACGGAGATCTATGCAGATCGCTGGGCGTGTCACGTGAGCGAGGACCTCACGACCACCGTCGCCGCGCTGATCAAAATCGAAACGGGACTGAGCGAAGTGAGCGCCGAGAGCTATCTGCTTCAGGCCGACGAGATCTTCACCAGGAGCAGTGTGCAGACGGATCGCGCCAGTCATCCGGAGCCCTACATTCGCGCGCGGGCGCTCAGACTTTGGGCGGAACAGGGTGACGCCGCCCACGCCGAGATTGAGCGCATGATCGAAGGCGGCTTGAATCTGAACCGGCTCGATTTTCTCGGCCAGAAGCGCGCGGCAAATCTGACGCGAGGGTTCCTGCGGACGCTCCTGGACCCAACGTGGTATCACACCGAGTCGGTGCTGGCGCACGCCAAGCAGTTCTTTGCGGATTTCACGATCGAAGCGGAGATGACGGACAACGACTCATTGAAACTCGAACTCGAGCGCGGCGATGCGACCTTGCGCGACTACCTTTGTTACCTGATGCTCGACTTCGTGACAGTCGATCGCGATCTCGGCGAGGTCGCGCTTGCCGCGGCGCTCGTGTTGGCGCGCCGTCTCGGCGTCGACAAGCGGTTTGCGGAGCTTGCCCAGAAGGAGCTCACACTCAGCAAGAAAGCGTTCGCCAAGATCGACAAGGACGCAGAAGCGATCCTCGCCAAGACGGAAGCAGCACAGCCATCATGACCACGTTCATCGACTTTCTGAACGAGCGCCTGGGAGCCGGCGGCTTCACAACCGAGGATGCTCTTGCCAGCTTCCTGCCGCTCGTGCGCCAGGTCGTGGCCGCGCATCGAGTGGGCATGGTCGCTCCCCTGCTCGGGGTGAATGCCGTCCACGTCGAGAATAATCGGCTCTGGTTCGAGGAAGCGCAGCTCTGCAAGCCGATGCTGGAAATGGCCAGGGTGCGCGAATTGGATCAGATGTCGTCGCGTGCCGTCGAGGTCGTCGGTCAGTTTCGCGTCGACATGCACGTGGAAACCGGGACAGAATCCGTCGTCAGTCTCCAGATCGGTCGGCGGGGCGACCCGATCACACAGCCCGTCTATCTCCCCGGCTACCTGAGTTGGGAACACGAAGTCAGCCATCACGATCCGTTGACCGACATCTTCGTCCTCGGCCTGATTTTCGCCGCGCTCTCGTGTGGCCTCAACCTGAACGATCCCGGAGACCTGGCCGAATTCGTGGCGCATCGCCGCAATTTGTTCGAGCTCAACCGGAATCTGCACCCCGTGCTCGCCAAGGCGATCCTGCGCATGACGGAGCTGAATCGCCAGCGCCGTCCGCAGGATGGGTCGGCGCTGTTGCGGACATTGGAGAACTATCGCGATCAGGACGTCGATCTCGATATCGATCTTGCCCGCATGCCGAGTTTCACGACGGCCGATCGCCGCGGCCGGCGCGCGTTGATCCTGTCGTGCTTGCAACAACGGCTCTTTGAGATCTCCCGGCGGAATCGACTGCTCCATTTCCGCGCCACGACGCAGACAGTCAATCTCACCTGGGCGTCGGTACCCCTGTCTTTCGATGTGCAGAATGTCCGCCCCGAACAAATCCTGACCTGGGGACACGACTTCCGAGACGCCGTTACCGCGGGCGGGCAGGTTTCGCTCAACAAATATCTGCGTTTCGAGGAAGCCCTCTATCTGCCGGGACAACTCGACCAGATTCGCAATGAAGCTCGGCGCGATCAAACGGAGTTCGGCTTTGCCCAGCTTCGGCTCGTGGTCTGCTTTCTGCGCTGGACCAATCTGCGGGAAAAGCCGCCCGAACGGTTCGATTCGCCGCTCGTGCTGTTGCCCGTCCGGTTGACAAAAACCAAGGGCGTGCGCGACGTTTACACGCTGGAACCGGTGAGCACTGAGGCGGAGATTAACCCGGTCCTGCGGTTCTATCTCAAACAGCTCTACGCGGTCGAACTACCGGAGTTCGTCGATCTGGCCCAGTCGTCGCTCGATGAACTGTACACCTACATGGCCGGCAAAGTGCAGGCGAGCGAACCGGCGATTACGATCGAGAAGATCGACAGGCCGCGGATCAATCTCATCCATGCGAAGGCGCAGCGACGACTCGAACAGTATCGCCGCCGGGTTCGGCTCTCCGGTCGAGGGGTGCGGTCGTTTCTCGACGTCGATTACAGCTACGCTCGTGACAATTATCATCCGCTCGGCCTACGACTGTTTCAGACGCGCATCGCTCCCGCGGAGCCCCGATTGCGCAGCGTGATCGAAGAATCGCCGCGCCCCCGCACGCAGATGGCGCCGGTAGATGAAACGCCGATCGCCGAGAAGGAGCGCCAGCTTTACAGCCAGGTGGAGGAAGAGACGAATCCATATCGCTGGGAGTTCGACCTTTGCAACGTCACGCTCGGCAATTTCCACTACCGCAAGATGTCGCTGGTGCGCGATTACACGGTACTGCTCGACAAGAGCGAGGAACATCCGGCTTTCGATGCGATCTTCTCGCTGGAGCCGCGCGACGCGCGGGCCGAGCCAGTGAAACCGCTGCCAATCGAAGAGAGCTATCCGATCGTAAACTGCGATCCGACCCAGGCGTCGGCAATCGCGATTGCGCACACGGGCAAACACTTTATCATCCAGGGGCCGCCGGGGACTGGAAAATCGCAGACGATTACCAATCTCATCGCCGACTTCGTCGCTCAGGGCAAGCGCGTCCTCTTCGTGTGCGAGAAGCGGGCCGCCATCGACGTCGTCTATCATCGCCTGCACCAGGCCGGTCTACACGAGCTATGCTGCCTGATCCACGATGCGCAGGACGACAAGAAAGAGTTCATCTTCAATCTCAAGGCGACCTATGAGGCGTTCCTCGCTACGAAGGAGGATCAAGCCGCAAAAACGGAGGATCGTCGCCGCCGATTGCTCGACAGTCTCACGAAGGAGTTGGCACCACTGGAGCGCTATCACACGGCGATGCGGTCGGCGCCGCCGTCATCCGGTATCCCGCTGCGCCAACTCTTGCAGCGCGCCGTCGAACTGAGCGAGCGCATGCCCGAACTGTCAGCGCGCGAGCGCGAACAGGTGCCAGCGTACCATCTCTGGCACGAGAGCCGCGAACATATCAAGCGTTTGCGCGATCATCTGGAATCGATTCAGAGCGATGGAATCCTCGCGAACCATCCGCTCAAACGACTACACGGTCGCTTCGGAACGATCGATCGACCGCTGGAGGTAATCCACCAATCAATTCCCAGGGTCGAAGCCCTGATCGAGAAGATTCTCACGCAACTAAGCTCCGTCGAGCTGCCGCCGCAGTGCTGGGACACGCTGGACAAAACGAAGCAACTGGTCGACTATGCGCGCGCGCTGACATTCCTCGCCGAGCACGATCTGCTCACGGTTCTGACCGCTAAAAGCGCTCTCGCCAAAAATCTGACTGGCCTGCGCAGGAAATACACCGCGAAAGAAAAAGAGCTAAAAAAGGTCCAATCTGCAACGACCGGTTGGCGTCAGAAATTGACGCCGCAGGAGACGACTACGGCGCTGGAGCAGGCGCGCGCGAAAGAGAAGTCGATCACGCGTTTCTTCCAACCGAGTTGGTGGCATTTGCGCGGCCTTCTCCAGCGCAGCTACGATTTTCGTGGGCACCAGGTGCAGCCGACCTATTCGCAGATCCTGGAATCGCTTCAGTGCGAACATCAGACGGCCGCGGAACGGGAGATGATCGAAACCGATGCTCGGGATGAGTTTTTCTTCGAGGGCGCCTTCCCGAGTTTTTCGGACAGGATCACGGCACTAATCGAAAGTGCCGACAAATTGCCCCCGTTCCTCGAAACGTTCCATCGTCATGTGCTGGCATCCTCGGGCGGTAACGCGACCGTGCTCGCGCTAGCGGCACTGCAACCGAGCATCGCACAGTTACTGGACGAGCTGGCGAGCTTCCTGGCGGATTCCTCGGATCTTTCGCTGCCGAAGTTGCGCGACGAGGTGAGCCTGGTCGAAGAATCTCTTGACGATTTGCCGGCGTTCGTGCCGTGCCTCACGGAACTCGCTGTCCTGCCGAAGGCCGTGGCCAATGCATGGCGCCGGTTTCCTTTGCACCCGGACGAATTGCAGGCGGCAAGCGTGCGGCGCACCATCGACGAGCTTCTGCGTGCCGACCCTCCCCTCGCTCGATTCACTGGCGACGTGTACGCAGCGAATCTCGGCAAGCTAGAAGGAATCCACGATCAATGGTAC
>PLXG01000247.1 GCA_003153195.1 Myxococcales bacterium
GCGAGTCTACGATTTGGTGTTGGCAGTAGAAAAAGAGTGCATCGAGCAGGTGAAGCCCGGCGCCACCATCGACGGAATTCACGCGCACGCGGTGCGACGTCTGACCGAAGGCATGGTCGCGTTCGGGCTACTCAAAGGATCGCCGGCGGAGCTCATCGAGAGCGGCGCCTATCGTCGCTACTACATGCACCGCACGTCGCACTGGCTGGGAATGGACGTGCACGATGTCGGCGTCTATTCGGTGGAGGGGCAGTCGCGACCGCTCGCGGCAGGTATGGTGCTCACCGTCGAACCTGGACTTTACATCGCCGAAGATGACCAGACCGCGCCGCCCGAAATGCGCGGCATTGGCGTGCGCATCGAGGACGATGTGGTCGTGACCGCCACTGGCCACGAAAATCTCACGCGCGAAATTCCCAAGGAGCCGTCGGAGCTGGAAGTGCTGCTTCAGGCCACGACCAGTCGCACCCCGTCGATGGCCTGAACTGCTTCCGCAACTTCGACTGGCGTCGACTCCTCTTCCTCGATTTCATCCTCGAAATAGCCGCGCGAGAGAATGACCAGATCGTAGGCGCCCGCGGCGGCCTCGTTGGCGATGGCCTGGGCTGCGCCTTCGTCGTCGGCGCTCTCGGCGAATACGCAGTTGATTTGCGCTCCACTAACGCCGCGATCGAAAAGGAGCTGCCCCGCGTCGTCCAAGCCGGAAATCTGCATCTCGCGCCACTTTTCCACATCTCGCTCATCGAACGTTCCGGCATCGAACGATATGTCCAGCTCCGATGGCTGTCCGTCCGGATCATCCTCGTACGCCTCGGGTGATGGACGGAGATGGGTGAATGCGAACGTGAGGAGGCCGCCCTCTTTTGCGACCACCTCGCCGGCGCGCACCACCGCGTCGTAGAAACGCTCGCTGGGAAATACCGGCACGAGAATTTTTACGGACATGTTTGGCGCCCAAATTTTGTTCTGGTGCCGAAGCGATCGCCGGCAAGGGTGTGATTGCAGCGAAGTTCGCGACGATCGACCGTTCGCTCGCAGAGTTAGTGGGCTCAGCTCAGGCAGAGTTAGTGGGCTCAGCTCAGAAGGAGAAGCGGGCGCCGAAGGCGAAGTCCCAGCTTCCGTAGAAAAATGTGCCGCCGTAGAGGAATCCGGGACCGAACGTGAAGTTGGTTTCGATGCCGAGCCCGACGGTGCGAATGATGTAGTAGTGCACGCCCCCTCCGACGCGCACGCCGACCGCGCCGCCGGTTTTGTCGAAGAGCAACGCGTCTCCGGTGAGGCCCCCGCGCACGAAGGGGACGAGCGGGATTTGAAGCAATTTCTCCAGCGTCAGCATGACGAATGCCGAGAACTGCAGATCGTTGCCGCAGTTGTTGGAAACCAAGAATTTTTTAGAGTTGATGTAGTCGTGACAACCGAAGGTGCCGATGGTGGGATTGAACGCTCCGCCGAGCCAGATCGAAAGGGCCTTGGTCGAGCCCACCAGTCCGGCGACGTCGCCGGAGATCTTGTACCCAGACACCGACGTATTTTGAAACCCGGCTTGAAAGCCGATCGGATTGAATCCGGCCTGAACTTTGCCGTTCCACACCTCGGGACCGGCGGTCTGAATCGGCGAGGCGGCATTGGCAGAGGTCGCGAGCAACAGAATGCCAATGAGGGCGAAGGTTGTTCTCATATTCGGCCGAAGTTTATCCTTTTCGTTGCCAGTTCGGCTAAGCACGCGCGCAGACCGTGCAAGGGCACGGCCGCTGGTTAAAGAAGGAACTCAGCGCCAGCCATAAAATCGAAGTAACCGTAGAAATCGGTATACGAACCGCCGTGACACTTGCTGGTGGAGTGAAAGCCCGGTCCCACCGCGGTCGAAACTTGAATGCCGAGCCCGATGCGATTGGTGACGAAGTATTTCAGCCCGGCGCCAGGATGAACTGCGATTGCCGCGCCGCCATCGCCGCACTCACGATTGTAAAGAACGGTCGCGCCGATCAGCAGCGGAACCTCGACCACCAGTGGAATGGACGTGCGGAATTTGAGCTTTACGCCGCCCGCGAGCTCGAGTCCCCAGCCGCCGCTGTAGTAACAGTTCGTCGCCGCGGTGGCGATGCAGCCGCCTCCGGCGCCACCGAAGCCGAAGACGTTGTTCACCTGTAGATCGAACCAGACGATCGGATGAAATTGATAGGCGTAGTCGGCGGTGAGCTTGAACCCCGACGGGTTGGCGATCGTTCCGCCGTACCCAGTCTGATAGCCGAGGTTGGCGGTGATCTCGTGTTTGCTGGGAAAAGTTTCAGGCCCGCTTTTTTGAATCTCCACCGCGCCGGCCGCCGTCGCCGCCGTCGAGATGAAAACAAAAGTCATGAGCGATGCGAGGGCAGTGCGCATAGGGACTCCTCTCCTGCTTCCCTTATCCTCCCGGATTCCGAACGGCGCAAATTTTCGAGTGGTGCGCGAAATTTGCTAACGGGTGCGTGCGACGCGGCGGCCAGGCAGGCGACGATTGGCACTCGCTTTTGGTGCAATCCGTTCAGGGGTGGCGCGAGATACAGTGGCGGTGCGAAGGCGGCGGGCGGCGAGATCGAGATATTCGGTCGACAGATCGACGCCGACGAAACGTCTGCCCAATCGAACCGCGGCGAGACCCGTGGTCCCCGACCCGTTGAATGGATCGAGCACGATCTCGCCGGGACTCGAAGCCGAGCGGACGATGCGATCGAGGAGCGCCAGTGGCTTCTGCGTTGGATGCTTACCTTCGAGCTTTTCGCTCTTTCCCGGCGTCGGCACGTTCCACACGATCTGGGTCCCGTCGGGCTCCGGCACGGCCCACAGATCGCGCATCTGCTTGCCGCCGTTCTCCTCTTTCATCTCACGATAATTGAAGGTGTGCGGAAGCGGAGCGCGCCGCGACGGTGATGCCCACAGCACGATTTCGGTCGAGTGGGTGAAGAAGCGACAGGCCAAGTTGGGGCTGGCGTTGGGCTTGAACCAGGTGACCGTGTTGAGCAGGTGATAGCCGAGCGACTGCATAGCGAAGCCGATGGAGAAGATCACGTGCTGCGTGCCCGAGACCCAGATGGTTCCCGATGGCTTGAGCACCCGCTTACAAGCGGCCAGCCATTTCAGATTGAACTCGTGATCGGAAGCGATTCCCGCCGAGACATCCCACTTACCCTTGTTGACCGCCACTCGCTTTCCCGACGCACAGGTCGTTCCGCCGTTCGAAAGCATGTAGGGCGGATCGGCGAAGATGAGATCGACGCTCTCCTCGGGAATCTTGGCCAGTAGATCGAGTGAATCCCCCTGACAGAGGCGGAAGGCGTCTCCCCGATGTCGGACATCGAATCCACGATCAATTTGTGCGAACAGATCACTCACCGAGGAGAGTGGAAGACGATGCCCCATTTTGCGATCTTACGAGCGCCCACATCGACACACAAATTTTTGGTCGGAAGAAGTGATCGGATCGAAGGGGCTACGCGGCTGACGAGTGTGCCTTGAGCGCGCGCATGCGGGAGCGAATGAACCAGACTCCGCCAGCGACGATCACCAACCCGAGCACAAAGTCGAACTTATGAAAGTAGGGACGCAGACCGTCCCAGTTTTCGCCGAGCTTGGCGCCAGCATAGGCGAGCGCGTAGCACCACGGTAGCGATCCAAGGAAGGTGTAGACGTGAAAGCGAACCTGATCCATGCGCGCAATTCCCGCGGGCAGAGCGATGAAGGTGCGCACCACCGGTAATAGTCGTGCCACGAACACCATGACCGCGCCGCGCTCGGCGAACCAGCCGTCCACCCGCTCGAGCTCATGCGGCGTGACGAAAAACCTCACCCAACGCGTCTTCTCCAGAAAGGGTCGTCCGAGCTTGGCGCCCACGAAATAGGCGACGATCGATCCGAGATTGCAGCCGATGGCGCCGGCCAGCGCTACCCCGAGCAGGCTGAGCGGTTCATGATGTTTATCCGCCGCAATGGTGGCCACGGTCACGGCGCCTGCGAACGGCATGATGATTTCCGACGGAAGTGGAATGCAGGCCGACTCAATTGCCATGAGCAGCGCGACGCCTGCGTAGCTCAATGCCAATATTACCGCGGTGATCTGGCTGGTCAACCATTCGAGAACGTGAGCGATCACAAGTTCCTCCGCCTACTTGAAGTCAGATGGATACCAGGCTCCGCCTCAGTTTTCAATTGATGGCAACGGCTGACCACCCGGACCAAAGGTGATTTGCGGACCCTTGAAGTGCTTGCGCGCCCAAGCCAAGTGATAGATCGCCAAGATCGCGAGTGCTCCGNNCCATCTGATTGGGCGGCAGCACGAACAGCACGGTGATGAATGCCACCCAGATCGAAGCGCCAATGGCGATCGGCCGTGACCAGCGACCGAGATTCCACACGCCGCGTTTGTATCGGCCCCTCTTCGACGCATCGATAGCCAAGAAAACGGGAATTCCGTACGAAGCGTAGAGCCCGATGGTGCTGATGGAGGCG
Organism: Myxococcales bacterium; assembly: GCA_003153195.1. GTDB lineage: Bacteria > Myxococcota_A > Polyangia > Palsa-1104 > Palsa-1104 > PALSA-1153. The sequence goes on from PLXG01000247.1 coordinate 4,486, forward strand.
ATCACATTGTAGTCGTACACGGCCAAAAGAAATGAGCAGGCCACGCAGGCCCAAACTGCCCAAGTGGGCGTGTGAAAGCGGGCACTGACAGCCGACCAGAGGCGCGATCCGGGCGGACCCCCGTCGCGCGCGAAGGCAAATAGCATGCGCGAGTTCGAAGTTACCGCCGACAGCCCGCAGAACCACATTGCGGCGGTGACGATCCAAAACAGAACTGTACCGAGCCGTCCCAGGGACGTGACCAGAATGTATTGAAAGGAGTTGTCTGCCGTGGTCGCCTGATGCAGGTCGGGAATCGCGAGCGTAATCGCGAGCAGCGCCAAATATCCAGCGATGCCGGAGATCCAAACCGATTTGACCATTCCGCGCGGAACCGCCAGGTGGGCGTCGACAGTTTCCTCGGCACCATGAGCGGAGGCATCGTAACCGGTCAAAGTCCATTGCGCCTGAAGCAGCCCGATCAGAAACGCGTACCAGAACGGGTGCGACAGCAGATCGCTGGGCGTACGTTCGAGTAAGAACGACGCTGGTTTGAGCGGCGCCATCCATAAAAGCACGCCGATCAGGAGTGCCGTACCGGCCAGATGGTACCAGGCCGAAACCTCGTTCAAGATGGTGACCACCGTGATCCCAATGTGATTGAGAAGCCCATGGCTGATCAGCACCGCCGCGAAAATCGGAAGTACGTGCAGCTTGTCCTTCGGCATTCCCAATCCGACACAGACGAACTCGGAGAACATCCAGTCCACCGCCGCCACCACGGTGATCTGCCCGATCAGATTGAGCCAGGCGGTGAGCCAGCCGATGTTCTTGCCGCCCAAAATGGTGGCCCAATGATAGAGAGCGCCCGCCGTCGGATAAGCGGATGAAAGCTCGGCCAAGCTGAGCGTCACCAGCAGCGTCATCCCGGTCACCAGCGGCCATCCCACCAGCATTTCGATCGGCCCGCCGTTTTGCAGGCCATATCCGTAGAAGGCGACCGCGCCGGTCAGGATCGAGATCACCGAGAACGACAGCGCGAAGTTGGCGAAACCTCCCATTCGGCGCGAAAGCTCTTGTTTGTAGCCGAACTGCGCCAGCTCCTTTTCGTCCGCGGCCGCTTTCTGAAGATCGAGCACGTCCCATACTAAACAAGGACCGATTGGGTATGGATCAAATAAAGAATCAATGTGGAAACTGTCCTTGTTTAGTAGATCTACACGGGCGTGCCGCCCGCCCTCTCGGCACCGCCTCGAGGGGCCCACCCTGCTCCCGGCGCCGCCAGACGTCGCCGACGCTCGCGCTGCTCGCTCAAGTTGGATCACAAACTCATCTAATCCTGTTTAGCTTATGCTTATGGCTGCGCCATCATCACGCCCACCGATTCCCAAGCCTGCCGCACCGTCGTCTCGTGACCCTCTCCGAAATCGCGAGCCGAAACGAAGGTCGCATCGGCGGCATCGGAAAAGAGAGAATGCGCGACCAGATAGCGGGACAGTGCGCGGTACCAGATCCGTTCAGCCGCGGACGAGCCGATTCCACCGATGCGATCTCCGCCTTCAGTCATCAGATAGGCCGCGTGGGAGGCGATGGTGGAGTTCAGGTGCACGCCTCCCTGGTCGTCTTGGGTGAACTGATATTCCTGATAGAGCGATGGATTGCCGGTGGCAGACGGCTCCGCGAGATCTCGCATCGCCTTTCGCTGTCCGTTCGGATGGTAGATCGCCTCGCCGATTTGCCAGTCGGCTTGCGTGCCCTGACCGTAGGCAATGAAGCATCCAAAGACATCGGCGATCGCCTCGTTGAGCGCACCCGGCTCGCCCTCATGTCCGAGACCAGCAGAGTTGGCGATGACTCCGTGAGTGAACTCGTGCGCCACCACGTCGAGCGAGGCGGCCAGCGGCGAAATATTTTGACCATCACCGTCGCCGAAGGCGAGTTGGTTACCATTGAAAAAAGCACCCGAGAATTGGGTCCCGAAGTGAACGCTGGCGTGTACTCCTTTGCCTTTTCCATCCCAGCCGGCGAGCGAGTGTACGTGCGCGAAATAGTCGTAAGACGCGGCCACGAAGGCGTGTGCATCGACTCCCGCACCCAGACCCGCCTCATCCCAGCTGGTCGGATCGATGCTTTTGATCTCGGTTCCGGGAAGCTGGGCACCACTCTTGGCGTCGTAGGTTTTTTGCGGCGGGTTTCCACGTGAACCGTCCTCGAGCCAGAAGCTGCCGTTGCGCTCGGTGATCGCTAGCGTGTGAGCGTCGCCGAGTGGACCCACACCTCGGCCCTCGAGAGAGTCGAGGAGGTTTTCGCGGTGCACGATGTCGCCGGTCTGGGCGTCGACGAAGGTCTCGACGATCATCGGGTTCGTGCCGTCGTTGATGGCCATCTCAACGCGAAAGGCCAGTTTGGCCTGACCGGGCGAGACCGGAAAAATCCACAGGCTCGGTGTCTTCGTCTCGAGTGCGCTCGCATCGATGTCGGGACGCCAAAGTCGGACGTCGTTGACCGCGTGAACGCTCGACTCCTCGGACGTGATGGCCGTGATCAGCGAGAGATGATCGATCGAAAGAACGTGCGCGGTGACGGTTCGGATGCTGCCGTCGGCGGCGAAATGGATGATGGCCTCAGCCTGCCAGATTGGCACCGTACTTTTTTTCTGCTGCAGGCGAATATGCATCATTCCAAATTCGTCGATGACCGCGTTGCTGGTGGCGAACGTATCTTCTTGCGGATCGATCTTGAAGAGCGCCGAGTGGTTCAAGATGAAGGCGCGTGCACTTCTTTCGGCATCGGGAATGGTAGCCGCCAGAGGCGTGGTCTGTCCGTCGAGAAACGAGGGTGTGCCGACGTCGGCCTGATAGCGAACCGTCCATTTGAATCCGGTCTCGCGCTCGAGATCGTGGAGCGCTTGATCTTGCGTCGAGCCGTCCACCGCCGTGCCGTGCGATTGAGAAGCGCATCCCGAGAAGAGTACCCACATCACGATCGATCGATTCATTGCCACCTCCTGATGGAGGAGCGACGAAGCATGCGTCGTGCCCGAGACTGATCGGATTGATCTCAGGATGTTGCATGTTTCGCTAGAGCGGGCCGTGTCCGAGCACCGGACGATCGTCCGGACACCGGACGGCACGACGGCAGGAGCGCGGGACGCACGAGCGAGCGGGATCAGGCCAAATGGTGGCGGAGTTTCCCCAGAATCAGATCGATGGCGATGTGATTTTCACCGCCCTCGGGAACGATCAGATCGGCCCAGCGCTTGGACGGCTCCACGAATTGAAGGTGCATCGGCCGCACCGACGCGTAGTACTGCTCGCGAATTGCCTGAAAGCTGCGCCCGCGCTGTTCGATGTCGCGCCGAATTCGCCGAAATACGCGTATATCGGCGTCGGTGTCGACGAACACCTTCACATCGAGGAGCTTGCGCACGCGCTCTTCGACGAACACCAAAATTCCTTCGACGATCAAGATCCGCGTAGGCGAAACTCGTCGGCGTTCGGTCAGCCGGGAGTGGGTTTTGAAGTCGTAGATAGGAACGTCGACGGTCTCGCCGGCGCGCAGCGCGGTCAGATGTTCGACCATCAGGTCGTTGTCGAGCGCCTCAGGATGATCGTAATTGAGCTTGGAGCGCGCCTCGAGCGAGAGGTCGGCGCGGTCCCGGTAGTAGCTATCGTGATCGAGCACCGATACCGATTCGGCCGGAAGGCCTTCGATGATTCGTCGGGCGACGGTCGATTTTCCCGAACCGGTTCCGCCGGCGATGCCGATGACGAGAGGTTGCAAGACGGCGAGGTGTACCCGGTTCTTGAGCGCGGATCAATCGGCGCGGTTTGGCGAGGTGGGATTATTCGAGAACAGTAACTGGATCGGCGCTGGCGACGCGTTCGATCGGGTGATGCTGGCGGGGTCGCTTGTGCTTTGGTAGTGGCAGCTGACGCTTGTTCTCAGCGGCGCTGGTCGGGTAAAAAAGTCGAACATTTTCAAAGCCATTGAACGCCAAAGCCTTGGCCATGCTGGGCGACAGATCGATCAGCCCGCGCCAGGTACCAGGATCCTTTTCATGGCGCTTGATGTGCCAGCGACCGCTCTTCATGATGGCGCCGTAGGGGCCCCGATCGGCGACCGCACAGACCGCGATGCGGCCGTTGCGAATGTTCTCCACTACGATCGGGGTGCCGCACGGCAAAGTTCGGTGCGCGCAGACCATCTGGTTCGGCCCCATTTTTTGACGGGTGCAGGACAGATGCTCACCGGCGTATAGGTCACCGGGATCCCCAAACCGACTCGCCATTCCATGATCGGATGAGATCGGCTGGCTACCAAACACCGCCAACATGAGCGCTCGAACCGTCGCTAAAAATACGTTCATTGGTGCACCTCGTGGACCCTTCCCCCCCTGAAGCTCGGGTCGGGCGCCGTGAAACGTGAGTCGAGCAGGCTACGGAGCGCCGCAATTCCGGCGGGCCCGATGCCGCAGCAACCGCCCACAGCGGATGCTCCTGCGTCGACCAACTTGATCGTGTTCTTGGCAAACGTCTCCGGTGATTCGGAGGATTTGCCGGTTGCGCATTTGGCGGATAGCTTGGCTTGCGGCTGAGCGATGACCGGAAGTGAAAATGCCTCTTTGAGCGCCACCACCGCGCCGCGCATCTGCTCGGCATCGATCGAACAGTTCACGCCGATCGCATCCGGACCGCCTGCTTGCGCCGCCCGGATCATGTGCGAGATCGGGATTCCGTGCGGTGTCTCAATCCCGGTGACTCCCGTCATGAGCGTCATCGATGAATAGATAGGTACCGTCGCCGCGCCAGCCCGGGCACCCCGAATCGCGGCTTCCATCTCCGCGGGATGAAACATGGTTTCGATATGAATGGCGTCTACGCCCACCAGCGCCGCAGCCGCTTCGGCGTAGATCTCCTCGAGCCAGGCGAGGTCTAGCTTGGCGCCCGTTTTACCCGGAAGCGGAAGGCTTTCGCCGGTCGGGCCGATGCTGCCCCAAACCTTGGCGCTTCCGGCCGCACTCTTGGCTAGATCGACCGCGCGCGCGCCCAGATCCTTTTGCGAGCTGGCCAAGCCGAAGCGATCGAGCCGAGGCCTGGTGATCCCAAAGCTGTTGGTCTGCAGAACGGTCGCGCCAACCGCGATGTAACTTTCGTGGACCGCCTTCACGTCGGCGGGTCGCGTGAGGTTCCACGCCTCCGGACCTTCTTCTCGTACCTGAAGCCCGCGCGCGATCAGCTCGGTGCCCATGGCACCGTCGAGCAGGATCGGGAGGTTGGCTCCGAGGCCGGTCATAAGGTAGATCACTTCGCATGGCGCCGGATTTTGATCAAGGGGGGCTATATTAGCTATAGATTTCATGTAATTAATGGACGTATGACATGTGGCAAAGCGCCCCACATGTGTCATATATAAGTGCAGCCGCTGCCCCTTGCTTGCCTTTGCGGCGCCGCCTCTTTAGTCTAGGGCGCATGCGAAAACTCCTGATTATGATCCTGGTGCTCGCGGGCGCCGGCGAGGTTGCGAAAGCCGACGAAGCCGACGCGCACTATCGTGCGGGCATCAGTTTTAAAAAAGAGGGCAAGCTCGACGAAGCGATCCAAGAGTTCGAGCAGGCGATCGTCAAACGACCCGACTATGCGGCTGCGGAATACTCGCTCGGCGTCGCCTATAAAATGAGGAACGAGCTCACTCAGGCCGCGACTCACTTGGAAAAGGCGGCCAAGCTTCAGCCGAAATCGGCCGAAACGCACACCAGCTTGGGTGTCACCTATCACAAGCTCAACAAGATCGATGACGCGATCCGGGAGCTGGAGCAGGCTGTCGAGCTCAATCCGGCGGATGCGGTGGCGCAGAGCTCGCTCGGCGTGCTCTACCGCCAAAAGAAGGACTTCGCCAAGGCGGTGCCTCATCTGGAAAAGGCGCTCGAGCTCGATCCCAAAGACGCCAATGCAATGGCGAATCTGGGCGTGGCGCTGCGCCAGACCAATAAGATGGACGAGGCGGAAAAGTACATTCGCAAGGCCCTCGAGCTCAAGCCAGACCAGGCCGAGTTCCACTTCAGCTTGGCCGTGATCTATCGCCGCCAGCAGAAGGTGAAAGAGGCGATCGCCGAGTACGAAAAGGCGACCGAGCTCAGCCCGACGCTCGCCGAAGCGCACTACGATCTCGGAACGCTCTACGCCCAGGACAAGCGGAACGACGAAGCGGTGGCCGAATTCAATCGTTACCTGGAGCTGACGGCCACCAAAGATCGCAAGGAGTCCGACATCGTCCGGCAGCACATCAAAGATCTAGGCGGCAAGCCTTCGCGTTAACCGATCGATTTCACCGCTTTAGCCGAGCAGCGCTTCGAGTGCCGCCGAGACGTCTCTTACTCCCACCACTTCGATCGGCGGCTTGTCGACGAGCTGCGCCCTCNNGAGTCGCAGATCGGCACGACCCACCGCACGTACTTCGCCGGCGAGTCCAATTTCACCGAAGCAGAGCGTGTGCGGATCGACCGGCTTGCGCTTGGCGCTCGAGGCCGCCGCCGCGATCACGCCCAGGTCGGCCGCGGGTTCATCGATTCGCACACCGCCGGCCACGTTCACGAACACATCTTCGCCGAGCACGTCGATCCCGGCGCGACGTTCGAGCACCGCCAGAAGAAGTGAAACTCGGTTGGGATCGATCCCCAGCGCGGTTCGTCTGGGAATTCCGGCCGAGCTAGCCACCAGCGCCTGAATTTCCACCAAGAGTGGCCGCGAGCCCTCCATCGATGCCACCACCACCGCNNCGTTGGTCGAGCCGAAGCGATTCTTGGTCGATCGCAGCACGCGATATTGGTGGGTTCGCTCGCCTTCAAAATACAAAACTGTGTCGACCACGTGCTCGAGCGTCTTCGGTCCGGCCAGTCCGCCATCTTTGGTCACGTGTCCGACCAGCACCACCGGTACGCCGCTGGTTTTTGCAAATGTGAGCAACCGTCCCGCCGCCTCGCGCACCTGGCTGATCGATCCGGGAACCGCTTCGAGCGCGGACGAATGGACGGTCTGCACCGAATCGACCGCCAGCACCGCCGGCTTGGTCGACGCGGCGTACTCCAAGATTTTCTCCAGCTCGGTCTCGGCCAACACCAAGAGTGACGAGCTTTGCGCACCCAGTCGCTCGGCCCGGAGCGCGGTCTGGTGAACCGACTCTTCTCCCGAAATGTAGAGCACCTTGCGACCCGAGCTGGCCACGCCATTCAGCGCCTGCAGTAGCAGCGTCGATTTGCCGATGCCAGGATCGCCACCGAGCAGCACCAACGATCCAGCCACAAGTCCGCCACCGAGAACGCGATCGAGCTCGCTGATTCCGGTCGGGAGTCGCGGCGACTGATTGACGCGCACCTCATTAATAGGGACGGGCCCGGCGCTTCCACTCAGACTGGCGGCGGGGCGCGGACCGGTGCTCTCTTCGACGAGGGAGTTCCATTCGCTGCATTCCGAGCAGCGGCCGAGCCATTTTGCGCTGGAGAACCCGCATTTCTGACAGACGAACTGAGTGCGCAGCTTGGCCATGTGCGAACCATTATCGGCAAACGAGCGAAGAAGTTGCGAAGAAAGAGCGAGCGCTTGCGAAAATCTAGAATTTAACTGCGAGTCGGCCTTGGAAGGTCTGCGCGATGTCCGAATCGTGCTTGTTGGCCGGGCCGTAGATCGATGCCGGTTGCGACAGCGCGTCGAATCCGAAGAGCACGCCGTACACCAGGCTGGCGTAAAATCCCTCTTCCTCATTTTTATAGGTGAGGGCGGCGTCGATCTCGAGGCCGAGGTTGTAGGAGTTACCCGGGTAACCTACCGGCCGATTGGCCAGACCGTAGATGAGGTCCACGCGCGCGCCGAAGTTGTCGATGATGTCGTAGCTCACGCCCGGCTTGAAGTAGGTAGCGTTGGAGACCGCGCCGAGGATGCGGCGAAACATGATCAAGTCGACGTGATAGTCGGGATCGAAGGTGAAGCGGTGGATCGCGTTTCCGAACGGAGGACGATTGGCGTACTGATTGTTGAGCACGCCGTTGTCGAATCCGGTGACCGGATCGACCGAGTCCGAGTCGTCGCCCGAGGCAAAGCCGAAATCGAAGTAGATCTTGAGCGCATCGTGCAGCAGCTTATAGTCGGCCTTGAGCGCCACCGCGCCGGAGAGTATCTGGGTCGAGCCGCGCGTGTATTGCGGGTTCTTGTACACGTCAGACAAGTTGCCGATGTTGCCGATGAACATGGCGGCTTCCATTTCGATGTGGAGCTTCTTCCAGTTGAGGCGAAGCCAAACGTCGGGAACGAAGATGCGCGCGTGGCGCGGCGAAAGCGACGCTTGCAGGTCGGTCGCCTTGTTGTTGGTGACCATGGTGGGATTGGTCGACTCGCTCCAATCCTGCTGACGGTAGGTGAGGTAGGTTCCGTAGTTGAACACCACCTTGCCCTCGTCGATTTTTTCTTTGAGCTGCTCGGCGGAGTCCATGCGGCCGGCGGCGATCGACCATTGCGAAACATCGTCGATGGTGTCGGCGTTGTAGAAGACGCCCTGTCCGGTTTGCGGTCCGACGATCTGGGTGGTCGGGCCGGTGGCGACCCAGTCCCACATGAACGCGAAGAAGTGCTGCCACAACTTGGTGTGAAACATGACGCGATCGACGGTTTGGCCGTAGTCGCAGTCGAGACAGTCGCCGTTGTTGTAGAGCATGCCGAGGCCCCAGTGGTTGGGCATGCGGCCGAAGCGCAGCTCGCCGAACGGGGTACGGACTTCCGCCCAAGCGCGCTTGGCGCGAATCGAGTTGAACACGCTGTTGGAGCCGGCGGTGGGCGACGCCTGCGAGTTGGCGAGCGCGGAGATGGCGCCGGTCGAGGCAGCTCCGTTGGTGTAATAGCCATCGGGCGTGGAGCCCATGACCAGGTTGTCGAAGAGATCGATCTGCGCTTTTACGCGCACCTGCGAGGTGACGTTGATGGTCGGCTCCAGGCGGAGCCGCATGTCGGCGGAGGTGAGGTTGTCGGTGCGGCAGTTGGCGCCATCGCGCGCGGCACAGCTCGAGATGGGATTGCTTCCCACCGTCGGAGTTTTCTGTCCGGTGGAGCCGATCTCCGAATAGGGAATGTAGAACGGAGGCCGTTGCGCCGTGCCTGAGCCGGTCGCGGTACCTTCGAGCGGGTTGGCGTAGTTGCCCATGTTGAAGTTGTGAAACAGATAGGCGCGGAAGCGGAGATAGCCGTTCAGCTGAAAAAACTGGAGCGCCTTCTCGCGCTGCTGCGGCCACTCTGGCAGCGGCTGAAGCGCGGGATTTTCGGCGGGGTTCTCCGGCGCTGCCTCGGCGGCACCTTCTTCTTTTTGTTCGCCGCCAGGTCCGCCGCCGCCGGGCGTTCCCGGTTGTGGTCCCGAGCCAGGATTGCCTGGACGCATCCCGCCGCCACCGCCGCCAAATTGAGCGAATGCCGAAGAGGGCAGTAAAACAGCACTAAGTATTGTGAATCCAAGCACCCTACGGAGCATCCGTCCCTCCGGCCAGCGAGGCCGCACTCTGGGGGGCGACTATAGGAAGCCTTCTATGGACCGTCAAGGACGGTGGTATAGTTACACTATAATAATGAGGCGGTTGGCGGGCATCATTGCGGGCGTTGGGGGAGTGCTGAGCGTGCTCGCTATAGCGGGTTGCCACACTTCCGACTCCATCTTGCTCACTGTCACCGGCGACAACCCGATTCAGATGTTCCGGGTAGAGCTCGAGGACAACACCCATCAGCATCCGACCTGGGATTCGGATTGGAATCCGGTCGGGAAAAAAGACATCACGCACGAAGGGTTCAAGATTGCGCTGACCGTAGCGCGCAGTGGCTCTTACACCTTGCTGGTGGTGGGTGCCGGGTCAACCGACGGATCCGATCCAGTCACCGACACCAAGCAGGTGGCGCCCACTGCGATGCAGCTTTTTTGGGCGGGACGAGTGAGCGTCGACGGTGCCACCGACGTTTCGGCGCGACTGCTCACTGTTCCGTCCGGCGACGATACCGATGGTGATTTCTGGCCCGATGCCACCGATTTTCCGGCGCACGTTCCCGAAGCGGCGAACACCTATCGCAATCATCCCGATCTGCTCGACTGCGACGACAAGACCGAAGTGACCGTCACGCTTCCGACCACGCAGATGTCGCAACAGATCGCGCCGGGAAGTATCAATCCGTTCGCGCTCGAAATTTGTGGCGACGGATACGACGAGAACTGCAACGGCAACGCCGATGAAGTGTGCATCGACAAGGATCACGACGGCGACTATCAAGGCTCCGACTGCGACGACAACGATGCCAAACGTCATCATCCGACCTTGATGGATCCATTTCCCGATCCGCCCAACTGCTGTGGCTACAGTTTGGGCAAGAGCGGCACCCCCGACGAGAACACCGACTTTTTACATGCGGCCGGCGATCCCGATTGCCACACCAACTGTCAGCGCGACGCGATGCTCTGCCCCGCGGTGCGCTGCGGTGACACCATCGATGAATCGTGTCAGGGCGTCGACACCAAGTGTGTGGTCGATGAAGACTGTGACGGCTATTCCGCCGCCGACGACTGCGACGATAGCAACCCGACCATTCATCCGGGCGCCCCCGAGATCTGTAATGACGGTATCAAACAGAACTGCAACAACCAGGCGGCCGACGAAGGCTGCGTGCCCTGCGATCTCGACGGCGACGGCTGGGAGCGCATGGAACCGGCCTCGGGTTGTCCCGACAAAAACGACACCAAGTCGGGCGAAATCGATTGCGACGACAACGACTCCGGCGTGCATCCACACCTGCTCGATAAATATGGTGGGCAAGAGTCGGGCGGCTCGGGACTGAACCGTTCGAGTGCGGCGCGCTTCGGCGGATGCCGGCTCATCTACGAACCGACGGGAACGACGGGGACCGCCAAGCTCGCGCCGGCGCAGGACCTGGATTGCAACGGCATCCCGCTGCAAGGTTGTCCGACCAAAGAATGCGACAAAGACGGCGACGGATTTCCCGGATCCTACGCCGGCTGCGCCGACCCCGAGGGCAAGGTCGATTGCGACGACACCGATCCCACCATATTTCCCGGTGCGCCGCCGCGCTGCAACATGAACGTCACTTGCACGACCGTGAAAACGTGCGGCAGCGATGATCCCGATGCCGACGGAGATAGCTATCCGAGCAGCGTCGATTGCGACGATGGCGATCCCAACGTACATCCGTTTGCGATCGAGCTCTGCAACGGCAAAGACGACGATTGTGACGGTTCGATCGACGATGGAAATCCCGATCTCACCGGCGCGGCGATGGTTAAAAATGGCGCGGTTACCGTTTGCACCGACTCGAACGTCGGCGAATGCGGCAAGCAGTCCGGTCGCTGCGTCTGCTCGAAATCTCGCGACGCCTATCCGACCACTGCCATCGCTGGCGCCAAAATGTGTCCCGGTGAGGATAAGACCAACACCGGCTCGGCGCCGCTGCCGCGCTGCAATGCCGCCGGACAACCGCAGCCGCAATCGTGCGACGAGCGCGCGCCCAAAGACGACGACTGCGATGGCAAAAACGACGCGCCCGATGGTGTGACGCCGTTTGGTTTGAAAGATAAAGGCAAACCGTGCGGCAATCCCAAGCCAAGCGGCGATCTCGATCCCTTTTTCCCGTGCACCATCGGCGTCATGGCCGGATGCGATCTCTCCGCGCAGAGTAGCTGCATGCCGGCCGGAGAGCGCGCCTGGGTTTGTCACGACGGATCGGTTCCATATGTCGCGTGCAAAGCCGAGCTCTGCAACGGCATCGACGACAACTGCGACGGCACCATCGGGGAAGACAAAGATGGCGACGGCTACTTGGGATGCTCCGGTTGCGACATGCCGTTCGCGAAGAACATCATAGGCTGCAACGACTGCGACGACGATCCCACCGACTCGCGCGCGACCAGCGTGCAGGCTTGTACCGGCGGAGACATTTGCAAGAACAAGGTCTGTGCACATCCGCTTGGAGGCACCTGTCTGATCGGCGCTGAGTGCAACTCCGGCTTCTGTGCCGATGGATTCTGCTGTAATTCGGCCTGTGGCAGCGAATGTCAGACATGCAAGGCCACGCCCGGTCAGTGCACGCCGGTTGCGGCCATGAGCAACGCCAACCACGGGCTGGGCTGTTCGGGCTTCGGTTCGGGAACTTGCGGCGGCTATTGCGATGGAACCAATAGCACCTGCTTCTATCCGAACTCGAATTGCCGCGCCGCTTCGTGCAGTGTGCTTACCTACACGCCGCCGGCAAATTGCTCGCTCGGCCTTTGTCCATTGGCCGTTTCGCAGATCTGTCTCAACGCCTGTTCGAATGGCGGATGCGTCAACTGCACCAACGACGCTTCCTGTCCGACCGGCTACTACTGTTCGAAGACCGCGTCGGGTCACTGCACGCCACAAGCTAGTCTGGGCGGCAGTTGCGCCGCCTCGTTGTGCAAGTCGAGTCCGTGCAACATCTGCGGTGCGGGCGCGCCGTGTGTCGACAACGTCTGCTGTCAGAGCAGCTGCAGCACGCCCTGTTTCCAGTGCCAAACGGGCACCGGCTCGTGCAATGCGCTCTCGAGCGGCACCGATCCGGAATGCAGCACCGCCAACCCCGGTTACCTCTGCAGCACCAACGGCTGTGCTAAACCGAACAGCGTGGCCTGCGCCGCCAGCTCCGAGTGCGCTTCGAACAATTGCGTCGATACCTTCTGCTGCAACACCGTGTGCAATACCACCACCTGCTCGGGCAGCACGCTCACCTCGCCGACCTGTTCCGCGACGCCCGGGACTTGCACTTCCACCAATTCATCATGTGCTGCTCCCTATGTCTGCAGTGGCAACAGCTGCGCGTCGTCGTGCAGCTGCGCAACCGCTCCTTGCAGCAGCGCCAAGTGCGCCAGCGGATACTTCTGCGACGGATCGAGCTGCATGATGCAACTGGCCTCCATGGCGTCCTGCAGCGCCAGCGTCCAATGCCAAAGCGGAACCTGCACCTCGGGAATGTGTAACTAATGCCAGTCTCTCAATTGTTCATTTATGGTTTTGAAGAAAAGGTCGCACCGCCGCCAATGCTCGAGCGTTTGCAATCGGGACGCGCTGCCGGCGTGGTGCTGTTCGCGCGGAATTTGGGAACGCCTGACGAGATCGATCGACTCACCCGTTCGATTCTGACGGTGTCGCCGAAACTTCCGCCCGTCATCAGCATCGATCAAGAGGGCGGGCGGGTACAGCGGGTGAAGGCGCCGTTTCCTCATTGGCCGCCGATGGCGCGGCTCGGTGAACGCGGCGATGAAAAGCTGACTGAAGAAGTGGGGCGCGCGTTCGGTCGCGAAGTGGCAGCGTTGGGGTTCAACGTCGACTTCGCGCCGGTGCTCGACGTGCACACCAACCCGCAAAATCCGATCATTGGCGATCGCGCGTTTGGCACCGAGCCCAAGTCGGCGACGGCGCAGGCGCTGGCGTTTTGGCGCGGCCTAGAATCGGCCGGCGTGCGCGGCTGCGGCAAGCACTTTCCCGGTNNAGTACCGATGATCATGACCGCGCACGTGGTCTATCCGTCGGTGGATGAAAAGCCGGCCACGCTCTCGTCGCGCTGGCTCACTGACATTCTGCGCAAAGAAATTGGGTTCGACGGCGTGATCGTGTCGGACGACTTCGACATGAAGGCGTTGGCTGGGCGCTGGCCGGTGGAAGAGACCATCGTGCAGAGTCTATTGGCCGGAGCGGATGCGTTTCTTTTGTGTCGCGATCCGGAGGTTCAGGCTCGCGCCGAAGCTGCGCTCGAAAGCGCGGCGGCGAAAGATGCCAAGGTTCGGGCGCGCGTCGAAGAGAGCGCCGCACGGCTGGAACGATTTCGCCGTTCGCTGGTCGTGCCGCCGCCCGCAGGTGAGTGGCGCGCGCTTCCGCTCGACGCACACCAGAGTCTCGCCGACCGATTTCGCGTCTAACTACTTCCGTCGCAAGAGCAGCGCTTCGCCTAGCAGCAGCAGCAGCAGTGCGGCGCCGAGTGCGTGCCACAGCTCGACCTTGCGTCGGGGCGTCTCCGCGCTCTTGGCCGAAGTGCCTTTGGTTTGTGCCAGCGCCGCCAACTTGTCGGCGGACAGTCGCGTGGGATCGGACTCGGTGGGCTCGACGTTCACCGCAAAAGACAGTGCCGGCCGCGCCCTCACCACGCCATCCGATCCGGCCACCGAGACACGATAGAGTCCCGGTTCATCGGTGGCACCGAAGCTCAAACGTTCGCGCCCCATCACGTGATCGCGATCGAACGAATGCTGTTTGCCGGACGGCATGGTCACTTCCACCCGCTGATCGCCTTTGGACAGTGGAATCTCGTGCCGGTCGCCCACCGAGATCGCCGACTGACTGTCCTCCATCGGTGCATGCGCTAGGTAACGAACCACTTGACGCATGAGCGGCAAGAACGCCGGCTGAATTGCCAAGTCGTTCCAGTCGCGATCAAGCGTCGAAGCGAAGATCATCACGCGACCGTCTCGCACTTTTTTCTCGATCAGTAGCGGCGCTCCGTTTTCCAAGCTCATGAGCGTCTGACGCTCGTCGGCCGCCGCCGGATTGGGGGGAACCGGACGAAATAGCGCGTAGCGGGCGAACCGTGCCGCCTTCAGGGTCTCTTCGCTCTCTGGTGTGTTGAACGGCTCCAGTACTGGATGTCGATGTTCGAACCGTTCCAATCGCTCGCCGCCTTCGAGGTGACGGGTGTCGTCGCCAACACGAACCGAATCGACGGCGCGAATGGTCTGCAGCGGTTGCGGCAGAAGTTCGCCCAACGTCTGATCGTAGACGTCGGCATCGACGTTGTCGCCGAGCGAAATGAAGAGCCCGCCTCCGTGGGTTACGAAATCCCGCAGCGGGGCGGCGCTCGGCGATTTGACGTTGCAAAGAAAGATCACGTCGAAATGCGAGAGCGCCTGCCTTTCGAGCTCGTCGGGCGTGATGGTGGTGAACTCCAGCTGCGCGCCGTCCTCTCCCGGCCGCAGCGCCGCCTCCAAATAGAAGAGCTCGTCGTCACGTCGGACTGTGCGCGGATCGCCGTCGACCAAAAGCACGCGCAGATTGCGCCCGATTTCGACTCGCGCATGTCTTCGATCGTCGCCGGGAAGCGCGTCCGGCTCGAGCTCCACCGAGACATCGTGTGCGCCAGTCTCGCTTTCGGCGGCGGCGGTGGCGGCACCGGCGGTTGTTTGCGAAGCGGCGGCGAAGCTGTGAAAGAAACGCTTGAGCGTCTTTTGTCGCGGCGGAACGTCGACGAAACCTTTGGCCACCGCGACGCCATCGGCGTGCAGCGTCACTGGAACTTCCTTGGCCGCCAGGTCGGAGAAATTGGCAACCTCGACGGTGATGCGCACTCCGCGCGGGCCGAGATGGCTGGCGGGCTCGACCTTCAGATCGGTGATGGCGCGATTGCCGAGTGTGCTGCCATCGGTGACGTCCACCGGCACGATCTCGGGGCCGGCCCCGGGCGACCAGGGCAGATCGCTGGCGAATCCGTGCGCAGCCAGATCGGAAACCAGATAGATGCGCCGATCGCTGCGTGTCGCGGTCTCGAGAATCTGCGCCGCCCTGCGCATGGCGGCGGTCAGATCGGTGGCGTGATAGGTAGGACCGACCTGCGCGATGGCGCGATCGAGTCGAGCCCGATCGGCGGTGAGATCGACGATGGGTGTGCCGCCTCCTCGCGATCCGAGGATGACTGCCGCTTCAGCCCCTCGCCCGAAGTTGCGAACGATCTGACGGGCTCGGGTTCGCGCTTCGGAGAGCAGCGGATGTCCGTCGTGCGTGAGCGACATGGAGAGCGAATCGTCGATGACGATCACCGCGCTCTGCGAGCCCATCACTTGGGCCGGCAATTTCGAGTCGGTTTCGAAAAACGGCTTCGACAAGATGAGAGGTACCGCGGCGATGGCCGCCGCCCGCAGCGAGAGCAACAGAAAATGACGAATCCGGGTCCGCTGCGCCACGCGCCTCTCCGCGCGCCGCAACATTTCGATGGGACCGAAGCGCAGTACCTTGGCTCGCTGTTTTCCGATCAGATGGATGACCAGCGGCACCGCGAACAGGACGCAGAAGGCCGCGAACGCTGGACGCAGAAAGCTCACCTGAGCACTTGTCGCCAGGGACCGTTCAGAAATTCCAGCAGTACTTCCGATGGTGGGCGCGAAGTGTCCACTAGATGGTACTCGACGTCTCCCTCGGCCAGGCTCTGTCGGTGCCCTTCGATGAAGGCCGCCATCTCCTTCAAGTAAGCGCGTCGGACGTCGGCCGGGTCAGCCAAGATCTTGCCGTCTTCTTCCAGCGATTCGAACCAGGTCGAGCCGTCGAAGGGCAGGGTGAGCTCATCGTGGTCGAGTAGATGAAATACCACCACGTCGTGATTGCGCGCGCGCAGTCCGCGTAGAAGATGTCGCACGTCGTCGGTGCCGCGGGTGGTGTTGGTAGTGAGCAAAAGGTCTGACATCACGACGATCAGCGATCGCCTTTGCGCGACTTCCGACAGGTAGCTCAGCGCCAGACCGAGATCGGTTTTTCCAGTCGCTTCGAGATCGCCAAAGGCTTCCAACAGGCTCGCCATGTGTCCACCCCGCGATCGCGGCGGAACGAACGCGCGCAGTCGCTCGGCAAACGCCACCAGTCCCACCTGATCTTGCTGACGGAGCAGTAGGTAGGCGATGGCGCTCGACAGCGTGCGCGCGTACTCGAGCTTGGAGACGCCGCCTTTGTCGTTCTTGTACGACATCGAGCCGGAGGTGTCGCAGAGAAGATAGGTGCGAAGCTCGGTCTCCTCCTCGAAGCGTTTTACATAATATTTGTCGAACTTGCCGTAGGCCTTCCAGTCGATGTGCTTGATCTCGTCGCCGGCGGTGTACTCTTTGTGCTCGGCGAACTCCACCGACGAGCCGTGGTGCGGCGAATGATGCAAACCGGCCAGTGCGCCTTCGACCACGGTGCGCGCCCGCACCTCGAGGTTTTCGATCTTGGCGAGGGTCGCGGGGTCGAGCATCACAGCGCTTGCGAGTCGAGGAGCTTTTCGATCAGCCGCGGCGTTTTGACGCCTTCGGCCTCTGCATGGAAGTTGGTGATGAGTCGGTGTTGCAACGTCGGCACCGCCAGCGCGCGAACATCTTCCACGGATGCGGCCGGCCGACCTTCGAGGATCGCCTTCGCCTTGGCTCCGAGAATGAGGAACTGCGAGGCGCGCGGACCGGCGCCAAATGAAAGATTGTCACGAATGAAATCGAGACCGGTGGTCGCGCCCTTGGCCGGTGGCCGGGTTGCGCGCACCAAATCGACGGCATATTTGACGACATGATCGGCGGCCGGCACGCGCAGCACCAGGTCTTGCAGCGCCAAGATTCGCTCGGGCGAGAGCACTTTTTTCAGTATCGGCTTGAACGCTGAAGTGCCCTGCTTGACGATCTCGACCTCTTCTTCCGCCGACGGATAGCGCACATCAACTTGAAACATGAAGCGATCGAGCTGCGCTTCCGGCAGCGGATAGGTTCCTTCTTGCTCGATCGGATTTTGCGTGGCGAACACTAGAAACGGCGCCGGCAAAATATGCGTCTGTCCGCCTGCGCTCACCCGTTGCTCTTGCATCGCTTGCAAAAGCGCGGCTTGGGTCTTCGGTGGCGTGCGATTGATCTCGTCGGCCAAGACGATATTGGCGAACACCGGTCCGCGAATGAAACGAAACACGCGCCGGCCGCTGGCCTGATCCTCTTCCAGCACATCGGTGCCAGTGATGTCCGACGGCATCAAATCGGGCGTGAACTGAATGCGATTGAAGCTGAGGTTCAAGACCTCCGACAGCGTGGAGATGAGCAACGTCTTGGCCAGTCCCGGAACGCCCACGAACAGACAGTGTCCGCGCGCGAACAGCGCGATGAGGAGGTGGTCGATGACCTCGTTCTGTCCAATGATTCGTTTGGCGACTTCGGCTTTGATCTCGACGCGTGCGCGCGCGATCTCGGCCACTGCATCGACATCCGAGCGAATTTCCGTGGGGAGCGAAGCGACTTCTCGATCTGCGGTCACCTACAGAGTGTGCCACAGCCGAGCCTGCAAGGCACGCGAGACAAAAGGCGTGGAAACGGTACGGACTAGTTACAGTGGGAGCCGGTCTCACTGGCGTCAGCGCTGCAAGTTCCGTCGACGTCATCGCAGTTTTCGTAGAAGACGAAGCCGGCCTCATTGCATACCCACCAGGTGTTGTCGTCGCCGCAAAATCCGGTTCCGTCGAGCGACTGGCAGTAATCGGCATTGTACTCCGAACAGGTGAGGTTCGTGTCATCGGTCGGCGTCACGCTCGAGCTGCAGTCCATGGTCGAGCTCGAAGAAGAGTTGTTGTCGAAGGAGTCGTCGGCATTCGTGCAGCAATGCGCCTGATACAGGTAGCCGATGCAATTGTAGCTGCAGTGACGAGCCTCGCCGCTCGAGTCGGCTTGGCCGCAATTGTCGGTGCCCAAGGTTCCGTCGCTGTAGCACCAAGCTGCCGACGAGGTGGTGTCGTCGCAGATGCCGTTATACCCTTCATCGAGGAAGTCGCTCGGACACAGCGGATCGCCGTCCGAATTGTAGGTGGGGGCGATCGATCCGCCGTCTACGTTGGCGGTGCCCTTGCCCTTGGTGGCGTTGTCAACGATATCGAAGAGCAACTTGCCGAGCAGCTCGCCGCCGACTTCCGCGAGCGAATCGCCGCCGCTTTTGGCCGAAGCCATGTCGTTCTTGGGACGACCGCCATCGTGATGGACTGCGCCGTCCGGCACCGTGGTCACTTTGATCCCTAGATCATACGGCCCGTAGTTGATGGCTAAATCGGGCTTCTTGTTTTGGAAATTGCCGGGAGCCGCCATTTCGGCCGAACAAGCTGAAGCGGCCACCAGGATGAGCAGTGCGAGTTTGCGCATGTCCATCAACAGAGCGAGAATCGTTCCCAATAGCGCGGTAATAAAATCGAGTACTTATCGGCTATGTGGGGTCTCTTGTCCTGACCGCTCGAGCGGTTATTGGGGGTAATTCCCCCGCGGCTAATTCCCCAGCTCGCGACAGGCGAGACCCTCCTGTTCGGCGCGGGCTTCGCCGCCCTGCCGAAAGATCTTTTCCAGCCCGCAATGCACTGCCGGATCGAAAGGATTGATGGCGTTTGCTGCGAGCAGGTACTCGACCGCCTTCTTGAGATCGCCGTTTTTGAGATAGGCCTCACCCAAGGTGGCGTTCGGGCCGCTCAGCTCGGGATAGAGCGCCAGCGCGGGAATGGCCGCTTCGATCGCGCGCGCCGCATCGTCGAGCTCGAGATAGGTTCGCGCCAGCTTCGACGCGACGAGTGGATGTCCGACGCCGACGAGCGCCTGCGCCTTTTCGTACTCGCTCGCCGCCGCCCGCAATCGATGGCGCGCGCGCAGCATTCCCCCGAGTCGCGCCAGCTTACGTGCCTTTTCCTCTTTGATCTGTCCGGCGTCTTCTTCGCCCTGCTTCTCGGCGTGTTTGAACTTGAGCTCAGTCGGTATGAGCCCGGGATGCGTCTTCAAATTTCGCCCGGCCAACCAAGTGCGCCAGTCATGTTGAAAATCTTCGAACGATCGCTTGGTCTCTTTCTCGATGGCCTGCGCGTCGCGCATGCCGGACTTCAGATCGGCGATGATCGCGCGCACGCCTTCCCAACCGATCTTCTCGTGCAAATATTCGATCGCGCTCTCGACCTCGGCAAAAGCCAGCGCCGCGTCCTCCTGCGACGGCAGCTTGGCCATCGACGGATACATTTCGGCGAAGGTGATGAAGTGTTTTTTCGCCAGCGCGCCGGCCAAAAGATTCTCCGCCGATGGTGGCATCGCGCCGCCTTCTGCATTTCGCCAACGCCGCTCTTCGTATTTCGCCAAACCTTCGTGGAGCCAGATCGGAACGGTGTTGAACGAAATGCGCGACACCACGAAGTGGGTGTATTCGTGGTTGAGCGTGTCGATCCAGGGATAGCCGGCCAAGAGCGCGCGCGGTGAGACGATCATCAATCGATTGAACTTGCAGAGCGCGATCGTCCCCGACGTCTCGATCTCTTGCAGCGTCAGCGTGGATACTTTCGCCAAATCGGAGATGTCACCGTAGATCTCGACGCGCACTGGCGAGCTCGGACGATCGTCAAAATCTCGGTTGAGCGCGTCGTACGCTTTGTCGAGCGCTTCGCCCGCGTAAGGGATGAGGAGCGCATCTTTTCCCGGTGCATAGTGAAAGATGAAATGGCCCTTGGGCGACGGTGTCGATACGAATCCGTGCGTAACCTCCGCGGTCGCCTGCGCCAGCGAGAGCATCTCCTTGACCTCGGCGCTGGCCCGCGGACTCTTCAGCTTGGGCAGGAGCTCGCGATATTCAGCGGCCGCTTCTTCGTACTGTCCCTGTTGAAACTTGATGGCGGCGGAGGCCATGGCGATGTCGGGATCGCTCGCCTTGGCTTTGCCCAGCGCGGAGAGCTCTTCGGCGGCCGCGTCGATCTGCCAGGCTTCGATCAATCGATCCAATCGGTCCGACGCAGGTCGTGCCATCGCATGGTTCCCGTCCACAGCGCCCGCGAAGATCAGCAGAAGGAGGAGCTTTTTCACTTCACCAGCTCCTCGTAGTAGCGCTTCACCTGCTCTTTGTATTCGCGCGGCGCCTGCCTTTTCATCGCTTCGAGCAGATCTTGGCGAAACTCCTTGGGTGCGCGAAACGCATCGGCGCCGGGAATTTTCACCGGCTCCTTGTCGAGGCCGGCCGAGCCCTGTTGCTCACGCGGCCGGCGCTCATGTTGCAGTTGGTCTTTCAGCTGCGAAAGCTTGTCGAGCGCTTGCGACTCTTCGCCCGAAGCGTCGCGCGCAGAGTGACCGCGCAGATGCTCCTCGGCGCGCTCCATGTGCCTTCCCGCCTCTTTGATTCCGTCGCCAAATCCGGGCGGCATTCCTTCCGGCTTGCTCAGATCTTGCGCGCGCTTTCGCGTGGCCTGCTGGCGCTTTTCCAGCTCGCTCAGCTTTTGTGCGCCCGCCTCGCCGAGACCACCGCCTTTGGGCACCATTTCTGCCATCTCCCGCTGCAGTTTGCGCGCCGTATTCTCGTCGCTCTCCATCTTGTCGTGCGCACGACGCGAAGGGGCGCGGCTGTCGCGCTTGAGATCGGCCCCCAGCGACTTCATTCCGTCCGCCGCTTCGCTGGCCAAGGCGGCCGACTCCTCCAGATCGCTCTCTCCGAGCATGCGATCGAGATCCTCCAATTTTCGCTTGGTCTGCGCCGCTTCTTCCTGACTGAACGGCGACAGCAGGCCTTGCGGCTGCAGCTCTTCGATGTCTTTTTTCATCTTGGCCACTTCGGTGCGCGCCTTTTTGATCGCCGGCGCGATCTGATCGCGCAGCTGGTTCTGCGTGGCCTCGCGCGATGTCTGTCTGACACTTTCGGTTTCACCGCGAAGCTGCTCTTCGTCGTGAGTGAGATCGCGCAACTTCGATTCCGCGTCGGCCAGCGCCTTTTCTTCGCTGGAGAATCGCTCCTGCCGGTAGCCGCGTAGATCGTTTTCCATCGACGCCAGCATCTTGTCGAGCTGCGACGACATGCGATCGAGCTCGGCCATCGCCTTGTCGACGTCGCCTTTTTCCAGCAGGTCCTCGATGCTCTTCAGGCTCGAGTCGAGGTTGTTCTTGCCCATTGCGTCGCGATTCAAGAACTGATCGGGGATCTCCCCGATGGTGCGCGAGGCCTTCGACTTGAGCTCCGCCAGCTTCTGCGCCATCTCGCGCAGCTCGCGCGCGATCTGTTGTTTGATAGCCGGGTCGTGCGTCCGTTTGTATTGTTCCACCAGGTTCTTCAGTCGATCACGCGCGCGCGCCATCTCATCGCCAACCTGCAGCATCTCCTCCAGCTGCTCGCGCCCGATCAGATCGTCGAGCGCGAGCACGTCTCGTTCCATCTCGGCGACGTGCTTCGGATTCATGCCCTCGACGCCCCGCACCGCCGAAGCGCGCAGCGGCCCTTTGTGTCTCTCCGCTGTCAGTGCGGCGATGGCGGTCTGCTCTTCACGGATCAGCTTGCTCAGTCGGCCGTGAATCTCGCCCAGCGTGGTTTGTAAGATCTTGCCGCCGGCGTGGTTGGTTTGTGCCTGGGCCACAGCCGCCAAAAATCCCTCTTCCTGATCGTGGATCTGCGAATAGTCCATGAAGATCCGTTCACCTTTGTCGTCGGTAGAACGCGCGGTCTCCAGGCGGTCAGCCAAGATCTTGAGCGCCTGCTCGATGAGCATCTGATGGGCGCCGATGGCCTCCTCCTGTCGCTTGTGCAGGCTGTCGAGCACCAGATAAAACGTACGCGACACGCCCACGTTGGGACCGGAGACCACATCGTTGTCCTTCACCTCGAGGTGATAGGCGATGCGGGCGTTCGGTTCGAGCGATCGACCGAGGAGCTCGCTGGTGTCCCACTCGAATTTCCCCGACGCATTGCGCGCGCTCGAATCATTTTCTGCGCGCCGCTGAATGATCTTTCGCGTCTCGGGACCTTCGCCGCTGCGAGTGACCAGCTCGATGTCGGACAGTCCGTAGTCGTCGTCGGCCGAAAACGCCAGCTCGACCGGTCTGCCGCCGTTTACTGCCAACATTTCGGCGGGCGCGAATAGATCGATGCGCGGCGCGCGATCGGGCTCGATGTCGATCGCGTGCGGCTCCGGCTCTTCGAGCTCGTCCAACACCACGCGATATCGTCCGCGCTTCTTGGCGGTGAATTCGACGTGAAGCATTCGTCCGGCTGAAGTGGTCTCCTCTCCCACGTCCAAGAGCTGCGTGTCGAATCCGGTCGCCGACTCTTCTTCGAAGATCAGCTTGGCCGGACCCGACACCAGCGCTCGGCCCTCGAAGCGAACCTTGGTTCCCGGCAGTGCCACCACGTGTCCCGAGCTGTCGGGAAAAAGACGCGGCGGGAGACGTGTGTAGGGCGGATAGGTCAGGGTGAGGCGCAGATCGCCGACGAGTGGCTCGCTGCTGACGCGCAGCCGATCTTGCCACCGGGTCGAAAGTCGCAGCGCCGCGAAGCCACGTTTGATTCCATTCGGCCAGGCGATCGTCACCGCCAAGAAGAGGAGCGCGGTGGTCGCGGTCCGTGCGCAGACGCGTTTGACGGCTCGGTCAAAAGGCACCAACTGTTGCGGCTGAAGCGACAACACCCCGCTCGACACGCGCGTGCGCAAAACCGCCACCAGCTCGGTCGACAGTGCCGGATCCGCCTTGGCTCCTTCAATGGCCTGGTCGAGCTCCAGGCTGGAGAGCAGATCGCCGCCCACACCTGGCGCGCTCGCGCGAAGAAAGAGAGCGACCGATTCGTGGCTGTTCCAGCGACCTCGCTGCCATAGCGAGAACATCACCAATCCCAGCGGAACGGCGACGATGATAACGAGCGCGAGCGGCCGCCACAGGGCCCAGGGCACGAGCGCAGCAAATACAATGAGTGCGAGCGTCCCCAAAATAGCCCAGGGTGCGAACAGCCCCAGCGTTTCGAGCGCGCCTTTTCTGCGCAGTCGCGCCTGTAAGCTGCCAAGAAAGCTGTGAATGGTATTCGGGGCCACGCCCCTCAATTCTGGCCCCAGCTCTCCCGCCTATGCAAGCGCGACCTCGGATAACACACGATTTTTTCCTGGCTTTTACCTGTCGTTCGCTTTGAATATAAGGCGGTCACCCCCGTCTATGTGAGGGGCGAACGGGCTAAAGGGGACCTGGGATTCGTGGAGCCAGCCGAACGAAAGCTCGTCGACGATGCCCGTAGCGGCGACCCCGCGGCCTTTCGCGCCCTGGTGGAGCACTATCAGCGTCGAGTTTACGCGGTAGCACTCGGCGTTTTGCATGATCCCGATGAGGCGCGTGACGTCAGCCAAGAGGCGTTCATTCGGGTCTATCGGAACTTAGATTCGTTTCAGGGTGATGCGCAGTTTTTTACATGGCTCTACAGGATTGTGATGAATCTCGCGATCGATCATTTGCGAAAGCGGCGCGGCGACCGAATCGAGTTCGACGATACGCTTGCGCCCTCCGAAGCAGCCGATCCGGGCGGCATCGTTCCGCGCCGACTCGGTTTCGATCCGGGGCGAGCGCTGCTCGACAAAGAGCTTCGCGCGCAGCTGCTCGAGGCTCTCAAGAAGCTCTCCGCGCCTCATCGCGCGGTGCTGATCATGCGCGAGGTCGAGGGACTTTCGTACCAAGAGATGGCGGACGATCTCAAATGTTCGATCGGAACGGTGATGTCGCGACTGTTTCACGCCCGAAAGAAAATGCAGAGCTTGCTGCACGAAGCACGAAACATCGATACGGCCGCATGAGTAGGAGAGAAACATGGAGTCAATGAAGCGAGAACTCGAGCTGCAACGATATTTCGACGGGGAAATGACGCCCGAGGAGCGAGCTCGTTTTGAAGCGGAGCTCACCAGCGAAGAGCGACAGTCTCTCGACGCGCTCGGTGAGATGCGCGGGCTCTTGCGCGACGCGCTTCATGCGCAGGCCGAAGGCGTAAATCTATGGCAGGGGATCGAAGGCGAGATCCAAAAAGGGCGGCCCGCCGATGACTTGGCCAAGGCGCGCGCCAAACGCCGCGGACTTGGCACGCGCATGCTGGGCCTCGCCACCGCGGTGGCCGCCGCTGCCGCGTTCGTATTCATCTTTCAGTCTTCGCGCATTACGCCGTCGAATGAGTGTGACATTGAGAATTTCGAAGTAGAGGGAGCGTTTGCGACCGTGCTCAAATTGGCTGACACTCAGCATGGTGGCGATGCCACCACCACCGTCGTTTGGGCTCAGGAGGATTGATGAGGCGCTCGATTTTGACGGCAGTGGCGTTGACGACGCTGGTGGCAGGCACCGCGTACGCGGCTGATGGCGCGGTAAATTCCGCCGCCGAAGCGCAAGCGAAGGAAGATCAGAAGGACGACCTGCCGGCGAAATGTACGCTGCGTGAGATCCAGGCTTCGCACGACGAACCGGCCAACATCGATCCGCAGATCACACGACTGCGGCTCTATTTCGAAAAGGCGCCGTTCAACGCCTGGAAGCAATTTCATCTGCTGACCACCAAAGAATTCACACTGCAGGATGAGAAAAGTCAGAGCATCGACTTGGCCAATGGACGCAAGGCCGAGGTCACCTACACCGATCATATGACGCGCGCAGACGGCAAACATCGGTTGAGGTTGCGGGTGCAGGTGACGCACGGAGAGAAGCGCGTGATGGACACCACCTTCGTTCTCGACGAAGGCGGAGTGATGTTGCAGGCGGTACAAGGAAAAACGCATCTTCTCGTGCTCGCGGTCAGCTGCGAAACTCACTAGCAGGACGTGGAAAACTCCGGCCCGACGGCGGCTGTGCCGCCTTGGCGAACGACAATTGATGAGCGCACAACCCACCATGCTGGATACCGAATTAGTCCAGCGCATCCGCCTCTTCGGCTCCTCGGCGCGGCTCGCTGCGCTTTCTCTCCCTTACGTACCAACCAGTATTCGCGGTGGTCGCACCTTGCGATCCGGCCAGCGGAGCTCGAACCGGCTCGGTCCGAATTTATGAGATGTGTTCCAGCTGAAGTGAGCGACTTCACAATCATCTGGTAGGATGCTCGGCGCGTGAACCGGCGTCGGCTCATCATTGTTTTGATTCCGCTCATCGTGATCGCCGCTTTTCTGCTCGGACCGATCGGGCTGGGGCAGATGGCGCGGTCGCGGGTGATCGCCAAGATCGAGCGGCGCACCGGCCGGAGGGTTTCAGTCGGCGAGGTACGCGCGGGACTTTCTTCCATCGCGTTCGACAATATTTCGCTCGACAGCGGCGATGCCAAGGCCAGTCCGCCCATCACCGTCAGCCGCATCACCGCGCACTACCGTTTGCTTCCGCTCCTAACCGGGCACATCGAGATCGATTGGCTGGAGATCGAGCAGCCGAAGATCGATCTCGTCCGCGGTGGCGATCGCGACAACGTCAGCACGCTCATCGAGAAGCTGCGTCAGCCGCGCGAATCGAGTGGCGAAGGAGGGCGTCTGCACATCGAGCACATTCGCGTGAAGAACGGAACCTTTGCCATCAACGACGAGAAGTATGGGACGGCCGAGACCCGTCGTTGGGAGCTCGACGGTGAGCCGACTGGTCACGCCGAGATCACCGTCGAAGATGCGACGCTCCAGCTGAAAGCGGGACCGCGCGCCAGCGCCAGACGGCTCAAGCTCTCCGGAAAGGTCTACGCGTTTCGCCCCGACGGGCTGCCCACCGTCGAAGTGGAGGGCGGGGTGGTAAAGCCGCTCAAGGAGTTGGCGCTATCCGGCATCGAAGGGCGGATCGGTCCCGATTCCAATGATCTCGACAACGCGCTCGTCGATCTGCACGGAAGCTACGGCGGATCGGAGAAGCCGCTGTGGAATGCCTCAGGGTGGTTTCATCCGGTCACTCGTCGCGGCGAGATCAAGCTGCGCATGAAGCGGTTCAAGCTCTCGCAGCTCGAGTCGGTGCTCAATCAAGGGTTGGCCAAGGTTATGAACGCGCGCGATGCGGAAGTGGACGCGCGGCTCGACGTGAGCTTCACCGATCCGATTGTCGACGTGAGTGCGGCCTTTCACTTGAGCGGGCTCACCATCGGACATCCGATGCTAGGACCGATGCCGGTGGCCGATCTGGGATTCGACGCGCGCGCGCAGGCGCATGTCGATCTGAAAGAAAAGACACTCAAGGTGAACGAGGCGGTGATCGATTTTCGCAAGCTGCATGCATCGATCACCGGTGAAGTTGCCAACTTCAATAGCGCGCCGCGATTTTCGGCGGCCATCAAGATTGCGCCGCTGCCATGTCAGGCGGCGCTGGATGCGATTCCCTCGGAGCTCACGCCGATGCTTCAGGGATTCAAGCTGCAGGGAACTTTTTATACCGACCTGCACGCCGGTGTGGACTTCGGCGATTTGGATGAGCCGGTCGATCTCGGTGGGCACGTCGGCATCGAAGGTTGCAAGGTTCTCGACGCTCCGCTCGACGTGAGCGCCAAACGTCTGCAGGAAACATTCGAGCAGACAGTGGAAACCGAACCCAACAAATGGCTGACCTTTATCGCCGGGCCGGAGAATCCGGAGTGGGTGCCGTTCACTGAAATTTCGCCGTACCTCATCAACTCGATCATGACCACCGAGGATTCAGGATTTTTCAAACATCACGGCTTCATTCCGTCGGAATTTCGCTCGGCGCTGCAGCAAAATCTGCAGAAGGGCTATTTCCGCTTGGGCGCGTCGTCGATCACCATGCAGATGGTGAAGAACGTGCTGCTCTCGCGCGAAAAAACGCTCTCGCGCAAGCTGCAGGAGCTCTTTCTCACCTGGTACATTGAGAAGAGCCTGCCCAAAGAGCGCATCATGGAGATCTATTTCAACGTGATCGAGTTCGGTCCCGGCATTTACGGAATCGGCCGCGCGGTGAAACACTATTTCGGCAAGACGCCGAAAGAGCTCGAGCCGCAAGAGGCGGCGTTCTTCTCCTCGATTTTGCCCAGCCCCAAGCGGCGCTACGTGCAGTACTGTCACGCCAGCGGACTTCTCGACGCGAAGTGGCAGGCCTACGTGAACCGAATCCTGAAACGCATTCATGAGCGCGGGCGAATCACGGACGAAGAGTTTGCCCACGCGATCGCCACGCCGGTGAAGTTCGATCGCGCCGAAGCGACGCCGGAAAAAGAGTGCATGGCGATGGTCAAGCGACTCACTACGCCGCTGCCCGGCGCTCCGGCCGGCGACGCGAACCAGCCGCCGCCTTCCGACGCGCCCGCCGAATAGTCCGTCAAAACCTCTACCTCGTTGCAGTAGTCGGTCCGCCGCTTCGCAAGCCGGGCGCGAAAACAGCCGTTGACCACTTGTTACTATATATGTAACGTAGTGTATGCGGCAGCTAGGTCTGCCCGCGGGGGCTTATGAAAGCGGCAAGAGGTGCTGCGATCTCTCGATCTCTCGAGCCTTTACGCGATGTTGTCGAATCGCTGTCGGAGGCTCGCGATGGAGCGGTTCCCGAAGGCGCCGAACGTCAGCGACTGCTCAGGCGGGTGCGACGCGCGGGAGGCGCGGCACTTCCGACGCTGCTTCGCGGTCTCGCATCGACCCACGAACCGGAAGCGACGCTGGCCTATTATCTTTTGTCGCATATCGGTGACGACCGATTGATCGGCCGGTTGGCATCGCTGCTCGAAAGCGCGGAGACGCCCGATCGGGTCAAGGCGCGCGCGCTCGGCCTCTTGTCCGATCTCAAAGTGCCGGCGCCGACCGGAGTGCGGCTGAACGATCCCGAGAAGCTGCTGGCTGAAAGTGTCAACCAACTGCTCGAGACGCTCGAGGAGCCGGGCGAGCTGGCCGAAGCGGTGGATCTGATCCTCGAGCAGGTGCCCGAGCCGGAGATGGCCGCGTTCGCCAATGAGCTGGTCAAGCACGGAGGCGCCAAAGCGCGGCGACTGATTCAGGCGCTACTCAAGCGGGACGATCTGATGTCGGACACCCTCTCGGCACTGCGAAAACTCGATCGTCGCGAGCAGCGCACGCGCGTGGCCAGGACGGCTCAGAGCGCGCTCGAACGCGGACTGGAATATCTCGAAGCGGGTCGTCCGCGCGCGGCTCGACGGCGACTCGAGCGAGTCACCCAGAGTCAGCCGCGACTGGCTGAAGGACGCAGTGCGCTCGGAATTTGTCTCTTGCAGCTCGGCGATTGCGATGGCGCGTTCGGCGAGCTCAGGGAGGCGGCGGCGCTTCAGCCGCACGAAGCGCTTCATCAGTGGAATCTCGCGGCCTGTGCGAAACAGGCGGAGCGAGTGGGTGGCGCCTACTTGGCGTTACGCGAATATCTGGCGCTCAAGGACGAAACCGAAGGCGCCGAAGAGCGTCGGGCGGAAGCGCGCGGATTTGTTCGATCCTACGAGAAAATGCTGCAGGGAAATCATCCCGACGTGTCGTTGATCGACTATCTGCGTGGCGAAGAGCTGTTCGCTCGGGCCTATGCCGCGCTCGCCGAAGGACGTCCCGAGGACGCGGTACGCGGATTTCAATCCGTGATCGATCTGGTGCCGCGCCACTATCCTTCGTGGGGAAACTTAGGGACCGCCTACGCCGCCATCGGTCGCAAACGCGATGCGGTTCGCTGCTTTGAACAGGCGCTCGAGCTGAATCCAAAATATTCCGCTGCACTGAAGAACCTGGCCGAGCTGCAAAATCGCTGACGCCGGGTACGCTGTCGCCTTGACGGCTCGTACACCCACACCGTAGCTTACTAATAGATGAGACTCGGAGTGCTGCTGCTTTCGCTGCTGGGCGTAGCCGGAATCGCCCGGGCCGACTCCTCTTGCCGTTCCGTCGAGATCACTTTCAATCCCACGCCCAACTTGCAAGCGGTGGTGTGGGTGGAAGACTCGAACGGAAATTACATCGACACCGTCTACATTACGCGGCTGACCGGCAGCTTAGGCTTGGCCAATCGGCCGGGGAATCATTTTTTCAAAAGCGATTTTCGTTTTCCCTACGGTCGGCGCGACATGGTGCTGCCGATCTGGGCGCATAAGCGAAACAAACAATATGGCTATGTCGTCATGGGCGGCCACTATGGAAATTCGATCGCCAGTTGCGCTGCGGCGGGAATCACCGGCAGCGACTGCGACGACGAGACCATCGGCTATCACTACAACGTGAGCTCGCCGGAGCCGTTTTACTGCTCCCCGCGCGGTGGCGTGAACATCATGGACGTCATGTCGTGCGCGTCGACCTTCTATGGATCGAAGGGCGCGTACGCGGTGTCGCCCGGCTACTCGCTTTATCCGCCGCGCGCCGATCTGACCTCGTTCGTCGACATGCACGATGGTGCCGAGGCGATGGCTTTTTCGATGGTGAACGATCTGACCGCGGTCTCGGGCGCGACTCCGCCGGGAAATGCGGTGCTCAATCCGGCCATCGTGTGGGTGCCGCCCGCCGACGGATCGTACGTGATGCGCGTGGAGATGAGCCTCGAGGGCGACTTCAATGCCGACAACACTCATGCGTCGGTCAACGACGAGCATAGCGAGCTAAACGGTTACGGAAAACAATTCCTCGGCCAGGGATCGATCGTCTACTCGGTGCCGTTCACCGTCTCGGAGGCGCCCGACACGGAGACCAGCGCCAGCTACGAAGGATATGGCGACTGGGATGGTGCGACCGGAACACTTCATCTACCCGATCCGACCATCACTGACTCGCCGGGCTCGGGCGCCGGACGTCTGCTCGACATCGTCGATGGTGGACAGACCTATCGCCTGAAGGTGAGCACCAACGACAACTGCGTCGCCTCGCCGACCGATGGCGGCACGACTTCGAACAGCGACGGCGGAACCGGCATCGGCATGGGTTGCGAGCCGCCCGGAATGCCGGCCTCATTCACGGTCACGCCGCACGCGACCTCGATCGATCTGTCGTTCGCGTCGGCTTCGTCGGGCCCGCCCACGCAGAGCTTCGACGTGCGCTATCTCGAGGCCACCGCCATCACCGACGCCAATTTCTCTTCGGCCACGCCGTCATCGAACACCGCGCCGCCGCCGGGCACGCCGGGCTCGACGGTGAAGAGCCAAATTCTGGGACTGCGTCCGCAGGTCACCTACTATGTCGGCGTGCGGGCGTTTTCGAGCTGCAACGCGGGTTCGACGGTGGCGGTGCTCAAGGTGGTGACGCCGACGGCGCAGTTCGTGACCTTGCACGGATGTTTTATCGCCACCGCGGCATTCGGATCGTCGATGATGGCCGAGCTCGATGCGCTGCGCCGTTTGCGCGACCAACGATTGCTGAACAACCCACTGGGAAAATTGGCGGTGGCGGTCTACTACGATGTGAGCCCACCTTTGGCCGCCGCGCTCTCGACGAGCGATCGAGGACGAGCGGTCGCTCGTGAATTGCTGGCGCCGCTGGTCGAGCTGGGACGAAGGCTCGCGCCCCTCCCAGCTGCGCGATCGGTCAGCGCAGTCCATTGCGTAGTCCATTGATCGATTCGCGCGTGAGGATGGCGCGCGGAATTTTGGCACACGGAATGCTGCCGCTACTGGTCAGCTTGGCCGCATCGAGCGCGCTGGCCGATCAGCCCTGTCGAATCGTCGAAGTTTCGTTTACGCCCGCGTCGCGGCTTCAGATCGCCGTATGGGCGGAAGACCTATCGGGAAATTTCATCGACACCTTGTACGTCACGCGTGCAACTGGCGCGCTCGGGTTGGCCAATCGTCCGGGCAACGGTGAGTTCAAATCGGCCTATCGCTGGCCCTATGGCCGTCGGGAGATGGTGCTTCCGGTTTGGGCGCATCGACACAATCATTCCTACGGCTATGTGACCATGGGCGGCGCGCGCGGCATCGACAAGACCGACAACTCCATCGGCTATCACGAGTCCTATTCGTCATCGGAGCCGTTCTACTGTCCGCCGAGCTCCACCAAGCTGGACGCGGTGTCATGCGCCAGTCCGTTCACCGGATCGAAGGGCCTTTACCTGCCGGGCATGAGCTCGCTCTATCCGCCGCGCGCCGACTTGACCACCTTTGCCGACGAATATGATTCGGTCGACGCGCATCACTACGCCGCCGACAACGACATCGCCGCCATCTCGCAGGCCACGCCGCCCGGCGGTGCGCTGGTCGATCCGCCTATCACCTGGGCGATGCCCGACTCGGCTGCGAGCGGAACCTATCGCATCTTCGTCGAGGCCAGTCGCGAAGCCGACTTCAACTCTTCGCATCATTATCCTTCGTTTCCCGACGTCAATTCGGAGCTGCGCGGATTTGGATCGGACGCGCTCGGTCAGCCATCGGTGGTCTACTCGGTTCCGGTGATGATCGATGGAACGGCCGACGAGGTCTCGACCGCCGATTGGGATGGCTACGGATCGTGGGATGGCTCGGACGGCAACCTCAATGTGCCCGACGGAACCATCAGCGAGCCGGCGAACTGCGACGCGCTATCGCAAAATTGCGGCGCCGGACGTCTGTCGCTCATCGATGGAGCGCGGCTGAAAGTGATCGCCGGCAGCTGCACCGGTTGTCAGACCGCACCTTCGCCGGGGGCGATGGCGGCCGATCCGCAGGATACCTCGGTCAAGTTGAGCTTCACCGCGCCGATGTCGAACGGGGTGCTCGACGCTGCCAGCCGATATGAGATTCGCTATC
Organism: Myxococcales bacterium; assembly: GCA_003153195.1. Taxonomy (GTDB): domain Bacteria; phylum Myxococcota_A; class Polyangia; order Palsa-1104; family Palsa-1104; genus PALSA-1153. The sequence continues at coordinate 36,662 of PLXG01000247.1, forward strand.
GTCCCGGCATGCCACTCGACGACGATTCGTTCGGCGAGGGAATTCCGGCCGACACGCCGCCTTCACCGGGAACGCCGGGCACGGCGCAGTCGGTCACGCTCACCGGCCTCAAGCCAGAGACCATCTATTACATTGGCGTTCGCGCCATCAGCGTGTGCGGAAAGGCATCGCCGGCGCAGTTCGTCACCACCACCACGCAGAAGGCCAAGTTCGTGACGCTGAACGGCTGCTTCATCGCCACTGCTGCTTTTGGCTCGGCAATGGTGGCCGAGCTTTCGACGCTCCGGCACCTTCGCGATCGGCATCTGCTCTCGAATCCAATGGGCAAGATGGCGGTGGCAATCTACTACGCGATGTCGCCGCCGCTGGCGAACGCGATCTCGACGCACGAGATGCTCCGGTCGGGCGCGCGCGCGCTGCTGTCGCCGCTGGTCCAATTTTCTCGCGCACTGGAAAAATCTCCGTCGCGTTAGCAAAACTGTCCGCCTGTAAGGCTTGCGCCGCCGCCCCTTTTATCGGAACATTCTGCCGATGAAAATGGCCGTCCTCTGTTTCGCGCTTGCGTCGGGGCTCTCTGGATGCGTTCGCGTCAAACCGTATCAACGCGAATATCTGTCGCAGCGCGCCATGGATGCGGCCGCTGAAAAGGTAGAAGATCGATTCAAGCAGCATTGGCAGGGATCGCGCGAGGGATCGGAAGGCGGATTCGGAAGCGCCGGCGGCGGATGCGGCTGTAACTAGTACCTCGCCACAGAGAAAATGACGGGTTCAAAAGCAAAGGTTCGTCGGGGCGAGGTACTAGCCGATCTAAGGGGACGTGCCGTCCCCCTCGTCGGGCACAGCCCGCCGAGCCTCCCCCCTTGCTCGCGGGTCGACTTCGACCCGACGGCGCCTTGGGCGCCTCGGCCAACCGATCAAAATCTTTGTGACGAGGTACTAAGGAAATGCGACTAGTACTCTCCATCTTCCTTTTTGCGTCGCTGTTTTCGTCCGTCGCGTCGGCGGATGAGATCGTCTTTCGCGGCAACTATTGGCGCGATCGCAACACGCGCGTGATTCAGCCCGAGGCCGATCTGCAGAAAGAATTGCCGACGGGGACCATGGTCGGTGCGCACTACCTGCTCGACACCATCACCAGCGCATCGGTGGCGGCGGGCGCGGTGCGCGATCAGCCGTTCACCGAGCTGCGCAACGAGGTCGGATTTCGCTTAGGTCAGCGCATCGGTCCGGCGACGCTGGTGGGGCGCTACTCCTATTCGTCGGAGTCCGATTATTGGGCGCACACCGCCGGGCTTTCGCTGCTGGTCGATCTGTTCCACAAGAACAGCACGCTCGGACTTTCCGCCACCTACGGCCACGACGATGTGGGCTTGCGCATGGACGCCAAGACCTTCAACCCCGTCGGCGGGTTGCAAACCATCCACTTCATTCTCTCCTGGTCGCAGGTGCTCACCACTAAACTGCTGCTGAATGTGAGCTATGAGCTCGGTGAGTCGGGGTTCGGCTCAGCGTCGAACGGCTACCAAAACAATCCCTATCGCACGGTCAGCTTGGGTGGCACTCCGTCGCGCGAGACCACGCCCTTCGAGCGATTTCGTCAGGCGTTCAGCGCTGGGTTCAACTGGATCGTTCCCACTCGCGCGCAGCTGGTACCCTGGATTTCGTTTCGTCCGTCCTATCGCTTCTATTTCGACGACTGGGGATTGCGCTCACACGCTGCCGAATTGCGAATGTATTTTCCGGTCGGCGTGTTCGAGTTTCGTTTGACTGGTCGCTACTACCATCAGAATTCGGTCAGCTTTTGGAACGACGTCGACGGCACGCCCAGCTACAGCGGCAGCCACGGCAAATCATGCAGCACCTGCTATTTCACCAAATCGAGTCTGGGATTTTATACCTCGGATCCCAAGCTCGGCATTTTCTCCTCGGAGTTTCTCGATTTTCGCGTGCTCATTCATCTGACCGGACTGCGCCGATTCAACTCGCGCTTGGCTCACTATCTGAGCGCATCGTACATTGAGCTGTCTTACGGCCACTATTTCAACGATCGCTACGCGCACACCGCCTTTGGCGACGCCGATTTGGCCGGGCTCGCCTTCGCGTTTCCTCTCTGAGACGCAATCGCGCTATGATGCGCGAACATCATGCGTACCCATTTGGTGCTCGACATCGAGACTGTTCCCGACGCGGAGCTGTGGCATCCCGAAATTGAAGCGGGACAAGAGCGCCCCTTTCCACCGCTGCACGCGCATCGGCCCATCGTCATTGGCGTGCTGTGGCTCGACGAGAACTACGGATTTCGCCGCCTCGGAGTGATCGGTGAAAATAAAGACGAGCGTGGCATGCTGCTCGATTTTTCTTCGTTCGCCGACCAACATCGCCCGCACATCGTCACCTTCAACGGGCGCGGCTTCGATCTGCCGGTGATCGCGCTACGCTGTCTGCGCCAAGGCGTTCCGCTTAGCTTCATGTTCGCCGATCGCGATTATCGTTATCGCTTCAGCGACTCCGGCCACATCGATCTCTACGACTTCTTGTCCGACCACGGCGCGGCGCGAGTCGGCTCGCTCGACGCATTGGCGCGGCTGATCGGCTTGCCGGGAAAAGTGGGCGTCGACGGCAGTCAGGTTGAAGGTCTCTACAACGCCGGTCAGCTGGAGAGCATCAAGAACTACTGTCTCGCCGACGTGACTCAGACCGCCTTTCTGCTCTTGCGCTATCGACTGCTGCAAGGCGCGCTCGATCTGCCGAGCTACCAGCGCGCGGCGCTCGGGCTTTTCGATGCACTGTCTGCCGACGGGCGAGTGAATCCAGTGCTCGATCGAATCGATCGCAAGCGACTCCTGCTCGAATAGTCGTTCGATGAAGCTCAAGCGATCGTTTTACGCGCGGCCCTGCCTGGAAGTGGCACGCGATCTGATCGGCAAACACCTCATCCATCGCCGCGGCGATCGACTCCTGGGCGGACGTATCGTCGAAGTCGAGGCTTACGTTCACGAAGAAGATCAAGCCTGCCACGCACGGTTCGGTCCGACGCCGCGCGCACTCACGCTCTACGGTGAGCCCGGCCACGCCTACGTATTTCTGATCTACGGAATGTACGACTGCTTCAACGTAGTGACCGAGCCCAAAGGCTCGCCGGCGGCCGTTTTGATCCGCGCGCTTGAGCCACAGGAGGACGTGGCGAAGCTAGGAAAAACCGACGGTCCCGGCAAACTCTGCCGTACCCTAGGAATCTCCCGCACCCACAACGGCCTAGATCTCACCGCCGATCTCATCTGGATCGAATCCCGTCGCGACAAGAGTCCCAAGGTCGTCACCACGCCAAGAATCGGCGTCGACTACGCTGGCCGATGGGCAAGAAAGCCATGGCGCTTCCTAGACCCAAACAGTCCTTACGTCTCCAGACGAAAATAACGCGCAACTCCAGCGGCCACTCTGTGGAGCGCTCAGCCGGGTATTTTCGAGCACTTACCAATGGCAAGACATTGCAATACCTGGTCAAAGGAGGCTCCCATGCGCACCGTTTTGGTTGGAATCATCTTGGCGGCCGTGGCTAGCCCGTCTTTCGCTGGGCAACGACGGCGCGTTGAACACGAGCTCGAAAAGCGTCTCGACAAGGCCGGAATCGCGGCGACCGCGCCCAAGAAGAACGCGAGCTACTACAACGAAAAGCACGCGCTCATGGGCACTACGCGAATCGGAAAATATAAAGAGACGATTCTGATCGGCACGAAAAAAGCGATTCGTTCGGGCGATGAATCGTCGTCTGACGACTGATCAGGGACAGGTGGGCGCAGGATCGGATTGCGCCGCGGTACCCGTCGCAGTCGCCTGAATGTCATCGATCGCGATTCCACTCGGCTTGTCCGCGAACGCAAATGCAAACCATTTAGCGGTTGCCGGAAACGCACCGGAGGCTCCATTGAAGACGACCCCTGCGGAATTGGCGAGCGCGGTGGTTGTCAGCCCTGAAAGCGACTTCCAGTCTTGGTCCGATGAAGTGGGCGCCATCGCGTAGAAGGTCCGCTCGCCGCTCACATCCCCTTCGATCGCGTCGAGGTCCGACCAGTAGAGTTGGATGGTTCCGAGTGCCGTGCTGTCGGTGACATAGATCGCGAGTGATTGAATATCTGCCGATGGTACGTGGACAGCGATCGACGGCACGTCGCGTTTGGCGCACGATCCTGAGTCCACGCAGGATGGCTCGAAGGTGTAACTGGTGTCGAGCTTGCCATCGATCATGTTGCCGGGGGCGTTATCGATCGCGCTGCCGCTCGACTGATAGCCCCAGAGCGCGAGACCGTCGACGATATTGGCGACGGCCGCAGTCGTGTGCGGCGAAAGCGTCGTGGAGAAGTCATAGGTTTGCGCCAGCGCTCGACCGCCGGAATCGATCGCGCGCAGGTGATACTTGGTGGCGCCGGTCTGCTGCAGCGGAACGATGGCACAAAAGGTGCCATCCGAAATGTTCGACTCCACTCTCCCCGCACCATCGACATCGATGACGACGAGCGCACCCGAGGGGCCGCTGCCGGTCACTTTGACTGCCGTTGCGTTACTCTCGGTGAGAGGCGCGGGGACCGCGAAGGCGTCGCCAGCTTGCGTCGTGTCACCTTGAATTGTGCTCTCGGCGGAGTTGCCTCCGCCAGAACAGCCACTCGCAGCGAGAAAGAGAGTGAGACAAATCGATCGCATGTTCCCCCCCGGGTTGTCCTACATGTATGTGCATGGGGTATGCCACGTCTTGCATGTATCAAACGAGCGGCTAAACGACAGAAATTCCTCGGCGAAGCTGTGTTTTCCCGTCGCCACGCGGGGGAGTGGACCCCACCTGCGCGACAGCCTGTCGCGGTCAACGCGTTTGGCGCGCGCATTAAAAACTCAGCTAAACAGCAGCGCAAAGCCAAACGCATTCAGCGCGAGCGCGCCCGGAGCGAGGCGAGGAGCGCCGCTTCGCGCCCTCCGGTCGGACGCAAGCCGCGATCGGGCCGAATGGCGCATCATCCGGAGACCATCAATCAAGGAGCGCGCGACATTCGAGACCGAGCGTGGCGCACACCCGCAGCGCGGGAGGGAGCGTACGCACTTTGTACGTGACCGACCAAGCGAGGATGTACGCCGCGATCGGGCCGAATGGCGCGCGCGTTCTTTAGGGGATGCCGCAGACTGCTTCGCTGGTGCATACCCCCGCGCAACAGTTGTTGGGGGCGGCCGCGCAATTTTCTCCGTTGTTCAAGCAAGTCCCGCCGTCCATCGGCGTGGTGACCACTGTTTGCGTCCACTGTGCGGTGTGGTTGTGCGTGGTGTCGTCTTGAAATGGCAGCCAAAATGCCGGCAGAGATGGATCGGTCGACGGGATCTCCGCCTGATCGAGATTGACCGCCGCCATCCACAGCTGCGGCTGTTTGCAATTGGCGGGAAAGACCTGATGGTGCGGGCTACCGGGATCTTCGGCGCTGTCGGCGGGATAGCATTGCACCTGCGAGCCGAATGAATTTCGCACGCGCAGCCCGTAGTCGCGCGTCGACGAAAAGGTCACCCACAGTAGCCGGTTCTTCTTATAGGTCTGAATGAACGGCGACCAGCGCGGCCAAGAGTTGGATAGGTCGCCGGTGCCGTTCAGGTTGGCGCAGTCCTCCGGCGTCGCGCCCGATTTGACCGACAGAATCATCACCCGCGCCTTTGGATTGGAGAACGAGTCTCCCTCCGCGACATCCATGGTGGTCGGCTTCGGAACGCGATCGAAGATGATGAAGGATCCATCGGGGGAGTAGCTTGGGTAGTAGTTGTTCTCTCCCGCCGATGTTACCAGCGCGACCGGATCGCCAAAGGCACCGCTGGCGTACGGGATGGAAAAGAGGCTGCCGCCGGAGAAATGGTCGTCGTCGTGATGATTTCCCCAAGCGATGTAGTCGGCGACCACGAACACCACATTTTTTCCGTCGGCCGACCAATCCGGTTGTGTCGGCCTCTTTCCCGACGGCGCGGCTACGATCTTGGCCGGCGTAGCACCCAAGCCGGTGTCTCCATCGAGCAGGTAAAAGTCGGTGGCGGGCGTGAGATCGCCGAGACCGTTCGACGACAGTGCCAGCGTGTGGTCGGGATTGAAGGTCTGAAATCCGGGCGGCAGATTGGCGAAGTTGTTGTTCTGAACGAACATCTTGGTCTCGACATCCATCAGATCCGAGTTCACATCGCTGTATTCATCGTCGGAGTCGTCATCGTCATGGTTCACGAACATGCGCTTGCCGTCGCGCGACAGCGAATGGCAACCGAAGCAAGCGGCGCCATTGGCGTCGGTGGTGAGCTGCTCGGGCGGCAGCGTGTCGCCAAAGCTCTTGCGCCAGATGTGACCGCCGGTCCCGTTCGGCGTGATGGTCGACTTCCAATAATAGAGACCACCTACCAGGTCCTCTTCGGCGAAGGCGATGTTGACGCTGTTAGTCGATGCTTCGACGCAGGCGTCGTCGGGCGTGGCGCGCACCGAGACCTTGACCGAGTCGCCGCCGCGATTCGAATCGGCGATGAACTTCCAGACGTTCTCGTCGAGCGTGACTTCGCAACCGCCAGTCATGTTGTTCTTGGTGTCGACCACTGGTGTCGCGCAGGCGGTGGTTACCCGCACGTCGGTGACCGCGTTTTGAAACGCGACTTCGAAATGTTTGTTTCCCGTGCCGGGGGAAAAGTGAACCGAGATCACGTTCATGTTCGGAGGGAGCAACGCTCCGTCGGACGGATAGACGATGGTCGGCTGGGTCGCTACCGCTCCGCCACAAGTCATGGCGCTGTCACCGGGAAATGTCGGACAAGTCGAGCAATCGTCCGAGGGAAACGATCCCTTTGCGCGCACGTGGATGATTGCGTTGGCCGTCTGATCGAGGTAGGTCCCGCTCAGTGTTACGGTGCCGCCGTGCGTGCCGGCAGTGAACACGTTGTCAGACATCGTGCCTTCGTTCGGATCGGAGAGCGCGAAGCTGGAGGCCGACGTGACATCCTTGGCGCCCGATTTTTCCTGAACCGACACGGTGAATGCTTGCGTGGCAGGCGGCTGACCTTGCAACAGATCGAGGGTGACTTCGGCCGGCGTGATGGCGAGCCCGTTCGATCCCGGTCCCATGTCACCGCTGCCGGTGATGGTACTGTGATTGCAGCTACAATCCCCGAGCGACGCGAATGCGAGAAGAAACCAATACCGACCAATGCGCATGACCCGAGCTTACTCCTCCCAGCACGTCAGTCGCAATTGTGCGACCTCTCCGATTTTCGTAGAGCGCTGTCGGGCGGGGAGTTTGACCTGTTGGCGGCTCGACGTTAACCTTGGGTGTGCCTAGGGTTACCTTTCTGCCTATCGATCAGATTGTCGAGTGCAACGACGGCGAGGCGATCTTCGACGTCGCCCGCAAAGCCGGCATTCCCATTCCCACCGCGTGTGTAGGCAAAGCGACCTGCGGACTTTGTCGCGTGAAGATCGTGAGCGGAGAGTCGTTTTTGACGCCGCTCAACCCGCAGGAGTCGAAGCACCTCGGCAACACCTATTTTATTACGAAGTTGAGACTTTCGTGCCAAGCGAAGGTGCAAGGGGGCGACGTGTCGGTGCAAGTTCCCGATATGCCGGCCCCAAAAAGGAAATAGAATGTCGCGCCGATGTAGGCCTACATGCGCCTTTTCACTGTCGGTGCAAATGAGATAAAATCATTCCATGCGCCGGCCGTACCTTGAACAGCTCCGTGAAGTCCTCGAGGTTCGCGCCTGCTTGGTAGACGGAGAGTGGATACGCAACCACCTCGACGTCGATTTCACCAATGGCGCCCACCACTATTCGCGACCTTATATTCCTTCGCTCGAAGTGTGGATCGATCGCGAAGCGCCCGGCTCGAATGAGCTCGAGTATTTGATCGAGCATCAACTGCACGAGCGCGAGCTCATGGAGCGTGGCGTCCATTATCTGCGCGCGCTCAGGATGGCCAACCATCGCGAACGACAGCAGCGCCGAAGCGTTCTCGATCCTAGGCTGGTGTCTGCCGCCGCCGCCGAACAGCGCGGTTACGTATTCCGGCGCGAGCTCGGCGAAGTCGACGGCGATCGGCTGATCCTGGTAAACGGCCGAGCAGTGCGCGATCTTTTCGATCTCAACTTCACGCAGGGCGGGCATCACGCGCGCTATCGATTTATTCCCAGCCGGCAGATCTGGATCGACGACGCCGTGGTGGACAGCGAGCGCGAGTACGTCATCGCTCACGAGGTGCACGAGCTGCACTTGATGCGGCAGGGCATGAAGTACTATCCCGCTCACGACCACGCGCTCGAGCTCGAGCGAAAGTTGCGGCGCCGGGAAACGCGTGCTCGCCGGCGCGCCTAGGGTGTCCCTGATCCAACACCGCTCGTTTTCGCGCGCAGTTTTGCGATAAACTCACAAAATGTACGACTATGACTGGCTGGTGATTGGGTCCGGCCCGGCGGGCGAGAAGGCGGCCACCCAAGCGGCCTATTTCGGAAAGCGCTGCGCGGTTGTCGAGCGAGCCGAAGAGGTCGGCGGCGCCTGCATCAACACTGGCACGCTGCCGTCGAAGACCTTGCGCGAGACCGCGCTCTATTTGTCGGGATTTCGACAGCGCGAGCTCTACGGAATCTCCTGCAAAGTGAGCGGCGATGTTTCGGTGCAAGAGCTCATGTGTCGCCAGCAGCCGGTGCTCGGCAGTCAGAAAGCACGCTGCCATTGGAATTTGAGCCGGCACAACATTCCGCTTCTGCGCGGCGACGCCACTTTTCTCGATGCGCATACGCTCGAGATCGTTCCTTCCGACGGAGCGCCCTATCGCGTGACGTCGGACGCGATCTTGATCGCCACTGGATCGTCGCCGTTTCGGCCCGAGTACGTTCCGTTCGAAGATCCCGAGATCGACGACTCCGATTCGATCTTGCACCTCGATTCGATTCCCAGATCGCTGGTGATCTTGGGCGGCGGCGTCATCGGCTGCGAGTACGCATCGATTTTTGCGTCGCTCGGCACACAGGTTACCATCGTCGAAGGTCGCGGCGAATTGCTCGGATTTCTCGACGGCGAAGTCTGCAAGATCTTGTCGACGCAGCTAGAGCGACTCGGTTGCACGCTGCTCATGCGCGCCGAAGTGGTTGAGGTGGCGCGAAAAAAAGGTGCGGTACACTGCCTGCTCAAAGATGGCCGCGATCTCGAGTGCGAGCGGTTGCTGTTCGCGGGAGGTCGCGCCGGAAATACGCGATCGCTCGGGCTCGAACGGGTCGGCATCATCCCCGACGCGCGCGGCATTCTGAAAACTGACGGTCACTATCACGTGCTCGAACCGGCCGGTCAGCCGACTGCGGCGCGCATCTACGCGGCTGGCGACGTGATCGGATTTCCCGCACTCGCGTCGGTGGCGATGGAGCAGGGCCGAGTGGCGGCTTGTCATGCGTTCGACATTCCCTTCAAGACCAAGGTCGCTTCGCAGTTTCCCTATGGTCTCTACACCATTCCCGAAGTGTCGATGATCGGCGAGACCGAAGAGTCGGCGCGCAAAAAGGGATTAGAGTTCGAAATTGGAAGGGCTTTCTACCGCGACAATGCCCGCGGCCAGATCATCGGTGACACCGAAGGCATGTTGAAAGTGCTGTTCACCGTGCCCGACAAGAAGGTCATCGGTGTGCACGTGGTAGGTGAGCGCGCCACCGAGCTCATTCACTTCGGAATGGCGACGCTCAAATACGGCGGCACCATCGACGACTTCATCGACGAGGTGTTCAACTACCCGACGCTGGGCGAAATGTACAAGTACGCCGCCTACGACGGGCTCGGCCGCATGTCGCACAAGCGTGAAACCACGCGCGCATGACGTGAACCTCTTGAGGTATACTCGCGGGCATGTCCCGCGCTGACCGCTTGCTTCGCGCAATTGCCGGCGAAACCGTCGATACGACACCTATTTGGATCATGCGACAAGCGGGCCGCTACCTGCCTGAATACCGCGCCACGCGCGCCAAGGCGGGGAGCTTTCTCGATCTATGTAAGACGCCCGAGCTCGCCTGCGAGGTGACCATTCAGCCGGTCGATCGCATCGGGGTCGACGCGGCAATTTTGTTTTCGGACATTCTCATTCCGATCGAAAAGATGGGCGTGCCGCTCAGCTTTCCGGCCGAAGGTCCGCGACTCGAGCCGGTGCGCGATCGCGCGGGCATCGACGCGCTCAGAATTCCCGATGCCGACGCAGAGATGCCGTACGTGATGGAGGCGATTCGTCTGGTCAGGCGCGCGCTCGATGGAAAAGTGCCGCTGATCGGATTTTCCGGCGCGCCCTTTACGCTGATGACCTACGTGGTCGAGGGGCAGACCTCCAAGCAGTTTGCCGAGACCAAGCGGCTCATGTTCACCGCGCCCGATGCCGCGCATGCGCTTTTGGCCAAATTGTCTGACACGGTGATCGCCTATTTGACCGCGCAGATTCGCGCCGGGGCGCAGGTGGTGCAGCTGTTCGACTCCTGGGTGGGACAGCTCGCGCCAGAAGATTTTCGCGTTTTCGCGCTTCCCTACGTGAAGAAGATCATCGCCGCGATCAAGCCGCTCGGCGTGCCCATCATCTATTTTGCCAACGATGGCGCAGCGCTGCTGCGCGACGCGGCCACCTGCGGAGCCGACGTGCTTGGCCTCGATTGGCGACTTCCGCTCGACGAAGCGCGTCGCATGACCGGCGATGCCATCACGCTGCAAGGAAATCTCGATCCCTGCGTGCTGTTTTCACCGGTAGCGGAGATCGAGCGTCGCGCGGCAGACATTTTGAGGCGCGCCGGCGATCGACTTCATGTGTTCAACCTCGGTCACGGAATTCTACCGCCGACGCCGCCCGAGCACGCACAGGCGCTGGTAGAGATCGTGCATCGCTTAGGAGCGCGCCCAGCCGCGAAATGAACACGCCTCCCTACGGCGTCGTTTTGCTCAACCTCGGGGGGCCCGATTCGCTCGAGGGAGTAGAGCCGTTTCTCTATAACCTATTTCGCGATCCCGATCTGATCCAGCTGCCGCTCGGTCTGTTCTGGCAAAAGCGTTTCGCCAAGCTGGTCTCTCGTCGGCGTGCGCAGACCGTGCGCGAATATTATCGGCTCATCGGTGGCAAGTCGCCGCTCAACGAGATCACGCACGCGCAGGCCAAAGCACTGGAGGCTCGGCTCAACCAAAAATCTCCCGAACAATTCCGCTGCTACGTGGCCATGCGCTACGCGCCGCCCTTTACCGCCCAAGCCATCAAAGAGATGGCCAAAGACGGAATTCACACGGTGATCGCGCTGTCGCTCTATCCGCACTACACCACCGCCACCACCGGATCGTCGTTGTGGGAGCTGCGCAAGCAGCTGGCGGGAAAATCGCCGGCGCTCGGCGCAGTCGATCTGTTGGAAATCGACCGCTGGCCCGATGACGAAAAATATCTCGACGCGCTGGCGTCGCAGGTGCGGCGCGGAATCGAGCAATTTCCCGTCGAGAAACAGGCCGGCGTGGAGCTGCTTTTTTCTGCGCACGGATTGCCGGAGACCTTCATTCGCAAAGGCGATCCTTACGTCGCCGATCTGGAGCGCACCATCGCCGGAGTGCTTTCGCGTCTTGGCGGACAGCATCCTTGGCGCCTCAGCTATCAAAGTCGCGCTGGTCGCGCGCGCTGGCTCGAGCCGGCCACCGATAGCGTGCTCAAGCTTTTGGCCCAGACCGGTCGCAAAGAGGTGTTGGCCATCCCGATCTCGTTTGTCTCCGATCACATCGAGACGCTCTATGAGATCGATCTACTCTTTGGCGATGAGGCCAAGGCGCTCGGCCTCGATTTCCGTCGGGCACCGTCGCTCAACGACGATCCGCTCTTCATCGAGGCGCTGGCCGGACTGGTCGAGCGTAAGCTGACCGCGGCGAGATCGTCACCCGCTGCCGGAGAGACGCAAAAATGAGGTGGGTGGTGATCGGCGGCGGCATCGGCGGGCTGAGCGCGGCGCTCGAGCTGAGAGATCGCGGCCATCAGGTGACGATCCTCGAGAAACAAGCTAGAACCGGCGGCAAGATCGGCACCGTTCGCGAAAATGGCTGGGAGGTCGAGCTGGGACCGGCCGGCGTCCTCGATAACGCTCCCGCCACGCAAGCGCTGTTCGCGCGACTCAAGCTCGAAGTGATTCCATCGGACGACAGCGCACGTCGAAGATTTCTGTTTCTCGACGGAAAACTCCGCCAAGTACCGTCTTCCCCACCCACGCTGCTCACCAGTCGTACGCTCGGCATTCGCGACAAGTGGCGCATCTTTCGCGAGCCGTGGGCCAAGCCGCGCGGCAAAGAAGACGAGTCGATCGCCGAGTTCTGTCGTCGCCGCTTCGGTTCGCGACTGACCGAGCGATTCGTCGAGCCAGTAGTACAGGGCGTGTTTGCCGGCGACATCGAGAGGCTCTCCCTGCGCGCCTGCTTTCCACTGCTCAATCAACTCGAGGCCGAGCACGGCAGCGTGGTGCGTGGACTTTTGTCGAGCGAACGCACGCGATCTCCCACGGGTGAAAAGCGGCGTGCGCCCAAGCTGGTCACTTTGCGTGGCGGAATGGCGGCGCTCACCGACGCGCTGACGGTCGCGCTCGGCGCCGACGTGCAGACCAACATCGAAGTGAAGTCGCTGTCCCGAATCGCCGGCGAATGGGTGATTCGTACTGGCGCGAACGATCTGCGCACCCAGGGCTTGATTCTCGCGTTGCCGCCGTTCGAATCCGCGGCGCTGTTGCGCACCGTCGACAGAGAGATCGCCGATGCCTACGGCAAAATTCGCGAAGCTTCGATCGCCGCGGTGAGCCTCGGTTACCTGCGCGGCGAAGTGGCGCATCCGCTGAACGGCTTCGGCTTCTTGATTCCCAAGATCGAAGCCGAGCGACCACTCGGTGCCATCTGGATGACCAGCGCCTTTCCCGCCGCGGCGCTGGCACCGGCCGATCACACGCTACTGCGCTTCATGATCGGCGGCGATCGAGATCCCAGCGCGGCGCGACTTTCGGACGACGCGCTCATCGAGGCGGCCGTCTCGGCGGCGCATATCACCATGAACATCGACGCTCGACCTCGTTTTCGGCACGTGGTGCGCTACGCACGCGGGATTCCGCAATACGATGTCGGCCATTCGGAGCGCGTCGCGCTCATCGAAGAGCGCGGCAAATCGATACATCTCTTTGGCGTGGGCGCGGCGCTTCGCGGAGTGAGCGTGAACGATCTGATTCGGGACGCAGGCGAGCTCTCGAAAAAAATCGGCGCATGATTCTTTCGCGCCTCGCTCATGAGGTGGTCCGCCGCCCAGTCCGCATCCTCCTGGTCGCGCTCACGCTCTCGCTGGTGCTTTCGCCTATCGTCATTCTTCGTTTACGGCTCGACACCGACGTGATGGATCTGTTTCCGCAGCGCAGCGCTGAAGCGCAGGCGTTTGCCCGCTTCTCTCGCGCCTTCGTGGCCGATCAGGTGCTTTTGGTGTTGGTCGAGGGTGACGATGCTAGCCGGCTGACCGAGTTTGCCGACCGCTACGCCGCCGAGCTGCGTCGCTCGTCGCTGGTGGCCGATGTACGTCACAAGCTCTCCGCCGACTCTGCACGCTTTCTGCGCGACCACGCAATGCTTCTGCTCGATGACGCCGAGCTCTCGGCGCTCAATGCGCGACTCGACGATGATTCACTTGCGCGTCAGGCGCGCCGGTTGCGCTCGCTGCTTTCCGCGCCGGGCGGATCTTCTCTCACGCCGGTTTTGACCGCCGATCCGCTGGAGCTCTTGCCGCTGGTCGGAAAGCGCCTCGGTCACGGACTCTCGGTCGACGCGACCAGTGGCTATTTTCGATCCAGCGACGGGCGTGCGTTGCTGCTCTATGTTCGGCCGGCGCAGAGTGCGTTCAGCATCGACTCCGATCGCGCGCTACTCGCCTACGCATCGGAATCGGCGCGAGCGCTGGGAGCGCAGGTCGGCTTGCCGTTCGGAAACGGTGCGGGAATTTCGGTCGCGTTCACCGGCGCGGTTGCCTATACGCTGGCCTATCGCGACTGGCTCCATCGCGACACCACACTTTCTACGGCGCTCTCCGGCATTTCGGTGCTGCTTCTGTTCGCCCTCTTCTTTCGTGCGATCCGAACGATTCCGCTGGTGGCGATTCCGCTGTTCGTCGGACTCTTGTGGACCGCCGGTGTCGCGGCGCTGATCTACGGCCGCATCAACGCCGTCTCGCTTTCGTTCGGAACCATCTTGCTCTCGATCGGGATTGATCTTCCCATTCAGCTCTACAATCGACTGCGCGAAGAGCTGAGATCGCTCGAGCCGCTCGACGCGCTGGAAAAGACGGTTCGCGACCTGGGATCGCCTTCGATCGTCGCCACCCTCGGGCCGGCAGCGGTCTTTTTAGCCTGCGCGCTTTCGGATTATCGCGGACTGAAGGAGCTGGGCGTGCTGGCCGGGATCGGACTTTTGCTCAACCTGCTGGCGATGCTCACGGTGTTTCCCGCGCTCTTGGCGGTGCTACCCACTCGAGTTTGGAGCATCGCTTCGGCGATCGAATCGACCGATCGACCAACCAGAATCGAACGCATGGGTGATGCCATGGCGGCGCACCCGAAGAAGGTGCTGGCGCTGGTGGCCATCGCCTTCGTTTCTGCGATCTTCTGTGCCCGACATCTCGAGTTTGAGAGACGCCTGATCGCGATTCAGCCGCCGGCGATGGAGCCCGCGCAGGTCCAGGCCGAGGTAGAGCACCATTTCGGCGAGCAGAAAGACCTGGTGGTGGCGCTGGTCGATCAGCCCACCATCGAGTTGTCGCTCGAAGGATCCGATGGCTGGCGTCGTGAGGCCGAGGCACTCAGGGCGCAGGGCCTGTTGCAGAGCTACTCGTCGATCTCTTCGCTCTTTCCGTCGGAAAAAGCGCAGTCGATTCGTCGTGTGAAGTTGGACGCGATGCACCTTGGCGATGTCTCCACCCGCTTCGGGCACGCGCTCGAGAGCGCAGGGTTTGATCTCGTCCCGTTCGCGCCGGCGCTCGAAAATCTGGCGCAACCTCCACCGCCCATCACTCTTTCGAATGCGGGTGAGCTCGACTTCCTGGTTCGATCTCACGTACAAAAATCGTTGGTCGCGACCTATCTCTATCCCGCGGTCGGTCATCGCAATGAGGCTCAAGCGGCGCTCGAGCACACTCAGCGCGACATCGGCGGCACCCTCACCGGCGGATCGTTTCTCGAGCGCGTCCTGCGCGCGATCGTCATCACCGACACCATCAAGGTCACCATCGCTTCGGTGCTGCTCGTCGGGGTGCTGCTGGCGCTCTTCTATCGAAGATGGCGACCGTGGTTGGCGGTGATGGCGCCGCTCGGATTTGCTTGGGCACTGTTCGCGGCGGTCCTGGCCAAATTGGGGATTCCTCTCAATCTCTTCAATCTGCTGGCCGTGCCGCTGGTGATTGGGTACGGAATCGACGACCACGTATTTTTGGTGCATCGCTACGAATCGGATCCCACGGTCACGCCGGGCCGAATGCTGGCCACCACCGGTCGCGCGATCATTCTCACTTCGCTTTCGACCATGGCGGGCTTTGCGGGTCTGGCGGTGGCGCGCTTCGATGGTCTGCGGGCGCTCGGAATTTCCGGTGCGATCGCAGTCGGCGTCTGTCTGCTTTCGGCGTTCGCGGTGCTGCCAGCGCTGCTGGCGATTTTGGGCAGGGACACCAAATAGACCACTAAAATCGCCATACTGGCCACTCAACCGACCATCCAACCGCATCCTAACCGCAGGTAACGGTTGAGCCATTTCAGGCACAGTGAGTGCAGTCACTTCCAGGTGAGGAGGATTTTATAATGTCCAAGATGCTCGGATTTGCGCTCGCCGCTTCAATGATTTTTGGTTCGGTCGCGTTAGCAGGAAACAAAGTTCAGTCGAGCCCGCTCACACAAGCGATCACGCGCAGCGCAAGTTCGTTCAAGGCGTACGAGGCGAGTCAGAAATATCCGATCGATCTCAAAGGTTCGCGCCTCAAGGTTCTGTCAGCGAACGGAAGCACCGCCACGGCGCAGATCCAATCGTTTGGAAACATGCCTGGACCGGTCATGATGCCGCAGAAAAAAGGCTGGTACGGTCAGTTCAACGCCACGTTCAAGAAAGCGGCCGATGGATCGTGGGAGAAGCAGGGCAAGTGGAACGCCCTCATGTACGCACTCGACGCGCAGAAGTAGCCAGCGTTCGTCGCTGGTAGCGAAGCTACTCGTAGCGAAGCGCTTCGACCGGATCTAGGTTGGCCGCGCGCCTTGCGGGAATCACGCCCGAGACCACGCCGACCACTGCGGAAAATCCAATCGCCACCGCCACGATCCAGCCACTCAGCTGAATCGGGAGTCCGGGAACGGCCCATCTGGCGATGGTGATGACCGCGCCTCCGGCCATGAGACCGAGCACTCCGCCTAAAAGCGCGATGGCGACTGCCTCGACGAGGAACTGCGCCATGATCGTTCCGCGGGTGGCGCCCACTGCGCGTCGGACGCCGATCTCTCGCGTTCGCTCGCGCACCGAAACCAGCATGATGTTGGCGATGCCGATGCCGCCCACCACCAGCGCGATCGATGCGATGGCGAGCAGCACCATGGTCATGGTGCCCATGATCTTGTTGAGCGTGCCGAGGATGTCATCCTGCGAGATGACGGTGAAGTCGATCTGATCGTTGTGACGCCGGCGAAGAATTTCGGTGACGTCGGCGATGGCGGCGCTCATGTCGGCCTTGTCACGCGCGCGGCCGATGAACTGGGTGAGCCCCTCGAGGCCGAACAGATCGAGCGCAGTAGTTTCCGGAATCATCACCAGATCGTCGAGATCGAAGCCGAGCGAATTGCCCTTGTGCTCCATGAGGCCGATGACGCGGAACTCGGCTTCGGCCACTTTGATTCGTTTGCCGAGTGGATTTTCTTCGCCGAAGAGCTCGGCCTGAATGGTACGACCGAGCACCACGTAACGCCGGTGCGCCTGCACGTCGTCGTCGGAAAAGAAGCGGCCTTGATCGACCTTGAGCTGGCGAATCTCCATGAACCGCTCGCCCACGCCGAAGATGTAGGTGTCGCGTCGCCGGCCGGCGTAACGAATGGAGCCGCCGCCGTTTACGATTCCGCTGATAGCGTCGAGCGTGAACGCGCGCTTGGCCATCGCTTCTTCGTCTTCGCGCGTGAGCCGATGAGCGGTGCCCATCACCGGTGGACCGATTCCTTGCGTCTCGCGTTTGCCGGGTAGGATCTGAATCACGTTAGAGCCCAGCTGTGAAAAAGTGTCGGCCAAATATTGCCGCGCGCCCTCGCCGAGCGCGACCAAGAGGATGACAGCGAACACGCCGATGATCACGCCCAGCGTGGTTAAAAATGCGCGCACCTTGGACGCACGAATGGTGTCGACCGCGCTCCACAAGAGCTCGAACAGATCCATCATGCGCGCACACGGAGAATCATGAGACGCGCTCGTCGGCGGCGATCTCGCCATCGATCAGTCGAACGCGACGGCGCGCACGATTGGCCAGGCCGGGATCATGCGTCACCAGGACCACCGTCATGCCACCGGCGTTCAGCTGCTCGAACAATTTTACGATTTCGGCGCCGGTCTTCTGATCGAGATTTCCGGTCGGCTCATCGGCGAGCAGTAGCGCGGGCTGATTGACCAGCGCGCGAGCGATGGCCACGCGCTGCCGCTGTC
>PLXG01000364.1 GCA_003153195.1 Myxococcales bacterium
CGTCGGTATCGATCGGCGACGCCTGTTTGGGCAACGTCGGTCGATTGGGCCAAGCGACATTGAGGTGCGACGCGCCCGAATCTTCATCGACGAAGGTATGATCTTCACCGAAGCTGCCGGTCGGTGCGTACGCGTCGGGTCGAAGCGCGGCGCGATCGCCGGGGAGCGTCTTGATCTGCGTGGCGGTCTTGGTATCCATTCCGAGCTGGGTGTCGGTGCCCACCTGCGTGTCGCTTTTGAGATGGTTGTCGGTGCGAGTCTGGGTGTTGAGTTGGACGACGCTGGGCCGTCCGGCGAGCGAAACGAAATCGGACAGATCGAAGATGAGACTGTGCTCGTCGCGGTCGAGGTGGGTCCGATGCTCGGCGGTGGAGGCGTCGGGATCGCGGTTCATCTGCGTCTGGTCTTCGGTCGGGCTTCCCAATACTTCGGAGACGAACTCGCCGATGCGAGCGCGGCTGAAGTCGGGCGAATTGCGCTTCAGGAATCGACCCAGCGCTTCGGCGAACTCACCGGCGGTCTGGTAGCGCTCTTCGGCGCGGCGCTTGAGCGCCTTCATTACGATCTGCTCGAGCTCGGGCGGAACATCCTTGCGCCTCGACGAAAGCGGCGGGATGTTGGCCTTGCGCACCATCTCCACCAGCATCTGCAGATCTTCTTGCAGGTAGAGCATCTGACCGGTGAGCATTTCGTAGAGCNNCCGAAGTCGACGATCTTCACGTCGCCCTGATAGGAGACCAAAATATTTTGCGGCGAAACGTCGCGGTGCACGATTTCGAGCGCGCGTCCGCGGTTGTCCACCTTGGCGTGGGCGTAGGCGAGCCCGGCGCATGCCTCTTTGGCGATGTACGTGGCGAGATCGAGCGGAAACGATCGATCGAGATCGGACGCCCGGCGAAGGATGCGATAGAGATCGCCGCCCTCGATGAGCTCCATGGCGATATAGTACTGCTCCTCGACGCGACCGAGATCGAAGGTGTGAACGATGTTGGGATGCTCGAGCTGCACGGCCAGCTTGGCCTCGTCGATGAGCATGCGCACGAATTCGGGATCAGAAGAGAAGTTGGGATGAATGAGCTTGAGCGCGACCAGCTTGGCGAAACCGCCGGCGCCGCGCGTTTGTGCCATGTAGATTTCAGCCATGCCGCCGACCGCGATCTGCGAGATCAGCTTATAGGGGCCGAGCTGGCGGTCTAAGAAGGGCATGGCGCCGATCCGGCAATTTACTGCATTCTTTCGGGAATTTCAATAGGTTGAGACTATTTTGCGCGCAGCAAATGCGCGGCGAGTTGGGCGAAGCCCAGGCCGCCGGCAAGCGAAGTGACAAAAGCCGGTGGCGGACGCAATACCGCTTCGAATTTACGCACATTGGCGACGCCTACCGAGAGCGAAAATTGTGAGAACCCGGCCTGATCGTTTTCCGAATCGCCGACGAAGATGCACTCCGATGTGGGTGCATGAAGGGCGAAACGATCGCGGCTGAGCGCCAGCAGCATCTTGGCTTTGTCGTGATCGCTGAACGAAATATGGAGATGTACGGTCGAGCGAGTGTGCCGCGCACCCAGCGATTCGGCGAACGACGCCATCTGGTCGACTTGAGACGTGGCGAGCGATTGCGTCTCTCCGATGTCGAACGCGAGATCGCAAATGCGCAGCCACTGATCGCCGGCCAGCTTCGCGAATGGAAACTTTGCCAAGATCGCATCGCGGGTCGCATCGAGTTGCATGCGATCGGGAGGCGCCGAGTTGAAAAAAATTCGTCGCAAGAAGGGACGGCGTCCCGAGACCGGCTCCGGCACGATCGCGATGGCGCCATTTTCCGCCACCACCGCATCGACCGGCCAAGTCGCCGCCAGCATCTCGGCCCATCCCGCCGGGCGCCCGGTCACTGGCACGACAATAAATCCCGCCTCCTTGAGCTGCGCGATCGCCGAAAAAGCCTCCGGCACCAGCCCGTGCTTGTCTCCGTCGGCAAACGTGAGAGTGTCATCCACGTCGGTAAATACCGCGCGAGCCCCAGTAGTATCGAGCTCAACCAAAGGACGCATCAGCTAAAGCGTAGCGGGTTATGTGGAACGATGCGAGTTACTGACAGCCCCGTCTAATTCGATGGTGCCGACCGGGCAGGCGCAGGTGCAGGTGCCTTGATTGCACATCGCGCCCCAGGCGCACTGGCTTCCGCAGCCGCCGCAGTTATAGGGATCGTAGTTGGTGTCGATGTCGTAGCAGTTGGTGAGCTCTCCACAGCCGCACTGATCGTCCACGCACGCCATGCCCCAGCCGCAGTTGTTGAAGCAACCGCCGCAGTTGTAGGGATCGTGTTGGGTATCGGCGCACGAGCCGTCGCCGCACGATGTCTCGGTACACACTGACAAACGCCGTCGGTGCAGGTGCCGCCGCAGTAGCTGCCGCAGGTGCCGCAGTTGTTGTTNNCCCCCCATCCACGCGCTCGGAACGCCCACCTATTAATAGGTGGGAATGGGGCCTACACTCCCTGTAAATGAGGTGTGCAGTCGTCAGTTTCTGCAAGTTTCTGCCCTGTAATTATTCATCTTTCTCTGTCCAGAAGGTGGCCTTCTCTTTGCAACCTCTGACGGCGAGCCGACCTTTGGACCTGATCAACCTCGCCAGTCAGTCGCAGGAAGCAGCGAGAGAGAAGATCTCGCCGCTGGCCGTCAAGCTTCGTCCCGGCTCACCCGACGCGCCGCAAAAGTTCGGCAAGTACATGCTGCTCGGCCTCATCGCGCGAGGAGGAATGGCCGAAGTTTATCGCGCGCGCATGCCTGGCGATCCGCGCCTCTTGGCGATGAAGTGCATGCGGCCGGCGCTCGCCCGCGAAGCGCGCTTCGTCGACATGTTCATTCGCGAAGGAAAGATCGCGGTGCTGCTCAATCACGACTCGATTGTGCGCACCTTCGAGATCGGGCGCGTGGCCGAATCGGGCGGTCGCTATTTCATCGCCATGGAATATCTGAGCGGGCGCGATCTGATTCAGGTACTGCGTCGCTGCCAAGAGAGCGGTCAGCGCATTCCCATTCCGCACGCTTGCTACATCGCCGCCAAGATGTGCGATGGACTCGGCTACGCGCACACGCGCGTCGACGCCGAAGGACGGCCGCTCTCGATCATCAACCGCGACGTTTCGCCTTCCAACGTGCGCGTCTCCTACGACGGCGACGTCAAGCTGCTCGACTTCGGTATCGNNGGCGTGCTCAAGGGCAAGTTCAGCTACATGTCACCGGAGCAGATTCGCGGCATGCCGCTCGACGCGCGTACCGACATTTTTTCGGTCGGGATTGTGCTGCACGAGATGCTCACCACTGAAAAGCTTTTTCGCGGTGATACCGAGTTCGCGCTGATGGAAAGGGTTCGTCGCGCCGACGTGCCCGCGCCTTCCAAGTTCAATCGTCGGGTTCCGCGCGAGCTCGATCGCATCGTGCTGCGTGCGCTTAGCCGCGAAGTGGGCGATCGATACGCCAGCGCCCGCGAGTTGGCGGAAGATTTGCGATCGTTCGCAACCTCCTATCGATTCGAAGTTCGCGAGATGCAGGATCTCCTGCGCGGGCTCTTTCCGAGCGAGTACGAAGAAGAGTGCAAAGAGCTCGCGGCCTGTTCGCGCGCCACACCCTGCGAAGGCGAGCCAACCGACGATGAGCTGCGCGAAACCATTCCGCTCTCGCGGCTGGTCGAGGAGCAGAAGTCGGCGGCGGACGAAACGCCGGTGGTGCCAGCGCGGTCGCAAAGTCCGTCCATGCCGGCGCGGGGCCGGTCGAGCGCGACCCTTTGGAATAGAATCATTAACAGTATAAAGTAGACATCGATGGCGACCGATTTCGCCGGCGGGCGCGCACTGCTCGAGAAGGGAATCTCGCTCGAGCGTACGGGTGATCTGAAGGGTGCGCTCGACGCATTCGAATCGCTATTTCGCGCGCATCCAGACCATCGCGAATGCTTCGTGGCCTGTGAACGTGTCGCTTACGGTCTGAAAAAGTGGCGCGTGCTGTTCGAGATCTATCAGACCGCGATCGAGCTGGTGGAAAGCGGCAATCGCGCCTATCGGCTGGCCGATCTCTATGCGCGCCGGGGAGAGCTTCAGCACAAGTATCTGGGGCAGCCCGGCGAAGCGGCGGCTTCGTTCATTCGAATGATGGAGCTCGATCCGGAGAGCGACGCTGCGCAGCAAAAGATCGAGCTGCTATTCGAACAGCAGCGTGATTTTCGCGGGCTGATCGCGGCCTACGAGAAGCGCGCGCGCTTGGTGAAGAGCGATCGTAAGCGAGTGGAGATTCTTCGGCGCGCGGCGCACGTGGCGCAGCAGAAACTGAAAGACGCGCGCCAGGCGGCAAGCCTGTTCGCCCTCTTGCATGCGATCGATCCCGCCGATTCGGAGGGCATGGAGGCGCTGGAGAAGCACGCGCACCGAACCCGCAACTGGGAAGAGCTGGCGTCGGTGCTGCAGACGCGCATCTCGCTTTCGACGGGCAAGCGCGAGGCGCTCGATCTGCGGCTCAAGCTGGCCAAGCTCTTCGAAGAGGAGATGCGGGATCCGCAGCGAGCGGCGGCGATCTATCTCGAAATTTTGCAGCGTGATGCTGCCCATCGTCAAAGCATCGAGGCGCTGGGACGACTGTACGAAGCGACCGAGCGGTGGGACGATCTGATCGCCATCACCAAGCGACAGATCGAGTTTTCCAAAGATCGTGCGCAGAAGGCGCTGCTTCAGTTCAAGTGCGGCTCTATCATGGAGGCCAAGTTCAACCGCGACGACGAAGCGGTACGATTTTATCAAGCCGCCATCTACGCTTCGCCGCTCTGTCTGCCGGCGATCCATGGGCTTCGCGATCTCTACCTTCGGCAGGGTCGCTTTCGCGAAGCCATCGAGACTCTCGAGCTCGAAGTGAAGCTGTGGGTCGGGGCCAAAGAGCGCGCCGGCGTCCTTTCTCAGATCGGCCATCTCTATGAACGCGAGCTCGGCGAGCCCACCCGCGCGCTCGAATATTACGAGAAGGCGCTGCACGTCGATCCGGAGTGTCTTCCCGCCAATCGCGCGCTGTTCGAGCGCTATTACGCTCGCGGCGACTTCACCTTGGCGATGCCCATCGCTGCGCTACTCACGCAGAAGGTGAACCTCGAGCCCGATCCCTCCGAACGCGTGCGCATCTATCAAAAGCGAGCCGCACTGTCCCAGCACGTCGGTGATCTCAAGAGCGCGACGGAGAGCTTGGTGGTTGCGCTGGAGATTCGCCCTGAGAATCTGGAAGTCCTCGATCAGCTCATCACCATCTGCCGATCGCGTCCCGAGCTATACGATTTTCGCGGTGTCTTTCTCGAGCTCGAGAAGCTCTATCGCCGTCGCAATTTGTCGCGCCCGCTCGCCCGCGTGCTGGTGGCCAAGGGCGCGCTACATGAACGCGACTTCGATCTGGATGCGGCCGAGGCTGAGTATCGCGTCGCCACCGAGCTGTGTCCGAACGATTTTCCCATCGCCGACGCGCTGATCTCATTCTTTCGCAAGCTGCATCGCGGCGACGATGCGCTCAAAGCATCAGAGCGGTTCATCGATGGGGGAGGGCATCCCAAGATCAGTGGACTTTTGCGCCTGTCGGAAATTCTGGGCGACGATCTCGACCGACCGGTCGACGCCATCAGCGTGCTCGAGCAGATCACCGCGCAGGATCCGTCCCATTTCGAGGCGCATCTTCGGCTTTCAGGTGAACGCTTTCTCTTGGGACGGTTCGGCGAAGCAGTGAGCGCGTCGGCGCGTGCGCTCGAGCTGGCGCCTCCGCAGTCGAGAAAACGAGAGAGCCAGGCGCGGCTCTACGCACATCACGGTCGTCTGCTGGCGGCCGCCAACAAAAAAGCCGAAGCCATTTCGGCTTACCAGAAAGCGCTCGAGACCTCGCCCGGACATCTGTTGGCGGTGCTCGGACTGTCGCGCTTGCGCCTGCCCGAGATCGGCTTGAGCGGCGTGCAAGAGCTCTTGGGTGAGGCATTGGAAAAGGCGGATATGGGTGGGCTCGACGAGGAGATGCAGGTCCGCCGCGCGCTCATTCGTTTCTATCTCGAACATCGAGACTATCCGAGAGCGCTCGAGCAGAGTCGGCGGCTGCTCGAGCATGCCGACGAGATGCCGCCCGACGACGCCTACGACGATCGATATCTCTTCGCGCACATCCTCGAGCGTCAGGGCGAGCACGCGCTCGCGCGCGAGCAGCTGATCGTCGTGCTGCGGGAAGACTTTCGTCACGGGCCGAGTTATCGAATGCTGATCGACCTGCTGCGCCACGAGGGCGCGGAGGATCGCGCTCGGCGGGCCGAAACCTTGCTATCGGCGGTGTCGCCGCCCGGGATTTCGCAGTGGTCACCGGATTCCCGCCGCCCCATTCGTCCAGTGCCACCGACGGGAAGCGCGCTCACTCCCCAACTCCGGCGACTGCTCGATCCTCCTTTTTTGGGAGAGATCGGGCCGGAGCTGCTCGCGCATTTGGAGCTGCTCCTTTCGGTGGTCATCGAGACGTTCTATCAACGCTACTCGCCGCCGCCGATTCCGGGCGCCACCTCGGCCGCTCGCGGCAAGGATCTTCACCTACGTGCCTGCGTTCAGGATGCGCTGTCGCTGTTCGGCGCCGAGCTCGAGGTCTTGACCGCGCCGGTCGTTCCGGGCGGGATGCTGCTCGTCGATCTGCCGCACCCGCAAGCCTACATTCAGGGGGACCTCCTCGAGCGCTCGGAGGGCGAGCGTAGATTTCTACTCGGCATGGCGTGCGAGCCGCTGCGTGGGCAGTATGGAATGCTGCTTCGACTCGATCGGCGCGCGCGCGCCGATGTTGCTCACCTGATCGAACAGCTGCTCCTCCCCGACGCCGGGCGTGACGACAGCGTGCGCGAGCTGCTCGCCAATGCGCCGCGCCGCGCCGCCAAAGTGTTGGAGAAGATTTCGCACGCTCCGCCAGTCGAAGTGGACGTCGAATCGTGGTTGCACTCGCTCGAAGAGGCGCCTATTCGAGCCGGCCTCTTGGCCAGCGACGATCCAGCGGCCGCGCTTCGCGTGCTGGCGACGGCGGTCGCTCAAGCGCGCGCCACGGAGGTGGAAACCGCGCTCGAGGTCGCGCCAGTGCGCGGCGCCGCCTGCGTGGTGGCGTTCTATCTGTCGGCGGAATACGATGCCCTGCGCGTCGCACTCGCCGCCGGGAAAACCGCAACCTCATGAACGAGAAATGGCGCAGTGAGGTGCAGATCCAAGAAACCGCCGTCTACCTCCGGCTCTATGGCGTGCTCGACGAAGACAATGATCTCGTCCAGCGCGGCGATGTCGCCAACGGAAGACGGAGCGCCATCGTCGACTCTTCCGGCATCGCGCACATCAACTCTTGCGGCGTGCGCGACTGGGTGACCTGGCTCGACAAGATCGCCGCCAGCGGCGCGCAGGTGATCTTGGTCGGATGTTCCCCGGCCATCGTTCAACAGATCAACCTGGTGCAAAACTTCACCGCGCGTGGCTGGGTGAAAAGCTTCTACGCGCCCTACTTCTGTCCGCAATGCGAAACCGAAAAGCTGCTACTTCTCGACGCGCGCGCGCTCGGAGCTCCACCCCTCTCCGCGCCCAACTGTCGCTGCGATGAGTGCGACGGCGCCATGGACTTCGACGATCTTCCGCAATCCTATTTCGCATTTTTGGAGCACGCGACCGGCCCCCAAGGCGACGACGGGTTCGATGCGCTGATCGGACAATTTCTACTCGCGGAGACCCTGGAGAGCGGCTCGGCTCCAGCCATGCGCGATTCGTTGCCACCGATCCCATCGCTGCGGGCAAAATCGATCGAGAGCTCGGTTCGCATCGAGCGCGTCGATTTCGCCGCCGCCGCCGCCGCCGCCGCCGATAGACCGATGGAGCCGGTCGAACCGGCTGCGCCCGTCGGGAACAGCGGGCGGCTCAAGTGGCTTTGGGCGGGGGTGGTGCTGCTTGCGGCGGGCGTCACCGCGTGGCTCCTGGCGGGACGATGAGGAGCGCGTCGAAAGACACCAGCTGCTCGGGCTGCTCAGGCTAGTCGGGTAGCCACTTTTGTAGTTATATAGCACTGAAATTACAGCAATAAATTAGATTTACCCATGGTACGCCACGTGCTCCATCGGAGGCTGATACGGGGGCTCCTTGCGACGCACGGTCGGCGGACGACTGCATTCGAGTCTTTGGTTGGCGACCGCGCTGCTCGGCGCGATGTTGGTTTCGGCGTGTGAACCTGGGCCGGCCGATGCGCCGGTGGGGATCGTTTCGGCGAGCGTGTTGTCGAAGGTTCCGAACGAAGCGATCGGAATGATCGGTCGCGGCGAAGAGTTTGATCTCTTGCTGGCGCTCGAGGACGGCCCGATTCAAGTGTCACTGGGACTGGCCGAGCCGCCCGGCACTCCGCTCGATGTGGGTGTGCTCGCCGATCGCTTGCGCACGCGCTCGGCTGCGTTTTCGGCGCTCAAGAGCGGAGTGCTGTCGGCCGCCGCGGACGGCGAATACGAAATCAAACGAAGTTACCAAAATCTCCCACTGCTCTTTCTGCGAATCAAAACGCTTCGTGCACTGTCCGCCATTGCGGAGCGCGACGAGGCACTTCATTTCTACGCCAACGAAAAGTACCAGTTACTCGACAGCCTGACGCAGATCGACCAGCCGTTCGTGGTCACGGCGGGAAAGCTCGGCGCAGATACCACGGTGGCCGTGCTCGACACCGGCACCGACTACACCAACGCCGCGTTCGGTTCCTGCGAATCGGCCGGCGCTCCCGGATGCAAGGTGGTCTTCGCGCAAGACTTCGCGCCCGACGACGGATCGCTCGACGACAACGGTCATGGCACTAACGTGGCCGGCATTGTCGTCGGCGTGGCGCCCGCGGCGCGCATCGCGGCGCTCGACGTATTCGATGGGACGTCCGCCGCCAGCGCGGACATCGCGAGCGCGATCGACTGGGTGATCGCGCACAAGACCGAGTACAACATCGTCGCCATCAACTTGAGCTTGGGCGGCACCAGTTATTCCGCCGCGTGTGCTGACGACGCGCTTGCGCTGCCGGTGGCTAACGCAAAATCGGCCGGAGTTCTGTCGGCGATCGCGGCCGGAAACGACGGCTACACCAACAAGATCTCTTCGCCCGGTTGCGTGCCGGCGGCGGTGTCGGTAGGCGCCACCTATTCGGACACCAACGCCGGACAGGTTTTTTCTTACCCGGGCGCCAACAATTGTAACGACACGGTGACCGCCGACAAAGTGGCCTGCTTCTCCAACTCGGCGCCCTTCTTGACACTGCTGGCGCCGGGCGGATTCGTCACCGCAGCCGGCATCACCGACACCGGAACCTCGCAAGCCACTCCCCAGGTGTCGGGGGCGATCGCCGTTTTGCGCGCCGCATTTCCCACTGAGACGCTCGATCAGATCGTGAAACGGATGACCGCTACCGGCAAGCCGATCACCGACAGTCGCAATGGGCTGGTGAAAGCGCGGCTCGATCTCAAGGCCGCTGTCGGCGACTGCGCCGAAGGGTGCGGTGTAAACGCGGGTTGCTCGAGCGATGAGGTGCCCGTTTGCAGGTGCAAAGCTGGATTCGTCGGCGACGGGATCGATTGCTCACCGATAGAAGCGAGCGTCACCGGCGAGGCCTTGCGAGCCAACGGAGATTTTGCGGTGCAATTCGTCGGAACGCCGGACGTCAGCTATCGAATTTTTGCCAGCGCCGATCTGACGGAGTGGAGTGCGATGGTAGATGAGACCGCCGATGCGAGCGGCCGCTTCTCCTTTGTCGATACCACCAACGCCGGCGTGGCGATTCGCTTCTATTCGGCCAAGCCCACCACGGAGGTGGTGACCCAAGTGTCGGTCGGCGAGGCGCACGCGTGTGTGCTGACCGCAGCACGGGGCGTGAAGTGTTGGGGTGACAACGCGCTCGGACAGTTGGGCGTGAACGCGGTGACCGAGCCCAAGACCGCCCTCACCTTTGCGCAGGGACTCGATCACGGAGTGACGCGGGTTCATACCGTCGGAAACGGCGTGTGCGCCACGCTCACCACCGGTGGCGCGCAGTGTTGGGGAGAGAATGTGTCCAACAAATGGCTGAGCGGCCCGTTGGGATCGGGACCCTCGATGCTGGCCATGCCCACCACGCTCACGATGAATGGATTTTCGACCAACTATTGGGACGCGCAGCCGGGTTGCATCGTGACCAGCGTCGGTGGGATCAAGTGTTGGGGGCGCATCAACGACGGCGACTCGATGAGCTCCGGCGCGGCGGCGGTGGTGCACGACTACGACGCGGCGGATCATCACTGTGCGCTCAGCCAAACCGGCATGGTCTCCTGTTGGGGCGACAACGCGGTGGGCGAGCTCGGAAACAACAACCCGGCGGTCGCGACCTCGGCAAGTCCGATCGTGGTGTCCGGTCTCACTGCCGGTGTCGCCGCGATCGTGGCCGGCGATCAGTTCAGCTGCGCGCTCACCAGCGCCGCCGGTGTGAAATGTTGGGGCGCGGCCGGCGGCAACGGCACGGCGACCAATCGCTTCGTTGCGACGGACGTGGTGGGACTCACCTCGGGGGTGAGCGCGATCTCTTCGGCAGGCGCCGACCACGCGTGCGCGATCACGGGCGAAGGCGGGGTGAGCTGCTGGGGCGGAAGTTACGGCGCGCTGCCGATCGCGGTGACCGGAATTCCCGCCGACGTGGTTGCGATCGATGCCGGAAATTTCGTCGATTGCGCGATCACCGGTACCGGTGATCTATTCTGTTGGAACTTCAGCGAAAATCTCGCGCCCGCACGCATTTCGCTCCGCTAAATTGGATCTTTAGAAGTCGTGTAGTATAATATCCTACATGGCGAATGATTGGCTGGATTGCTTAAGAGATCCCAGTGGTTCCATCGGTCGGCGGCGTGGGCCACGGGTGCCGGCACCGGGGGCATTTTGCACCGAAATGTCCGCCTCCAAAGAGCGCTATGCGCTGGTCTCGGACCTGTCACCGACCGGCCTCAGGCTCCATCGGCCCTACCGCGGCGCGCAATCTCCGGTGATTCAGCTGGAGTTCGATCTGCCGGGGATCGATGAGGTGATCTGGGCCAAAGGCGAAGTCTGCTTCGATCATGTTTGGCGTCCGCCCGGAGGCAACCCGCGTCTGCTGCAAACCACTGGAGTGCGGCTCACTGCCGCCGCGAGCGGGCACCTAAAGTTGTTGCGTGATTACACACTCGAGTATGCGCCGCGCTACAACCGCTACGCCGAGCGCCGCGCCTTTCAAAGATAGAGCGCCACTCGGCTCGATCACCACTCGGCTCGATCACCACTCGGCTCGATCACCACTCGGCTCGATCACCACTCGGCTCGAGCGCCACTCGGCTCGATCACCACCACCACATGCTGCCGCCCACTTTTCGCATCATCTGATTTCGTCCGGGCGGATCGCAGTAAGGTGACGAAGATACTGACCGAATACATTCCCGCGCCGGCGGCCATGCCGATCGCCGCCACCAACCACAGTCCCGCGGCGGTGGTGAGTCCTTGCACCGAAACGCCGGTGCGCATGATCGCGCCGCCGGCCAAAAAACCGATGCCGGTCACGATCGATGCCGCGATGCGCGAAGCATCGACGGTGATCAGATCGTCTTTTCCGTAGTGCTGCAGATAGACGAAGTGAGTCGAGATCACCATGAAGGTCGCCGAGGCGAGGGCGACGATCATGTGGGTGCGAAGACCGGCCGGTCGGCCGTGCAGATCGCGCTCGTATCCGATGACACCGCCGAGCGCACTGCCGATGGCGATTCGCAAGAGAAGATCAGTTTCGACGGGAATCACAGGGCCGATCCCTTCTTGAACTGCAGGAGCTCTTCGCGGGTTCGCCGCAGCGACTGGTTGGCCTCCAGCAGCTCGCGAGTCCGCGCACGAATCTGCGTCTTCAGTTGCTCGCGCTCGGCCGCTTCTTCTTCGAGCATCTCTTTGTACTTCTCCTGCACCTGCGCCTGATCGGTGACGTCGCGCTGAATTTCGAGCGCACCCACTCGTCTCCCGGAGTCATCGAAGATGGGCAGCGCCGAGAGAATATAGCGGCGCGGCTGGTCGCCATCGGGGCGTCCGGAAATTTCGTCGAGACGAATCTGCTTTTTCTCGCGCCAGCACTGCTCGGCGATGCAGCGATCTTTGCAGATGTCGAGCTTGAGCACGTCGTAGCACTTCTTGCCCTTGAGGTTGCGGGCCTGCGCGCGCGGCAGCATGGAGTGAAAGGTACGGTTGAAGTCGACGATGTTGCGCTCGGCGTCGCACACGAACCAGCTGTCGAGGAGAGCGTCGCCGAGCAGTCGAAGCTGAGCGAGCAGACCGTCGATGGAAGCGGGAACGGGGATGTCGCTCACGGGGTTAGACTATGCGACACCCTCTACTGGCGCAATAGATCCTCGAACCAAGTACGCACGGCGTGGAGCTGATAGCCGGCGCGTTCGAATCCGGGAAAGATCAAGGTTCGCATCGCTCCGATGACGGCGAGATCGATCGTCTCCCAGGAGGGGCAGCCGCGCGTTGTGAATGTGGGCGAAGAAGCGAATTGAGGGCGGCGTCTCCAGGAGCGCAGATTCGCGTGGGCGATTCGCGCGATCCAATCGGCGAGCGCGACGCGATTCTCGGTGGTCAATCGTTGCGAATGGAGATGGGCCCAGCCGAGTCGCGCATGATCGACGTCGTCGCCCAGCAGTTCACGAAAGACCGCGCGAACCAGTGGATCGGTCGCGCACCCTAAGCATGTTTCCAGAAATGCACTGCCGGTGGTCTCGCTAAAACAGGACAGCGTCACAACCTGAAGGGTGGGAATCAGCGCTGCCGGTGCCGTCGAGAAATCGGGGAAGGGTCGGGGCCATGTCAATGATCGCCAGCGTCTGTTTGGTTGGATCTTGATCACACCCGCTCGCCACGAGCGCGGTGGACGCAATCGCAACCACGCTTCCCGCGGTACCGGTGAGGGCGGCACCTACGACGACAATGGTTTGAAAGAGTCGACTTGTTTGCATGGCGCTAGACGAAGCAAAATTTGTGCCCCACGTTCT
This sequence comes from Myxococcales bacterium, assembly GCA_003153195.1. Taxonomy (GTDB): domain Bacteria; phylum Myxococcota_A; class Polyangia; order Palsa-1104; family Palsa-1104; genus PALSA-1153. Next base: position 13,063 of record PLXG01000364.1, read on the forward strand.
TTTCGATGGTTAGGCCGTAGACAGGCTTGGTGAGTCTGACATTACTGTCATGCGCTGGTCAGCCTTCGTCGGTGCCTGGGAGCTTGAGCGGCTCGCCGGAGAGCACGGCGGCCCAAAATCGCTTCTTGATCTCGTCGCCGAAGCCGCCGCCGCCGGGTGTGGCGATGCTCAGCCGGTCGCCGGTACGCGCGCGAAAGGCGATCTTGCCCGGGAGCGTGACGGTGCGATCGCCTCGGGTCAGGCGATCTTCGCCGGTTTGTCCCAGTCCACCGCCTTGCAGACCGTAAGGCGGGCGACGCCGGCGATCGGCGACCAATGTGACCTCCGCATCCGCGAGGAATTCGAACTCGCGAAGGACGCCGTCGCCGCCGCCGCGCACGCCGCCGCCACCCGATCCGCGCCGGACCGCGTAGCGCGTCACTCGAATCGGCAGGATTCGTTCGAGCGATTCGATCGGCGTGTTGAGCGTGTTGGTCATGTGGGTCTGAATCGCGCTCGCACCTCTTCCCGCCGCCGATCCGCCTGCGCCGCCGGCGATCGTCTCGTAGTAGGTGACCTCTTTGAAGCCCAGCAGCAGGTTCGACATCGAGCCGGCGCTGGCCGCCGGAATTTCCGGGCACGCTTGCGAGAGCGCGCCCAAAACCACGTCGACGATGCGCTGCGAGGTCTCCACATTTCCCGCCGAGACCGCGCGCGGCGGGCGGGCGTTCAAGATCGATCCTTCGGGCGCGATCAGCTCGATGGATCGCAAGAGGCCCTCGTTGGTGGGCGCATCTTCGGTGAGCAGCAGGCGAAACGCGTAGAGCACCGCCGAGAGCGTGACCGCGTACACTGCGTTCACTGGCCCCGGCACCTCCTCATCGCTGTCGGAAAAATCGACGATGGCGCGATCGCCGCTGATTTGAATCATCACCCGAATGGCCACTTCGCCTGAGCCAGCTCCGTCGTCGTCGAGCGAGTCGGCAAACGCGTAGATGCCGTCGGGAATCTGCGAAATTCGCGCGCGCATGAGCTTCTCGGCGTAGGCCGACAGCGATCGAGCCGCCGTGGCGATCCGATCGGAGCCATAGCGCGCCGCCAATTCCAAAAGACCGCGCCGACCGACTTCGATCGACGCCTGTTGCGCTTTGAGATCGGCTTTTCGTTCGGCCGGATTGCGCGTCGCGCTGGAAAATCGTTCGATCAATTCGGCGCTGAGTAGCGTAGGGCGAACGCGTACGCCTTCGTCGTCGATGGTGACCGGCGAGGTTCGAAGTGGATGTTCGGGCGGCTGCGCATAGCGCGGGCCCATCGCCGGCGGAATGGCTTCGACTTCCGGTAGCTCGTCGTCGGACATTGCGCGCTGGCCGACCGGCATCGAGCCGGGGCTCTTGCCGCCGACGTCGGAGTGATGCGCGCGGCTGCCGAGGTAACCCAAGAGCTCGCCCGACTCGGTGTGCACCGGCGCCACCATGGTGACGTCGGGTAAATGGGTCCCCCCGGCGAACGGATCGTTCACCAGCGCTACTTGCTCCGGCAGAAGTTGCAGCTCGGCCAGCACCGCGCGCACCGCCGTCGCCGTCGAGCCGAGGTGAACCGGAATGTGCGCGGCCTGCGCTACCAAATTTCCGCTTTGATCGAAGAGCGCACATGAATAGTCCTGGCGCTCTTTGATGTTGGCCGAAAAGGCCGCACGCTTGAGCGCGCCGCCCATCGCCTCGGCCACTTGCGCAAAACGATGGTTCCAGACTTCGACGTCAGCAGAATCCATCAGGGATAGAACGCGACGCCGGCGTAGAGCTGGCCCGATCCGGCCGGCTCGTGCACACTCTTGTTGCTCTCCAGATCGACCGAAGGTGTGAACACTCCGCGCGCTTGAAAGCGCAACGACAGTCCGCCTTGCCGGGGCCCGCCGTACACCGGCACTTCGAATCCGAGCCCGAGGTGAAGTCCGGCGGTGGTGACTGAATCGTCGCTGGTGCGAATGTGCTCGACGCTGATACCAAGCTGAACGTCGATGCCTTGCAGAAACCGGCTCACCCAGCGCGTGTCGTTGGGCTTGACGTTGTAGGCGAACGGGCGCGCGGCGAAACCGAATGGAACCGAAATGCGATCGGGGAATGCTTTTTCGGTCGAGCTGGTGACTTCCGGACTGCCTTCCGAGCCGAGCACCGCCGCGAATCCGCCGATGCGACCTTTCCAAAGTAGCTCGCCGCCGAGGCCGAACGCGATCAGGTTGTGTCCGGAGCCTTTGGGCTCGGTGCCAATCATGGGATGAATGTCGACGGTGAGCGGCCAGGTCTTGGAGGTGGCGGTGATCTCTTCGACGTGATTCGCACCCGCACTGTCGGCGCGGGCGGCGCCGGTCGCGCACACGAGCGCGCAGCAAATGAGAGCGCGATGGGCCATTACATTGGATTCGTGAATTCGGGGCGCCAGCTGTCGCCGATCAAACCGGAAACCGAATAGAGCTTGAGCTCGTCGGCCTTTCCTTTGACGCGCATGGGCGGCATGGCCACGCCTTCGACGCCGTGCTGCACCAAGTTCATGGTGTGCTCGCTCAAGATGATCTGCCCGGCCTTGGCTAGCGAGCAGATGCGCGAAGCGGTGTTCACGGCGTCGCCGATGGCGGTGTACTGAATGGTTTGCGAGGTGCCAATGCCGCCGGTGATGACGCGTCCGGTGTTGACCCCGATGCCGATGCGAATCGCTTCCTGTCCTTCCGCGAGCCTGGTGCGATTGAACTCGCCGAGCGCGCGCTGCATCTCCACCGCGCAGCGAACCGCGTGGAGCGGCGCGTCCTTGTCGTCGACCGGCCAACCGAACAGCGCCATGATCTCGTCGCCGACATATTTGTCGAAAGTGCCCTGCGCGCGGAATAGCACGTCGAGCATGATCTCGAAATATTCGTTCAGCATCTGAACGATCTCGGCTGGCTCTTTTTTCTCGCTCATGGCGGTGAAGCCGCGAATGTCCGAAATCAGAATGGTGACGTCGTTGAGCTGTCCGCCCTTTTCAAGATGCAGCTTGCCGGCAACCACTTGCTCGACCAGGTTGGGCGAGAGCAGACGCTGAAACTGCGCGCGCGTCTTGGTTTCGGTCTCGATGTTCTTGACCAGTCGCGCGTTTTGAATCGCCGATGCCGCCTGCGCCGCGATCGACGTGAACAGCTGCAGATCTTTGTCGGTGAACGCGTTGGTGGCGATGCGCGAATCGAAGTGCATGATGCCGAGCAGGTCGGGCCCATGCAGAAGCGGCACGCACATGGTCGAGCGAATGCCCTGCATGATGATGGAGTGTGCACCGGAAAAGCGCGAGTCCATGGTCGCGTCCGACGAGAGCACCGCGCGCTTTTCTTTTTCGACTTCGGCTAAGATCGACTTCGACAAAATGATCTCTTCGCCCGACGAGCGCCCGTCCTTGTGCTTCACGTAGCGCGGCTGCAGGTGTCCGTCCGCATCGTAGAGCAGCACCACACCACGGTCGGCGGGCAGGAGCTCGAACGATTTGTCGAGGATCTTCGGTAGCAGCTGCTCTAAGTCGAGTACGCCGGCGATGACCCGGCCGAGCTCATGGGCGATGCGCAGCTTTTCGTAGTCACGGCGAAGCGTATCGACCTGCGTAATCTGCTTTTCCGGCAAAAAGTCGCCGCTGGTCTGCGCGTCGACCTTCAACCGAATCATGGTCTCGATCGAGTTTGGCGCGATGGTTACGCGCTGCAGCGATTCGGCGGTCTCTGAGTTTGCGAGGTACACGAGATGGGTCGAGCCCATCACGACCTCGTCCCCTTCCTCGAGCACATGCTCGAGCACGCGCACGCCGCGCACATAGGTGCCGTTCAGCGAGCCGAGATCGCGATATAGATATTTTCCGTCTGGACGGCGAATGACCTGCGCGTGCTCTTTGGAAATGATGCGGTCGAGGATCTGGATGGTGTTGTCCGGATGACGACCGAGCGTATTGAATGGAGCAAGCTCGAACTCTTGTTTCTCCCCACCCTCCGTCAGGATCAGCTTGGCCATGTAGGTCCTTGCCTCGACACGAATTTTACTGGTCAGGGGAGCGGAGGTAAAGCGAATTCCCTAGGAGGGGGCCGTCAAAACCTGTGCTCTCGCNNCCCTCGTCACAGGTTTTGACGGCCCCCTCTAGATGATTTTGAGGAACTTCTTCACCGCTTCCACGACTTTGGACGGCGTGATCGGCTTGGCCAGGTAGCCGTCGCAGCCGGCACGACGTGCACGATCCTCGTCGCCGTGCATGGCGTGGGCGGTGAGCGCGATGATCGGAATCGCTTTGGTGGCCGGATCGGCTTTGAGCCGGCGCGTCACTTCCCAGCCGTCGATGCCCGGGATCGAAAGGTCCATCAAGATCAGATCGGGTTTGATCGCCGCCTGCTCGAGCGCTTTGTTGCCGTCTTCGGCCTCGACCACCTTGAAGCCGGCGTGGGTGAGCATGCCAGAGAAGATCTTCCGGTTATGAGGATTGTCTTCCACTAAAAGGATCGTTTTCACACAAACCTCCGAAACTTCATCTTCGCACGGTTGGGGGTGGCGGGAGTGGTTTTGATTGCGCGCGCGGCTCCTTCGGCATATGCAGGGTGAAGGTAGAGCCTTTGCCGGGCTCGCTCTCCACGTCCAATCGCCCGCCGAGCAGCATGGCGAAGCGGCGCGCGATCGACAGACCTAGCCCCGTGCCGCCGTACTTTCGCGTCGAAGATCCGTCGGCCTGACGAAATTCATCGAAGATGCGGCGCTGATCTTCTTTGCGAATGCCGATACCGGTGTCTTTGACCGAGATGTCGCAGCCGCCGTCTTTGGTTGGGGCGGCGATGATCTGCACCGAGCCGCGCTCGGTGAACTTGATCGAGTTGGCCACCAAGTTGGTCAAGATCTGCTGCACCTTCAGGTGATCGGTCTTGAGCACGATGCGAGTTGGACAGTCGACCGTGACCTTGTATGGTCGATTCTTGGCCAGCACTTGCGATTCCGATGCAACGTGTTGCGTGAGATCGTGCACCGCCACTTCGGTGACGTAGAGCTCGATCTTGCCCGATTCGACTTTGGACAGATCGAGGATCTGATTGATGAGCGTGAGCAGGTTGGTAGCCGACTCGCGAATACCTTCCAGCCCTTCGCGTTGCTCGATGGTGGTGGGGCCGTAGATGCCTTCGTGGATGAGCTCAGTATAGCCGAGGATGGCGTTGAGCGGCGTGCGCAGCTCGTGCGAAGTGTTGGCCAAAAATTCCGACTTGAGGCGGTTCATCTCCGACAGCTGATCGCGCTGTTTGACCAGCGCGGCGTTGCGTTCGGTGAGCTCGCGCGCGAGCTGCGATAATTTCGCGTAGGCGCGCACGTTGGAGATGGCGATGGCGAGCGGGCCGGCGGCGCGAGTGGCCACGTCGACGGAAAGTGCCTGCACGGTGCGATCGAGCAGCACGATGGCACCCACCGGCTCGCCGCGAAATAAGACCGGCACCAGCGCGCGACCCTCTTCGATGATCGGTTGGCCGCGCTTGAGCTGCTCTTGCGTGGGCATCGCGCCGATCTCGGTCGACTCACCGCGAATCGCGCCGACGCGCAGTCCGAACGGCGGCGCCTCTTCCTTGGTGAGCAGCACCGCCACCGAGCGGACGTCGGTCGCGGCCTGCAGCGCACCGAGCGCTTCCGCCATCAGCTTGTCGAGCTCGGCGATCGCTTGCGCCGGCTTGGGCGCACCCGGCGTCACCGGCGCGGCGTTCTCGATCGGCGCGTTCAAGATCTCGTTGAACTCGGCGCCGCGGCGAATTTCGTTGGTGCGACGTTCGACCTCGGTCTCGAGGTTGCGATTGAGCGAGGCCAGCTTGGTCATGCTGTCGCGCAATTCGACCGTCATGCGGTTGAAGGACTCGGCCAAAAGTCCCAGCTCATCGTTGGAGCTGACCGCGATCTGCACGTCCAGATTTCCCGCGCGAATTTCGTCGGCACCGCGCGCCAGCGCCAAGATCGGATCGGAGATCTTACCGGCGATGAGCAGTGCCGCGAGCGCGCCGAGCAGCATCAGCCCCACCGAGAGATAGATGCCGGTGCTGAGCACTTCGGAGAGGCGCTCTTTGGCGGGTTTGAGCGAGAGTCCGACGCGCGCCAGGCCCACCACTTCGCGGTGCGACGCGGTCTCGCTCGGCTCACTGAGCGCTGCCATCGCGGCTGAACGGGCGCTGGTGACGATAGGTACCCACAGATCGTCGTAACTTTCACCGGCGATGCGCTTCGGCTGCGCGTCGGGATCGTGCAGAAGCGTGGCGAGCTCGGACGCCGGCGGTGGTGCAGGATTTCCCACGTCGCTGTCGCCCATTCGCAAAATCTCTTTTACGTTGGTGTCGTAGACGCCGACGAAGACCACGTCCGGTTCGCGCGAAGTTCGACGCACCGCCAGATCGCAGAGCGCCGCGTCTTTGGCATAGGCACCGAGCTCTGCTTGCGTCGCCAAGTTGGTGAGTAGCGTGCTCGCGCGGGTGACGCGATCGAGTTGAAGGTAGCGAACTTGGCGACTGTAAAAGGTCGCACCCGAGGCCGCCGACGTGACCAGCGACAGCGTCAGTAGATAGAAAAATACCCGCCGGCGAAAACGACGTTTGGGCGGGGCCGGACCGAAGCTCTCCAGGCTCATTCGACCTGCGCTCCCATTTCAGTCAGCGCGTGTAGATCGACGCCGAGTCGTCGGGCCGCCTGTCCGCTCACCGTGATGCGCGCGATGACGTGACTCTGCTGCGTGCTGGCGGCGTTGGCGCTTTTGTTCGCATTCCTGTTCGCATTTTTGTTCGCGCTTTGGCCGTCGAGAAGTCCGTTCACCAGCTCCGCAGCTGCGCGTCCGGCGGAACGAGGACTATAGTCTACCGCCAAAAGCGCGCCCGAATGAACCTGCTGTCGGGTGGCGCCGAGGAGCGGCACACCGTTTTCCAGCTGCAACCGCAGCGCGAACTGAAACACCTGCGGCGTGATCACATCGCTGTCGGGCGGAAGCCAAAGCGCGTGCACGTGCGGTCCGAGCTTGCGCAGCGCGCGCACCGCGTCGGGACCATCTTGAACGCGAACCGCTTCGAGCGTAAGTCCGAGCGTCTTGGCCGCTTGCGTGGCGATCGGAACCAGCGACTCCGATCGGGATCCATAGATCATTCCCACTTTATGAAGACGCGGGCTCACCTTGCTGAGCGTTCGCAGAATCACGTCGGGCTCGGGAGACAAAGGCGGGCCGACCATCTTCTCGTCGGAAGGTGGATGATAAAAGGCCAGCGTCGGCACCACAGTGGGGCGATCGGCCGGGGCGATTTTTTCCAAGCTCTTCAAGAGAGCGTCGAGGGCCTCTTGCCCGACCGTGACCACCAGCGTGCTGGCGCCGATTCTCGATACGCCTTCCAATCCAGCTGGGCCGATGCTGATCATTCGCGCCTGTACGCGACAGCGCTCTTGGAATTCTTCGGTCACCTCTTGATAGGCGATGGTTTCGCCGCATTTGAGGAGCACCACCTCCGACGGAGCTGTGGCGTGAGCGGCACCCGACGTCAGCGCGCACAGCACCAGCGCGCGAATCATTTCTGGTCCTCGCGCAACTGGTCGTCGTTCGAATTCTCGTCCGCCGAATTCTCGTCGGTCGGTGTCTCGTCTTTGGTGGAGAGACCGAGCTTGATGGCGCGCGGCAAAAAGATCAGCCCCAGCACGATCTGCAGCACGATGGAGATTCCGGCCGTCGAGACGCTGTAGGCGATGACCGCCGCTTGCTGCGCTTGCACCATACTGCCCGCGCCCGCAGGTACATGCGCGTAGGGCGCAAAGAACGCCACCGCGACGAGCTGCGGCACGCCGATCCCGTTTACGCCGAGCGGTAGCGACGAGACTGCGAAGTAGGCGGGCAGGTAGAGCAGCGCGGTGAGCGGGCTCACCGGAATATCGAACATGTGCAGCGACAGATAGTGCCAGGTCATGAGCACGAACACGTGCGGCAAGCGCACCAGCACGCCTTTTATATGTCCGACAATTCCCATTTCGAAAAGTGGCGCGAACAGTGTGCGGCTGGCGAGGACCTTGGGCTTGATTGTGAGCAGAAGCGCGTAGACCACCACTCCGACGGCGCATACCACCGGGACCATGCGCAGCATGCTCAGATCGCCGGTGGCGTTCGAGGCGCCGGCCGACGCGAGCAGAAAGAGCGTGCCGACATTGATGCCGATGATGAACAGGATGCAACCGGTGGCGCGGAAGAGCGGCATTTTGTAGACGCGGTAGAGGTAGCCGATGATGGCCGCTTGTCCGACATGATAGTTCACGATGGCGAGCAGGTAGGTCGACGCGCGCACCACGAACAGATCGCGATAGACCACGCGGACGCCGAACCATCGGAACACGCTGGTCATGGCGAACACGTCGGCGGCGCAGTTTAAGACCAACATCACCGCGGAGGTGAAAACGAACAGGCCGAGCGGCGCGTGCTCGAGTGAAGTGAGCAGATCGTGACGGTTGGTTTTGTGCAGCACCCATCCGAGCACGAGCACCGCGAGCAGGTAGGGCGCGGCGTTCTTGATGGCCGCTAAAACGGGAGGGGAGCGGCCTGGCTCCCGATTCGACATGGGCAAAAGCTTATCACGGTTGCGCGGTAATTGTTTGTTATACGTCGATTTTCTAGGGCTTTTCCGGCGGACACGAAAATGTCACACCGCGGTTCACGTTCTCCGGTTACAAATTTGGCAAGCTCGTGACTCGCCTCTTCGCCATGCGCGCTCTGTTCATTTCGGTCGCGCTCCTTTGGGGCCTTCGCGCCGCGCGAGCCGAGCCGACCGCGCTCGGGCGGGTCTCTTCTTCGCACGAGCTACGTTGGGGCGCCGATTCGCAAGGGGGCGCGCCGTATGTGTTTCAAGATCCAATGGATCCCAATCATCTGATCGGATACGAGGTCGATCTGGCCACCGCGCTCGGCCAAAAGTTGGGGCTGCGGCCACGTCCGGTGCAGGGCCAGTTCGATTCGCTGCTGGAGATGCTCGCTCGCGGCGACTTCGACATCGCGCTCAACGGGATCGAGGTCGCCGATGAAAAGCGGCGCGTGGCCAACCTCTCGCATCCATATTATGTAGCGGCGGAACGGTTGACCATTCGCAAAGGTGACGGCTCGGCGCCGCGCACTCTCGAGGCCATCAGAGGCCGGCGGATCGGTACGCTGCCCGGCTCGCTGGCGGAGCGGATCTTGCGGCGGGCCGGCGCCGATGTGCGCACCTATGATGGCGGACAAAATGAGATCTACGATGATCTCAAGTTGGGCCGAACCGACGGCGTGCTGCTCGACGGGCCCATCACCCGCTATTACGGCGAGATCGATCCGGCATTCGAGATCGTGACCGGCAGCTTGGGCGAGGTTCGCTACGCGATCGCCACCGCCCTTTCGCCGTTGGGCGCGTCCGATTTGACCGCTGCCGTCGATCGCGCGCTCGAGCAGCTCATCTCCGATGGTACGCTCAAGCAGATCTACGTTCGCTGGGGACTTTGGAATGCCGAGACCGCCGCGCTGTTCGGCGACGAGTATCACGTCGCTGAGGTGGCAGAGGCGTATGAAGCGTGGCGTGTGGCGGTGGGAAAAGTGCCGCCGCTGTGGGAGCGCATTACGCAGCGCTACCCCAAGATGATGCCGCTCTTTTTGCGCGGCGCGCTGCTCACGCTCGGACTTTCGATCTCGGCGATGATGCTGGCCATCGCGCTCGGCCTGGTGCTCGCCATCGGACGAAGCTACGGTCCGCGTCCAGTGCGCTGGCTGTGCATCGGGTACATCGAGGCCATTCGCGGCACGCCGCTTTTGGTGCAGCTGATCATGATCTATTTCGGACTGCCTGAGCTCGGGCTCAAGCTCAATCCGTTCATCGCCGGCTGGCTGGCGCTCGGTCTCAACTACGCCGCGGCCGAAGCGGAAAATTATCGCGCCGGGTTGAGCAGCGTTCCCGTTGGCCAGACCGACGCGGCTTGGACGCTCGGGCTTTCGCGCTTTCAAGCGCTGGTTCATGTGGTGGCGCCGCAAGCGCTGCGAGTGGCAATTCCGCCGGTTACCAACGACTTCATCGCGCTTCTCAAAGACAGCTCGCTGGTGGCGCTGGTGACGCTCACCGAGCTCAACAAAACGTACATGAACCTGGCCAGCTCGACGCGCGATCACCTCGGGCTGGGCCTGGTGGTCGCGCTCTGGTACCTCGCCATCGGTCTACCGTTCGCGCGACTGGCGCGCTACACCGAGCTCCGACTGGCGCGCACGCTGAGGGTCGGATCGTGATTGTCGTCGATGGATTGACCAAGCGCTTTGACGGCGCGTTGGTGCTGGGCGGCGTTTCATTTCAGGTGAGCGCGGGATCGACCGCGGCGATTTTAGGCCCGAGCGGCGCCGGCAAGTCGACGCTCTTGCGCTGTCTCACCGGCCTCGAACGTTTCGACGGCGGCACCGTGCGCGTCGATGAGACTTTGGTGGAAGGCACCGACAAGATCTTCGGCCGAAAAAATAATCTGATGGCGCGTAAGGCGCTGCGCGGAAAAGCCGGGCTGGTGTTTCAGAGCTTCGAGCTCTTCCCGCACCTCGACGTGCTCGCCAACTGCGTGCTCGGACCGATGAAGACCCTCGGAGTTTCACAAAAAGAGGCCGAGGCGCGCGCGGCGCAGCTGCTGGAGCAGCTCGGTCTGGCACAAAAACTCCGCGCCTTCCCCGAGCACCTCTCGGGAGGTCAGCGGCAGCGGGTGGCGATCGCGCGGGCGCTCTCGATGGAGCCGCGCGTGCTCTTGTACGACGAACCGACCAGCGCGCTCGATCCGTCACGCAAACGCGAAGTGCTGGAGACCGTGCGATCGGTCGGCCGGGGCGGAGTTACCCAGATCGTGGTCACCCACGACGTTTGGTTGGCGCGCAATGCCGCCGAACAGGTGTTCATCCTCGACGAAGGCCGTATCGTCGAATCGGGTCCTTCGCAGCAGGTCTTGGAAGCGCCGAGCTCGGCTTCTACTCGAAAGCTCCTCGAGCTGTCGCCCACCGACTAGGGGATCTCCTAATTCGGCAAACAGGCTGGCCCGCCGAGTGCAGCAGTTGCTGGTGGAGGCGCACATGCGTTCTACACGATGGTTTCTGAGCGGCGGCTTGGCACTGGCCGGTCTATTGGGAACCGGTTTTCCGCTCTTAGCCCATGAAAAGTCCGCAGTCGATGCGACCAGCCAGCAGACGATCGATCGCGCACAGGTGCCGCCGGCTGCATTGCACGTCCTCGAGAGCGAAGCGGCTGGCCACCCGATCAAGGCATTCATCGAGCGGACCTTCCCCGACGGGACCAAGAGTTACGAAGTGCGGTTCAAGTCGACGACCGAAGGGCTGACCGAGGTGGAAGTAGCGCCCGAGGGCTACATCCTGGGTCATTTCAATCGTCTCGATCAGCCGATCGGCACCGGACCTTGAGATATCAACCGGCGACTTTTCGAATCCAGATCAGCCAGAACCAGTAGAGATCCAGCGCCAGATATCCGAGCAGCGTTCCCGGCAAGAGATAACGCGCGATTCGAAATAGGTGCAGACGCAAAACCAAAAAGAGCGCCGCGATGGCGAATGAATTTTTGGTGAGCAGAAACGCCCACGGTCGATGCGCGACCAGTGGCCGCAAGATGGGATTGAGCTCACGAAAGGTACCGTTGCCGACGAACCAAGAGGTAAACGCGGTGTCGATCGACGACAAAAACAAAAACGCCAAAAGATAGGCGAACGCCCAGCGTGGAAAGCGGTCGACGAATCCGCCGCTGCGCCGCGAGAGCTCGGGCGCAACCTGTTTGCGCTTTCCGAAGATCACGAAGCGGTTGAGCAGCGAGGTGTCGTTCTTGCGGCGATCGGGCCCGACATACTGCTTGCTCACCACCCAGTCGTAGCGAAGGCTGTGATAGGCCTTCTTGTCGGGACCGGCCGGCCGTTTGGTGAGCACGAACTCGAGCACCTCGCGGGTGGCGAAGGCGTGCAGCTCCTTCAGCACCTCGATGTGCTTTTCTCGCTGCGCCGAATCGGACGCGCCCCACACGCCGATCACCATGGTCAACCGATCTTCGGTCTGCCATGGCAAAAGCGCGAGGTGGATGCCGTCGCGCTCGCCCACCTCTTGAACGAAGAGCTCCTGATTGTCCTGCACGTCGCCGAATGCTCTGACGCCGGGGTGATCTTTCCGTTTGCGCGAAAATCCTTGGCCAGGTCGCGACAGAATTGGCCAGCCCCAACGTGCGGGCAGTCGACAATGAAAGGGTTCGAAGTCGATCTCGATCGGAATGACGAATTGCAGCTCCAGCCGCTCGGAGAAATTGCCGAGCGGGCGAATCACCACGCCCGGAATTCGCACCGCCTGCAAAAGGGTCCAACGCAGAAGCTTGACCGCCTCCGGCCAGTCGAGCACCTCGATGGCCTCGGCTTCCAGCGCACTGGCGTTGGGATCGCGCGCCAACGTTCGCTCGACCAGTGTGAAGAGGTTTTCCGGATTGCCACTCCGCGGTGCTACGTGAATCGCCGACTCATGAATGCGGGTCCGCAAAATCTCGGGAAGCTCGGCGTAGTCGGCGAGCAGGATCTGCCGCGCCTGCGGAAATTTCTTGGCCCGCGCCTGCAAGATCTCCAGCCCCCCGCCGCGGAAAGCGCGGAAGTCGGCGATGACCAGCGCGAACGGCTCGCGTTCGAGCTCCACCAAAGCGGCCTCGCGCCCGCGCACGGCCACCGGCGAGAACGAGGCCAGCGCGCTTTGCCACGCGACGAGCCCAGAATCGACTTCGGCTTGGCCCTCGACTTGGTCTTGGCCGATGATCAGGACTCGAGGGAGAATCTGCGGTGCGTCGGACATCGGTTACGGCATAAAGCGTAACACATCCTCCGCGGCTTCGCGGCGCTGAGCGTGATAAGATGAGGCCATGGCGGGAGTGCCCGAGATCTGGTCCGAGCACCTGAAGGACCGCTTCGAGGTAACCGGGCTCCTCGGCACCGGCACCTACTCCAAAGTCTACAGCGCCAAAGAGCGCGCCACTGGACGGCCGATCGCGCTCAAGATTCTCAAGCGCGAATACCTGCAGGACCGGGAGATCCTCGAGCGATTTCGTCGCGAGGTATTCGCGGTCGCGGCGATCTCCAGCCCGCATGTGGTGAAGCTTTACGATTTCGGCATTTCGGGTCGCGACTTTTACATCGCCATGGAGCCTATCTTCGGATGCGACCTGCGCGCGGTAATCGGCGAGCGTGCGTGGACCGCGCGCGACATCCACGTAGTGGTGGCACAGATCGCCGAGGCGCTGACGGCGGCGCACAAGCGCAAGATCGTTCACCGCGATCTCAAGCCGGAGAANNGCGAGCAGGGAGGCTCGGCGCGGCGGGTGAAAGTGCTCGACTTCGGGTTCGCCAAGCTCGGCGAGATGGAGAGCGCTCTCGAGCTTTCGCGCCTGACCAAGCTCGGCAGCTGCTTCGGCACCCCGCAATACATGGCGCCCGAACAGATCGTCGGTGAGCCGGTGTCGCGCAGCATGGATATTTTCGCGCTTGGCGTGATCGTCTATGAGATGTGCGCCGGCGCGCCGCCGTGGGATGGGCCGGAGCCGGGTGCGGTGATGAAGGCGGTGGTGGAATCTCCGCTCCCACCACTTGAGAACGTTCGTTCTGGCGCGCACCTGGCGCTCGGCCGCACCGAGGCGCTCTCGAAGTTCTTGAATCGTGCGCTCGCCAAAGATCCCGAGAAGCGTCCACCCGATATGCAGACCTTTTTGGAGAAGCTCGAAGTGGCTTTGTTCGAGCGCCGTCCGGTGGGGGGATCATCGCCCTCGGTCTTGGAAGAGACCATCGAAGTGGCGCCGTCGCGCATCGTGCACATGTCGGACACCATTCCCGATGGCCGACGCTCGGGCGTTCCGGTTGACACCATTCCCGATCGCCGCGCCCCCGCGGCGGATACGTCGCCCGAGTTGGATGCGATCGACGATTCGCCCGTCATCGACGCGCCGCGGACCGCCCAGATCGTACTGCCGAAAACGGGTGGTGAAGGCGCGCTTTGGGTGGTGCTCCTGGGCGCCGCCTTCGTCCTGACTGTGGTCGGGCTGTGGTTTTTCAATCGTTGAGGCGCTTGCCAAATCGCGCCTGCTTGCAAGGTAGGTTATGATGGACCCGTGCGCTTCTCCCTCATTTGTGTGATCGCTCTCGCCGCTTGCTCCCACAAATCGCCGCCCAAGTGTGTGCCGGCGACCTGCGCCACGCTCACCGCGGAGTGCGGAACCGCCGAGGACGGCTGCGGAAACCAGCTCGAATGCG